>LFTP01000116.1:0-14625 GCA_001513395.1 Clostridia bacterium DTU080
CTGGTTGAGTGGTGAGGGCTTCTTTCAGCCCTCCGGCTCGGCAGACATGCCGGGCGCACGAGCATAAAGGCTCAGACCCTTTGGGCTGAGCCTTTCGAGCGGGCTAGTCAACCAAGATAGCATCCGTTTCGTGGTTCACACGAGGACACACTCGCACATTGGTGATCTGATTGATCGGAATCGCCTCTTCGACTCCTCCGGAGACAAACATCAGATAGTCCTCGAACACCTCGTCGATTCGACCGCCCACGGTGCGACCACTCACGGTGCGTAGGGTAACCAATTCGCCTTCCAAATCCTCCAGCTCACCATGAAAGGTCCGGGCCTTTCGCGGACACGGCGGTCTTCTGCCCGCCCCCGCAATACGCCTGGCATCGCGCTCGCCAAAGGCGATAGGCTGAGAGCCTTCGCGAGCGGACTGCGGAGGAAAAGAACTCCATCCGTATGCTGTCATAGGTCATTCCCCCCGATCCGGCAGTACACGGCGTTCTTCGTTACGATTATTATACGTAGGATGAGACGAACTGCTTTAGGAGCTGTTGTTTATCTTGGACACATCTGAAAGGAGAAAACAAGCATGTGAGCGAACTACTTTTTCATGGTTGCCCAAGTGCGAAGACGGCCGCCGGCTCAGCGGCTCTTGGTTGCCTTCCAGGGAGCCGTATCGCACATGAAGTGTGTCGGGTTCGGAATGTCATGATGAACGACTGAGTGCTCATCCGGACCAAGGACACGGGAGCGTGACCAGCACCGAGGCGATCCGCCGTAGGGGTGTGCGGGCTTAGCCAAGCTACCGCACTACGACGGAAATGGCAAAGCAAAGGGCTATGTCGACTCTTGGTACTGAAACGCTCTTGATTGGCGGCGTCGCAGCATCTAGGGTGAGCTAATAAGGAGGGAATCATAGTTGAGCTACTTCCAGCAGATTGCACAAGCGGTCATTGCCGGCAAAGCTCCGGACACCGAGCGACTGATCAATGAAGCAATCGCCGCGGGCTGCAACCCGGCGGACATTATCAATCAGGGCCTTGTCGCCGGAATGGAAGTTGTCGCCGACAAGTTTAAGAAAAATGAGTTCTATGTTCCGGAGGTGCTTATCGCAGCAAGGGCCATGCACGCTGGGCTTGCCATCGTAAGACCCTTGATCAGCGATACCGACGTACAACCTCTAGGTAAGGTCATCATTGGTACGGTCAAGGGCGACTTGCACGATATCGGTAAGAAGCTGGTAGCTATGATGCTCGAAGGTGCCGGTTTCGAGGTTATTGACCTCGGTATTGACGTCTCACCGGAGAAGTTTGTGGAAGCTGTCCGCGAGCACAAGCCTGATGTCTTAGGGATGTCTGCTCTACTGACCACCACCATGCCCGCCATGGCTGATACCATCAAGTTGCTTGTCGAAAGCGGGCTGCGCGACCAAGTAAAAGTGATCGTGGGCGGCGCACCCATCACTGACGCCTTTGCCCGAGAGATCGGCGCCGACGGATATGCTCCGGATGCCGGTTCGGCAGTTGACGTAACCAAATCACTCGTGGCCTGAAATGAGGTATTTAGCAGCCGATGTCTTCAGACAAAAAGACCGTTGAAGGTTGCCTTCGTCTGAACATGAAGCCGGGCGCTATTCTTGCCGATGAACTTGTGATTGCCGCAGAGCGGATAGCACTTCCTTGTAACGGCCGTGGCACATGCGGAAAGTGTCGGGCAGTGGTATCAGGAGCACTGCAGCCGCCCAATGAGATTGAACGGCAGCATCTTTCGTCCGCAGATCTGGCTAAAGGCTTCCGATTGATCTGTCAAGCTCGTTCCTCGGGCGGTGAGGTTGTTGTTCACTCTCTGCCTGAAGCCTCCGATTTCGGCATCTTGACGGAAGGCTGCGGTGATCTGCAGGTCGGCGACAGCAATCTGCACATTTGGCGGGTTCAGGTACCGCAGGCCCTTCCGGAATCGCGATCCGAATGGGAGCGTCTCGAAGCGGCCGACAACGGGGTCCTGATGGATCAATCGCCCCCTCTCAGTCTGCTGCGGATGATACCCGAGGCGCTATCGAGTGATCCTCGGGAACTGGAGGTAGTCAGTTTTGCCGACCGGGTGATCCGGGTGCGCCCGGCGGAACAAGGATCCCTCGGCTACTACGGGATCGCATGTGACATCGGAACCACAACTTTGGTCGCCTATCTTGTCGACCTGCGAAGCGGCAAGGTCTTGGGGGCCATACCCCGCGCCAATCCACAGGCGGCCCATGGGGCCGATGTAATGTCCCGCATTGATGCCGCCTCCACCAAGGAGGGTCTGCAGCTTCTCCATAGTTCGATCATAACGGCGATCGAAGAGATGGCGGCGACTTTGGCTGCTTCCAACGCACTGACGCCAAACGACATCGCGGTCATAGGCGTAGTGGGCAATACCTGCATGCATCACCTGTTTTTGGGGCTTTCCCCCATACGACTGGGTCAGGCCCCCTATCTGCCGGTCCACAGGGGAGAAAGCTTCACACGCGGAGCGACTCTGGGCATGGATGTCTTTGCTGAAACCTTGCTTTGGAGTGCTCCGCTTATTGGAGGGTTCGTGGGATCCGACGCCGTGGCGGCGGCCGTGGCCGGCCAGTTGTTGAAAGATGATAAACCCCGCTTGTTGGTCGATCTGGGCACCAACGGCGAAGTCCTTTTGTCGGCTCGGGGTCGAATCCTGGCCTGTTCAGCGGCCGCAGGTCCCGCCTTTGAGGGCGTACAGATTCTTTATGGCATGAGAGCTGAGCCTGGTGCCATCGACGAAGTCAGGTTGCATCCGGAGGGCGTGGACCTTCATGTGCTCGGAGATGAGCCGGCCCGAGGCATCTGCGGTTCCGGCCTGCTCGACCTGNNAACCTGGTGGCTGAATTGGTCCGTCTGCAGGTGATCGATGAGACCGGACGTCTGCGTCCGCCTGAGGAGATAGCCTCTTCGGGTCTGCCGGGTCTTGCAGCGCATGTCATTGAGACGGATGAGCAAATCGTATTTCGCCTCACTGACAGCCCTCAGATCATCGATTTCACCCAAAAAGACGTCCGGCAAGTGCAACTTGCCAAGGCCGCGATCCGGGCAGCTATCGACATCTGTTGTGTCTACGCTGAAGTGTCGCCTGACGATCTTGATGAAGTGCTGTTGGCGGGAGCATTTGGAACGTATATCCGCAAGGAGAGTGCCCTGAGGATCGGCTTGCTGCCTTCGGTCCCTCTGCCCCGCATCCGTTCTTTAGGCAATGCGGCAGGTGCCGGAGCGGTGCTGGCTCTGACGTCGGAATCCGCCCGCATGGCCTTCATCGAGCTCGCCCAGAAGGCTGAACATATCGACTTGGGGTCGGAGTTGGCCTTCCAAGAAAGATTCGTGGAAGCCATGCTTTTTTGAGCGCAACTGTGTGAGGTGCTGCAGTCTTGAATGCAAGGGAGCGTTGGCAAAGAGTATTCCGCTTTCAGAGTGTGGATCGAATTCCCAACTACGAATTTGGCTATTGGGAGCAGTTGTACGCTGAATGGCATCAACAAGGACTCCCGCCTGAGATCAAAGACGAGAAGTCAGCTGACGCCTATTTTGGCCTGGACACCAAAATGACAGTGTCTCCTCGCCTAGGGCTTATACCCCCCTTCGAGGTCAAAACTCTGTATGTCAAAGACGGCCGTCGTGTCTACCAAACCGCCGAGGGCGTGATCTGTGAGGTCCATGAAAGCGGAGACGCCAGCATTCCCCATTACTTGGAGTTTCCGATTAAAGATCGTGCCTCCTGGAATGAGTTCAAAGAACGCCTCGATCCCGATTCGCCGCAACGGCAAGTGCCAAATATCGACGAGATAGCAGAGCGCTGTCGACTCAGCGACGTACCGGTAGGGATCAACATAGGCTCTTTGCTGGGCAAACCCCGCGATTGGATCGGCTTTGAGCAGACAGCTTTGTTAGCCTATGATGATCCTGAACTCTTGGATGAAATCATTGAGAACCAGTGTCAGCTCATCATTCAGGGGATCACCCCCTTTTTGGAGCGCATACGTTTTGACTATGCAGCGGGCTGGGAGGATATCTGCTTCAACAGCGGACCGCTGTTGAGTCCGGCGATGCTGAGAGACTTTTTGTTACCGCGCTATCGACGGATAGCCGATCTGCTGCGTCAACACGGCGTCGAGGTTATTTGGACGGATTGCGACGGCAATATCATGGAGATAGTCGACATTTGGCTTGAAGCCGGCTACAATTGTATGTTTCCGATTGAAGTGCGAGCCGGATCCGATCCTGTCCTGCTGCGCGAAAGATACGGACAGGACGTGCTTTTGCTCGGTGGCGTCGACAAGATGATCCTTTACCAAGGTCCCGAGGCCATCCTGGCTGAGCTTAAGCGCCTGGCACCCGTGGTGGAAGAAGGCGGCTTTGTCCCGCACATCGACCATCGCGTGCCTTGCGGTGTTCCGCTTGAGAACTACCTTTACTACCACAAAGAAAAAAGAGCGCTGCTCGGGTATTGACGCCTACCGATCACCGCTCGGGCTCGATCCAGGCCGCAGGGTCACCGCACAAAGGTTTATTGCGGGCGATGTATGGACGTGCCGTCGTCTGCGCACAATGCCTTCAGCATATGCAGACATGATGAACGCCGGACTTGGTGGGTAAGTACGCGGAGTGTTCGGGAGGGGTGCAGACCAAGAAATGTGTGGACGTTTCTCTTTGGTCAGCAACGCGCACATCTTGGCTCGTTTCTTTGCTCTGGAGCGCATGCCGGAAGGTTTCATCCCCCGCTATAACATAGCACCCACCCAGCACAGCGTCGTCATCTATCACGATGGTGCCCTGGGGCGGCAAGCGGCTATGTGGCGCTGGGGTCTGATACCTCGTTGGGCTAAAGATATCTCCATAGGCCAACGGATGATCAATGCCCGGGCTGAAACTCTCGACCAAAGACCCGCATTTCGTCAGGCGTATCGGTATCGGCGCTGCGTCATTCCCGCCAGCGGATTCTTTGAATGGCACGGACCAAAAGGTCAAAAAACCCCCTTTTACTTCAGGCTGAACACCGATCAGCCTTTTGGCATGGCCGGTCTGTGGGAAGAGTGGCTGTCACCGGAGGGGGGGTTGCGGACATTCACCATCATCACAACGGAAGCCAACGCGGTCGTAAGATCCATACACCACCGCATGCCGGTCGTTTTCCACACACAGGATGAAATCGATCAATGGCTTGATCATCGTCGGTCGGATCCGAACGACTTGCAGCGTCTGCTCGCTCCTCGGCCGATCCCCGGTCTGGAGGGCTATGAGGTGTCAACACGGGTCAACTCCGCCGCCAATGATGACCCGCAATGCATTGAACCAGTCGAAGACGGCCGGCGGATCAAGAATCAGATTCATCCGACGTGATGCCGCGCTCTTCTTCCTTGGCCTTCTCCTCAAACAACTTCTCTTGTTGAGGATGCAATCTTGTGTGTAGCCAGTACTCATCGGCCACGTAGGGGAAATCCCGCGGATCGAAGCGCTCCCACACCACCTTCCCCAGGGTTTCTCCGGTGAAGGCCATCTTCAAAATCAATTCCGGAACTCGTCTGCCGAACCGATCTTGGAGCACATCGGTGTGCATTTCTAACTCCACGATGGCAACGGGTATCTCAGCCCGTTTCATCTCTGAAAAAGCGGCGCTTGCTTGCTCAAGCAGTGAATCCAGTTGAACGTGATTCACCTCAGCGACCAGCGTCACTGCCCAACCCTGAGAAGTAGTCTCCGCTTTTTTCAGCTCCAGTTTACCGGCCAGACCGCTGCCGGCCACCTGTCGAATCTTGAGGAGCTCGACTTCTTCTGGCGACGGCTTGGGTATTTGCACTTCTTCCGACGGTGGCCTGGCGCGATATAGCAAGAAGACCGCGATCAGCGCGACAAACGTCCCTCCGATAGCCACCCAGATCCACGTGCGCTTCACACTATCCCCCCGTAGGTTTCGTGGTTTTTACAGTATACCCACGGGGAGACAGAACTAAAGAATCCTCGTGGCTTCCCGGGCCATGGCGGCCAGAAGTCGCGCTCCGACCTCTATTGCGCTCTCATCAACGGTGAATGCGGGATGATGCCAGCCGTATGGCCCTCCTGATCCCAGCCAGAAAAAGCAGCCGGGTACACACTCTTGGTACACGGCAAAATCTTCCGCCCCCAAAGAGCGCTCAGCGGGCAGTGTGTTCTCTTCACCCAATAGATCAATGGCGCAACCAAGGGCCAATTCATTCAGGCGGGTGTCGTTGTGGACCGGAGGAACCATATGCTGGTACTCAACTTCGGCGCTGCAACGATACCCTTCGGCGATTCCGCTTACCAAGCCCTTCAACTGCCGCGGCAACACTCGACGCAACTCCGGATTGAAGTAACGGACAGTACCTTCCATTAACGCTGTATCGGGGATCACATTGAAGGTACTTCCGGCCGTAAGATGACCGATGCTCACCACGAGCGGTTCCAGAGGATCCACAACACGGCTCACAAGAGTCTGCATCCCCGTCAAAATGCCCGCAGCAGCGACGACCGGATCGATAGTGAGATGCGGCTGGGCAGCATGCCCACCTTTACCCAAGACCTTGATCCGGAGGCGATCGGAAGCGGCCATTAAGGATCCTTCGCGGAAGGCGACTTTGCCAGCCGGCAGCCCAGGATGATTGTGCAGACCGAAGATGGCCTCCACACCGTCAATCACTCCGGCCTCAACAAGAGCCCGCGCCCCTTCAGTGGTCTCTTCGGCCGGTTGAAAGATCAACCTGACCCGGCCGCGCAACTCACGACGGCTCTGAGAAAGAATCTCGGCCGCGCCGAGAAGAATCGCCACATGCATGTCGTGCCCACAGGCGTGCATGACTCCCGGGTATCTGCTGGCGAATCCCACTCCGCTTTGTTCCTGTATCGGCAGAGCGTCTGTGTCCGCTCGCAAGGCCACGAGCGGTCCCGACTCCGCTCCCTCTATCTCCGCCACCACTCCGGTTGTGGCCACAAATCGCGGTTGAAGCCCAAGCGATCGCAGGTGATCGGCGATCACCCGAGCCGTCCGATGCTCGTTAAAGGCGGTCTCAGGATGTTGATGCAAGTCTCTACGAATAGCGATCAGATCTAGTTTAGCCGGCACTGCCAATCCTCTCCGTTCTTGGGATACGGGTCAGCGGCCGGCTGCGTTTTAGTGCGCAAAGACGTGGTTGCCAATCCTGGTCACGATCGGACGCGTCCAGATCCATGAACTGACCGGTTTTGCCGGGTTCCAGAAGAACAAAGCTCCATAGGAAGGATCCCATCAAAGCGTCACGCGCGGCTCGCTGCTCCGTCGAAGTGGGGGTACGGGCCCACACCAGCCCGTTAGTCACCGATTCAAAAGCATGAGGCTGATAGATCACCCCGGCGAGGGTGTTGGGAAAGCGCGGATCCGCCACCCTGTTCAGTATGACAGCCGCCACCGCTACTTGCCCCTCATAGGGCTCATTGCGGGCCTCGGCGGCCACCACGCGCGCCAGCAGTGTCTGCTCCGATGCCCCGTAGGAGACACTGTCGGACGACGGGGCAGATGCGGTGCCGCTTCCCAGACCGAGAGCCGCCCAGGTAGCCGGGCCGACCAAACCGTCCACGGGGAGCCCGTTCTTACGCTGGAACTCACGCACCGCGGCAGCCGTTTCAGCACCAAAGATGCCGTCCACTGCACCCCGGTAGTACCCCCATTGGGAGTTNNCATTGGGAGAGCCGCCACTGCAACGTTCTCACATCCGAGCCTCTGCTCCCCCAATAGAGGGTGGCCCGCGCTCTTGGGTTAGCTCCCGACAGACAACACAGCACGAGAATCAGGGTCAACAGTGCGACTCCAAACGCACGTCGCAGCAACTCATATCACCTCATCCACAGTGTGTCCAGCTGCAGGGTCTCGCTATGTCGTGACACACCGTGGATGAGCGCTCTGCTACTGTCTTCCCTTGATTACCGTCTCCAACCAAGTGGCAGCAATGAAGGCATGTCCGGCTGGCGTAGGATGACATCCGTCGCCCAGCCACTCGATCTCAGGATTGCGTAGCAACACTTCTTGCAGACGTTGCCGTAAAGGCACGTATAAAGCTCCGTACTCTTGAGCCAGACCTTGCACGGCGTGATCGTACTCGGCGATCAGTTGATTGAGATCGCTGTTCAGATACTTGTCAATGAAGGTCGGTGAGACAAGCACCAGATTTCGGATACCGGCGTCCCGAGCTTGATCTAGCAATCGGCGATAGTTGGTCACGTACTCCGGTAAGGGCACGTGCCTTTGTCCTCCCTGCCTTTCGGTCCGTTTGCGCCACACGTCATTGACGCCTATGTATATCGAAAGCCAGTCGGGATGAAGATCGAGACAGTCTTGTTGCCAGCGCTGCAAGAGCTCTGTCGTGCGATCTCCTGAGTTGCCTCTGTTGAGAATCTCTACGCTCAAATCCGGACGCAGCGCTGAGATCAGGCCGCGAATCATACTCACGTAGCCATTTCCCAGATCATACATGACGTTGCGTCGACGACCTACATCGGTAATGCTGTCACCCTGAAAAAGAATACGCTCCCCGTTTTGAAACGGCAGTCTTTCCATGTTCAGGTTCATCGCTTCGCCTCTCAACGCTGAGAATATTTGTCTACATTGTACCATCACCTTGGCTGGCTTCTCCATCCTTTATGCTCGCCGTTCTTGCTCGGCATCAAATTGTGGTTCGCACAGTGTGCATTCTGGTATATTGGATTTCGAAACCAAGAAAGGGGAACGGAAGAAAATATGAGACCATCGGTTTCTGAAGATCGCTTGGCCGGACTGAGGGCGCTTGTGGCAGGCGGAGCCGGAGGCATCGGATCGGCCATTGTCCGTCAGTTCATGGCCGCCGGGGCTGAAGTGGTGGTTGTCGATATTGATCAAGAAGGCCTGGATAGACTCCAGGCGGAGCTCAGCCCCGTGCTCTGTCTGCGGGCTGACTTGACACAACCGCAGCAAGTCGAAGACGTCTTTCGAGACATCACTCAGAAGTGGGACACGCTTGATGTCCTTGTCAACAGTGCCGGAATCAGCGGCAGACCACTGGGAGACGGTCCTGTCGACGTCTGTCCCGTGGATACCTGGCATCGAGTCTTGGCCGCCAATTTGACTGCCGTCTTTCTCACCTGCAAATACTTCCTGCCCATCATCACCGAACAGCGGGGCAGTGTCATACACATCGCCTCGGATGATGCACTGATCGGCCCTCGTCCCCCCCACGACACACACGCCTACGTCGCAAGCAAAGGGGGGGTGATCGCTCTCACCCGCGCCATGGCTGTCAGTTACGCTCCAAAAGGAATCCGGGTCAATGCTATCGCCCCGGGGTGGGTGATGACTCCCATGACCGCCGATCTGATGAAAAGCTCACCGGTATGGGAGGACATCATCGCCAGGCATCCTCTGGGAAGAGTGGCCACGCCGGAGGATATTGCGGCGGCCGCCGTGTTTTTGGCCTCGCAGGAAGCTTCGTTTATCACTGGCGTTATTCTACCCGTCGAAGGCGGAGCTACGGTGTGGTAGCATTCACTCCTGCTTCAGCCATGCATCGAGGGCATTCAAGGCTCTTTCCGCCAGGACCTGTTTACGCAGGGCGCGATTTTTCACCCGTATGCCCGAGGGCAACAGACCGAAATTGGCGTTCATCGGTTGGAAATGCCTGGGATCGGCAGTGGTGATATACTCCGCCAATGCACCCAGCATGGTCTCGGGCGGAAGCGTTTTGGGTTTTTGGCCTTTGGCCAACAGTGCCGCATTGAGGCCGGCGATCAATCCGGACCCAGCTGACTCCACATAGCCTTCCACCCCTGTGATCTGCCCGGCAAAAAACAGAGTGTCACGCTGACGCCACTGATACGTCGGTCGCAAAACCCGAGGGGCGTTGAGAAACGTGTTCCGATGCATCACGCCGTAGCGGACGAACTCGGCCTCAGCCAAAGCGGGTATCATACGAAACACCCGTCGCTGTTCGCCCCATTTGAGACGAGTCTGAAAACCGACCAGATTGAGCAGGCTCCCTTCTTTGTTCTCTTTTCTCAGCTGGACGACAGCGTAGGGCCGATGACCGGTAGCCGGATCAACCAAACCGACCGGACGCAACGGACCAAAGCGAAGGGTGTCCACCCCGCGACTGGCCAGCTCTTCAATCGGCACGCACCCTTCAAAGAAGCGCAGAGGCTCGTCTATGTGTCCCTCATGCCGTTCAGCGTGGACCAGGGCTTCCCTGAAACTCAGATACTCTTCCTTGTTCATCGGGCAGTTGAAATAGTCATCACCGCCCCTGCCGTAGCGGCCAGCCCAAAAACCCTTATCGGTATCCAAGCTTTCAGCGGCAATGATCGGCGCCGCGGCATCGTAGAAGTACAGATCGTGAGCACCCGTGAGTCGTTGAATCTCTTCCGCGAGCTGCGGAGACGTCAAAGGCCCGGTGGCTATGATGCAAAGGCCCTCAGGAATACTGTCTACGGGCTCGCGGATGACGGTAATGCGCGGGTGCGCGGCAATCCGCTCACTGACCAGTCTGGAAAAGGCGTGTCTGTCGACGGCCAGTGCGCTGCCCGCAGGCACTGCAGTCTCATCGGCTACCGCAATGAGCAGTGATCCCAGACGCCGCATTTCCTCCTTTAACAAACCGGAGGCGCTGGTCAAGTGGTTGCCCCCGAGAGAATTGCTGCAAACCAACTCGGCCAACTCCGCTGTCGTATGAGCCGGGGTTGACTCCACGGGTCGCATCTCATACAAGACCACATCGACACCGAGATTGGCCGCCTGCCAGGCGGCCTCGCACCCCGCTAACCCTCCGCCGATCACAGTAAGCATGCGTCCTACTCCCCCTGTGTTCTTAAACTCTCCCTACGCCGCGTCTTTCCAGCCCCGCCACCAGACATCCGGCCAGGATGGCTTTCACAGCATCGGGAATGACAAACGGTAAAGAGCCGACCACAAAGGCTTGATCCCATCTTATATGTAACACAGAAGTCAGTCTTGCAACGCCAACCGCGTGCAAAAAGAATACACCGACCACACCCGCTACTGCATATCCGCACCCGCGCAACCAGTGTCCTTCTTCGGTGATGGCGCGAACTCGTTGAGCAACGATCCCGCAGATCCATGCCGCGGGGATAAAACCCACAAGATAACCTCCGGTGGGACCGAGTAACACACCGACACCCGCTCCCCCGCGAGAGAAGACCGGAAGGCCTAAAGCCCCCATCGCCAGATACAGGATCTGACTGGCGGCGCCTTGTCGTCCGCCCAGAAGCATTCCCGACATGAGCATGAAAACCACCTGCAGGGTCAAAGGCACCGGACTCAAAGGAAGCGGAAAAGCCAGCCAAGCTCCGACAGCAGTCAAAGAGGCCATCAGCGCGGTACGCGTCAACTCCCGCGTTTCCTGAAGTCTCTCAAACGGGGCCTGTGCCACACTCATCCCTCCGAAATGTCTCTTGTTTGTTGATAGCAGGGTGACAATTGGACTAAAAATCACGAGGCTGATTGTCCATCATCGCCTTCAACCGCGCACTGACACCTCGCCGGCATAAAACAGCTGTTCTTGTCCGTCTGACAGGCGCACTCGCAAGGCGCCGTCGTCTTCGACGCTCACGGCCAAACCGCGCAGACGTCGGGAGTCCGTGATCACGTCTATCTCTTTGCCTAAAACCGCGGACAACGTCCTTTTTTCTTCGAGCAACGTCTGCGGTCCTTCTCTCGATAAGACATCATAGCGAGATTCCATCTCAAGTAGGATCGAACGCAAAAGCCCGACGCGCGAGACGCGAGCACCGTACTCCTCCAAAACGGAGGTCGCTGGGGCACGAACCTCCTCCGGTAGCTGGTCTCTTCTCAGGTTGACGTTCAAGCCGATGCCGATGATCAGATGATGAATCACTTCCGCTTCGGCGGACATCTCGACCAGAATACCGCAGACTTTGCGCCCGCCGATCGTTACATCGTTGGGCCATTTGACCAGCGCATCCAATCCGGTTTCTTTTCGAACTGCCACTGCCACGGCGACCGCTCCCAAAAGGGCCAAAAGCGGTGCCTGGGCAGTCATGAGAGACGGCCGCAGCAGTACGGATACCCACAGTCCGCCTCCGACGGGCGATTCCCAGACACGCCCGCGACGGCCCCTGCCGGAAACCTGCGCATCAGCCACGACCACAAGTCCCTCCGGCGCTCCTTGTTTGGCCAGATCGCGAAGAACATCATTCGTAGATCCAGTCACCGGAAGATAGATCGCGTAACGACCAAGTGTGTGAGTCCGGAGTTCATGAGCGATTTCATACGGATACGGCGTATCAGGAACCGACAGCAGACGGTATCCCTGACGCGTTCGGCCTACTATCTCGTAGCCCATCTGGCGCAACGCCTGGACGTGCTTCCAGACTGAGTTGCGCCCGATCCCCAACTGTTGGCTGAGAGCTTGTCCCGAAACAGCCTCTTCAGAGTTGCGCAAGGCGCCAAGAATCTCGGCTCGCGCCTTTTCCGTAGCAGTTGTCTCCCAGGGCTGCATAAACACTTCCCCTACTCTGTGGCGGCGAGCCAAGCCCGCCGGCGATGAATCTCAATCTCCACGGTGTCAAGCACGCCGTCGATCGGAGCGTGGGGTTTGCGCACCCGTACGGTGACCGCCTCCAGAGCCGGATACTCTGTCAGCAAGGTCCGAGCGACCGCTGCGGCCAAAGCTTCGATCAGCTGAAAGCGCTGCCCTTGTACAACGCTGCGAACATGGTGGTACACGTCGCCGTAGTTGATGGCGTCTTCCAGCTGATCACTCCGGCCGGCACGATCGGTGTCGACGTACAGGTCTACGTCGACCTCAAATCGCTGGCCCAAACGCGCCTCTTCCTCATAGACACCGTGAGTGCCGAAGAAGACCATTCCCTGTAGACTAATTCGATCGGACGATTCCAACCCCATGGCGCTTTACTCCAAACCGACGGCCGGTTTCGCGGTCTTTGACGGTTGCTTATCGGATTTGGTTTCTTTATTGACCTCTACCGCAGCTCGGGCAGGTTCCGGTTGCAAAAGCTCCTGAGAAGCGACTTCATCGCCGTCGGATACTTCAACGGCACCGGCTGACGTTGCCGGAGTAGACTCCATGATCTGCTCAAACTCCTGACGGTTGACCGTCTCTTTCTCTTTCAGCACCTCCACCACGGCGAGAACTCTGTCCCAGTTGGCGCGCAGGAGACTCAGAGCTCGGTCATAGGCTTCATCGACCAGTTTGCGAACTTCCCTGTCTATCGCCGCCGCAACCTCTTCGCTGTAATTGCGCTGCCGGGAGATGTCACGCCCGAGGAAGATCTGTTCCTCGTTCGGGTGACCATACGTAATCGGCCCGAGGCGATCACTCATACCCCATTCGGTAACCATCCGACGAGCCAACTTGGTGACGCGCTCCAGATCGTTTTGCGCTCCGGTCGTGATCTCATCCTTGTCAAAAGCGATCTCTTCGGCAGCCCGACCACCGAGCATATCGGTCAAGACGTCGAGCATCTCAGCTCGAGTGTGTACGACTCTCTCTTCCTCGGGTAAGGTCATGGTATACCCGCCGGCAAAGCCGCGACCGACGATGGTCACTTTATGCACCGGATCGGCGTTGGGAAGAAGATAGGCGACGACGGCATGCCCGGCCTCATGGTAGGCGAAGACTTCCTTATCCTTGTCGGTCACCCGGCGGTTCTTGCGCTGAGGACCCATGATGACCCGATCGATGGCCTCCTCCACTTCTTCCATGCTGATGACTCTCTTGTTTCGCCGGGCGGCCAGTATAGCCGCTTCGTTCAGCACGTTCTCCAGATCGGCTCCTGAGAAGCCCGGAGTGCTCTTGGCCACCACCTCTAAGTCCACATCATCGGCCAAGGGTTTGTTGCGAGCGTGGATCTTAAGGATGGCCTCCCGACCAGCCACGTCAGGACGGTCCACGACGATCTTGCGATCGAAACGTCCGGGACGCAACAGAGCCGGATCAAGGACATCAGGCCTGTTAGTGGCTGCCATAACGATGATCCCGCTGCTTGATTCAAAACCGTCCAACTCAACCAGGAGCTGATTGAGAGTCTGCTCACGCTCATCATGGCCGCCGCCCAAACCGGCACCTCGCTGTCGGCCTACGGCATCCAATTCATCGATGAAGATAATACAAGGGCTGTTCTTTTTGGCGGTCTCAAACAGATCGCGAACGCGCGAGGCTCCGACCCCAACGAACATCTCCACGAAGTCCGAACCGGATATAGAAAAGAAGGGAACCCCCGCCTCGCCGGCCACAGCTCTGCCGAGCAAGGTCTTACCGGTGCCCGGAGGTCCCATGAGCAAAACACCCTTCGGGATTTTCGCTCCCAATTCCACAAATTTCTTGGGGTGCTTCAAAAACTCAACTACCTCAGCCAGCTCTTGCTTGGCTTCGTCTACCCCGGCTACATCATCGAAACGCACTTTGGGTTTGTCCTCAGTGTGCAGCTTCGCCCGGCTCTTGCCAAAAGACATCGCTCTGTTGTTGCTGCCTTGCATCTGGTTGAGAATAAAAAGCCATATGGCGACGAAGATGACCAGGGTTATCAGGTTCGGCAACAAGGCCACCCACCACGGCGTAGGCGGGGGCGGTTG
>LFTP01000116.1:14644-34413 GCA_001513395.1 Clostridia bacterium DTU080
CGGTAAGCCTATCCCCCAGGTTTATCGTACCTGCCGGTACATACGTAGAGAATCTGTTACCGTCTTTGAGCACACCCTCCATAGCCTGTTCGCCTATGAGACGCACTTTGGCGACTTGCCCCTGATCAAGCAGACGTATAAAATCACTGTAGCTGATGGATGTTGTTGGCTCCTGCGGCGAATACAGGCTACTCACTATGGAGACTGCTAAAACGGCAATCAGCAAGTAGAGACTGATGCCCCTGAGAAACTTGTTCAAAACGCGCCCTCCCCTCGAGTAGCACACAAAAAGGGCGGATGACCCACCCTGACAGGCGTCGACAGTACAAGAAGAACGTGTGATCCGGCAAGCCCATGAGCTTCATTATAACACAGGTGATCAAGTGAGCATAGTCTTACCTCTTTGTGGCTATGCATCGCTCTTACATACGCTCAACGCAACAAGCATTCTGGTCGCAGAAGTGACCTTCGCCCTGTCAGCCGGCCTGGCTCCCGGAACCCAAAGGATCCCCTGATCATCAACCACGACAGGCAGCCGGCGGCGCCAGCGTTGAGGAACCCCCTCATCTACGAACATATCTTGTAGTTTTTTCTCTCCGTACATACCCAGAGGGCAGTAACGGTCGCCCGGATGCCAATTGCGGACTCGCAGGCACCCAATAATCCGTTCTCTGTCCAAGACAACACTCCTACCCTCAGGGTCCCAAGGCCGTTGACTATCGGTTTGCCAGTGTTTCACTTCGCTCACCGAGTCCAGCCCTCCTGCCCTAATACTCGTAACCAGACACAAATCAGAATTTGGAATCCGGATGCGACCGGGCAAAGGAACAACGTCTTCAAATTCGACGATCGGGGCCTTAGGTCCTACCCAGAACCCTTCTTTTTCCATCCAAACTACAAGACCGTGAGGCAAGCAGACGCGGGATCCCGTTCGGCTTCGCCTCAGCATATCCCTGATGCTCTCTATATGATCAAAATCCGGTTCACTTCCCAGATCGAAACGCCGCAAAAGAGCGCGCAGGGCGCGACGCTGCAATCCCAACGGCTGATCATGGAATACGTCCATTGACATCCACCAGCCGCCATCTGTTGGGATTGCCTTGTTGAGCAGTTCACTGACTTCGAGTTCTATCCATTCGTTCTCCCCGCGAGCCGTTTCCGCCAGATTGAGCATGGCCTCGACGAATTGTGGGTTGAGAGCCAGCAATTCCGGAATGAGGTGATGGCGTATCCGGTTGCGCAGATACACATCTTCGTCATTACTCGGGTCGTGAACGGGTACTATCTTTTGTCGGGCACAATACGCTTCAGTTTCATCGCGGCGAACAAGCAGCAGCGGTCGAATCACTCTGCCGACTACGGGCAAAATACCCGCCAGACCGTGAGATCCGGTGCCGCGCACAAAGCGCATAACCAAGGTCTCTGCCTGATCATCGGCGGTATGCCCCGTGGCGATGCGCGCCGCACCTAGCTGATGAGCCACCTCATCGAGAAGACGATAGCGTTCCAGACGCGCCAGTTCTTGGACCGATTGGCCGGGCACGTGGAGATCCTTCTCCACGCGGCGTACCAGTGCCGGCACTCCCCAACGGGCGGCTATATGTTTCACATACTCACCCTCTTCGCCCGCCTCCGGTCGCAAGCCGTGATCGATATAGACTGCTGTCAGTCGAAGGTTGTAATCGGCCCGCAAAGCCACGAGCATTCCTAGAAGCGTGAGAGAGTCCGCTCCTCCGGAACACGCGACAACGACACCGTCACCGGGCACCAACATCCGGTGGCGGCGTATCAGGGTTTCGACCTTCATTCGAAGCATGTGCGACATTAAGCCTCTCCAACAGTAGGTGACGTCGCTTCTATTATACATATTAGACATGCACAGATACTATCTATAGCGATGAAAGACGGGCAGATCGCCGCGCAGGAGCGTATCAAGATCCGTCGTACGCCGCAACAGCTTGGCTACCACTACGGTCATGTCGTCACGCAATTCGCCGGCCTTCTCTCCGCTGAGGGTCAAAAGACTCTCGGCCAATCCCATGGGATCGGCTCCGTCATCCCGTCGTATGTAGCGCGCTAACCACTCTTCAGGATTGATTCCTCGCGGCAATGCATCCAAAACACCGTCCGTGACCATGACGAGGATGTCACCTGCCCGCAGCACATACCTCTGTGTAGGTACCTTTATGTCACTGATAATCCCCACTGGCAGTGAGTCGGAAAGGATGATGTCCACCCTATTCTCTCGTCGGAGAAAACTGGGCGCCGAGGCAATTTTGAGAAACTCCAGTTCACCGGTGAACAGATCGATCACGGCCAAATCGAGTGTAGCGTAGGTTTCTTCCATGGAACGCAGTAACATCACGGAATTCACGGTTTGCACGGCAAACTCACGGTCGAAGCCGACGCTGATCAATCTTTGCAGCATGGTCACCGTAGCTTTGCTCTCCAGTGCGGCTCGGGGCCCCACCCCCATACCGTCGCTGAGCAACAGAGCCACCTTTCCGTCTGCCAGTTCCGCTTTGGCGTACGTGTCTCCTGACACCGCTCCCGGCTCTCTCGGAACGGTGGCCCCTCGGACGATCAGTTCAAAGGGTCGCTCGGGAAGCAGCCGAATTCGGCAACTTCCCTTGCGACCCTGACAGTCAACTTGCCACGGGGTGTAAGTCTCGATCAAAGCCGAGGTAACAGCTTGGGCCACCCGTCGACAACACGAGCCCTCACCGTTGCAGACGCCTTCGTAGACCAGACTGACCTCCGGATGTTCTCCGGCGGCATGAAGCACCCGCAAGTTTCGATAAGGGATGTCTTGCCGTGTCAGTTCCTCAGCAATCCGCGCTTCCAATTCCTCCGATCGTCCATCATCAATCCGAACTTGTTCGGCAAGGTGAGCGGTAATCCGTTCCAAACCGCGCAGTTGGTGTGGGACAATCCGGCGGGCCTGTTCGAGTCGGACCGAGAGCTCCTCCGAGTGTTTTCCTCCTCGAACGGGATCCTGCGAGACTTCGGCAAAGACCTGTGCTAATTCCCCGAATATGCCGGAGAGCTGCTCAAGTCTTTCGGTCACCGTCTCTTTTAGGTGTGTCTCACGGGCCGCGGCTACCGCAAGTTCTGCCTCAGTGCCCGGAATGGCTCTGGCTAAACGCCAGATGAATCGCTCGGGAGTCAGTCCGAAAAAGACCATGGCCACCAATGAATGAACAAAACCGATAACGATGCTTTCGCCCGTGGCTGCCTGTACGGAAGCGATCAAGTTGCCGACAAAGAAACCGGCCACCACCCCTGCCTTGCCGCCGCGGCTGAACAAACCGCCTAACAGCCCTGAAATACCGTATACCCCAACGCCGCCTCCAAGCAACCGCACGGACGACAACTCGGCCATGATCCCCAGAGCCACACCCTGTGCGGCTCCGATCGCTCCGCGTCCTAAGAGGGCGGCGACCAGAGTAACCCAGCGATTCCACACCTCGCACAACTGAATCGGACCGACGCTGAGTCCCGCCAAACCCATGCCCACCACTACCGCGGCCAATCCAACCGAGACCAGTTGTTCCGTATGCAGCCGATAGGGCCACTCTTCCCGCACCAAGCGGGCCAAAGGAGCAAAAAGCATCGTAGCCAACAAAACCATCATGGCTTCCAAAAGGATCACGGCCACGGTGCGTGTCGTGATGCCGATCAGATAGCCTTCGGCCAGCCGCGTGATCATCAACAGCCCGACCAGATCAATCGCTCCCGGCCAGCCACTAATATCATAAGTCTTTTTGTGTGCTTTGTGAAAGATGAAGGCCGCCAAAAGAGCTGCGGCAACGCTGAAGAGAGGGCCCGTCCCCGCTACGGTAGCCATACCGACAAGAACGCCCACAGTCGCAGACAAGGCTCGCAATCTGTGCCCGGTGCGCAATATGATAAAGACCAACGCCACTCCAAACGGGTGGATCTCGCCCATCAGGCTGGCTCGGCCCGCCAAAAAACTCAGAGTATTGACCGCCCACGCATCAGGGGCAGCAAATAGGCTATAAAACAATGAGAGCAGGCGTCTGGGGATGCTTGTCTCCTTCAAGGGCTGTCGGACGGAAAACGCGGAAGCGGTACGCCTTGACATTTAAAAAGCACCACCTAGTTCATGGTGCAGCTTATGTTATCAGATCAGACAAAACAGACGTGTCGAATGAGCAAGGTTGTCTGTCGACAGATTCGGCCTATCTTCGAATTGAGACTGCAATAAGCTCCTGAACGGGCCACGCAGGAAGAAGCGAAGTCTGAGCAGAATGACCGACCATTGATTGGGGGAGATTCAGGTGGTTGATAAAGACAAAATCCGTATCGCAATGCAGATGATCATTGAGGCCATAGGTGAAGATCCGAATCGCGAAGGGCTTCGGGATACCCCGCGCAGAGTGGCGGAGATGTATGAAGAGATCTTCAGTGGCTTGTATGAGGATGTAGGACAGCATCTGGAAGTTGTGTTTGAAGAAGGGCATGAAGAGTTGATTTTAGTCAAAAACATCCCCTTTTACTCGATGTGTGAGCATCACTTCTTGCCCTTTATCGGCAAGGCTCATGTCGCCTACATACCGACACAAGGACGGGTCACCGGTTTGAGTAAGCTGGCCCGGGTTGTTGAAGGCATGGCCCGCAGACCCCAGATGCAAGAGCGGCTTACTTCCCAGATTGCCGATATGATGGTTGAGCGCCTACAACCTCGGGGAGCCTGCGTGGTAATCGAAGCGGAACACATGTGCATGAGCATGCGCGGGATAAAAAAGCCGGGCAGTCTGACCGTAACGTCTGCTTTGCGGGGCATCTTCCGCAAAGACGAAAAGACGCGACAAGAGGTGTTTAACCTCATCATGTCGCGTTCGTGATGGGCAATCCGTAAAGCGTCAGGGATGGTCGCCAGCCACATGGCTGTTTAAGCACTTGACGACGTGCGGTGGTAGCGGTNNGTGGTACAGGGGTGTTTTGGCACACCCCTGCCCACATGTCTGTTTAGGTCGCCAAACGCCTCACGGTGTTCATGGTCTTCCCGCCGATGATATCGAGCGCTTTTGCAGGTGACACTGCCCGTTATCTCAGACCTTGGCGCTTAACCACCTGCCGCAGGTGCCCGGAGCCAAAGAAGCGACTCAGGATGCCTGTTGGAAGCGCTGAGGGCGGTTGATTTGGCGGGTGTCGCCCCAAGAGAGCGGCCATTGCGGGTCAACGAGCTCCTTAGACGCTCGATCAAAGCCCTGGGCTAAACCTATACACCCAAGATATCCGCCACGCCGGAGAGAGCCTGGATGACCAGCTCCACATGCTCGTCAAAAGGTACTCCGAGCTCTTCTGCGGATCTTCGCATCTGTTCGCGATCGCACGAGCGGGCGAATGCCTTGTCTTTCATCTTCTTCTTTACGGAGCTGACTTTGACCTCGGCAACCTTTTTGGATGGCCGTACCAGAGCCACTGCGATGACAAATCCCGATATCTCGTCGACGGCATAAAGAGCTTTGGCCATCTGTGTCGTGCGCGGGACTTGCATGTGATCGCCATGTCCGGCAACGGCCTCGACAATATCCTCGGGATAGCCCGCCTCGCGTAACCAAGAGACTCCTACGGCGGGATGCTCATCCAAAGAGGGATGCTTTTCGAAGTCGACATCATGAAGCAGCCCGGCTATGGCCCAGCGCTCTTCGTCTTCCCCGTATTTTCGGGCATAAGCGCGCATGCAAGCCTCCACTGCCAGGGCGTGCTTTAACAGGTTTTCATTCGTGACATGTTTTGTGAGAAACTCCCATGCCTTCTCCCGTGTTATCTTCTCCGCGTTTGCAGCACCGGTCACGATTCTTCATACTCCTATCCCTGTTTTGACTGTCCGCCCAAACAAAACTTGCTCAGACACAGTCCATCTCAACCGCGGCTTTCCGCGGGATCACCGTTCGGCGGAATCCGCCAGTCTTGCGTGTAGCTGTTCGCGCCGCGGCCCAAAGCCCGGGCCGCAAAACAAGGGCGGGGCACACAGTGTCAATGTGGCGAGTATCTGCCCCTATGGAAGACCGCGACTTCCCTCGCCATGACGGAAGCCAATACCATGAACCCGCCGACAATGGTCAAGCCTCTCTCGATCATCGCTACACTGGCCGCGGCACATCACCGGCGGCTTTATCCTCGACAGACGTACGATGCGTACGAGCTTCACGCCTGCGCCTGTCTACGTTGCCTTTTTTCTTCTGAGGCGTCACCGCCCCGGTTGACGAGGCACCGTTGCAGAGCCCGAATTCGTGCGCCGCAGGCCGCCGCAACCGACAGCTCCACCCGCGCAATCCGTCTCGATTTCGTTAGGCGATCTGCTTGCTGACCATACGCTTGGCGGGAGGTGCCATGGATATTTCGACCCGGCCGAATCGCCATAGCGATAATCATGGCACTGGCGCGCCTGACCGTCGGCGGCGATGTCTTCGTTTGGCCGAGAAGGCCGGTCAAAACTCAATATCGTTCGACAGGAACTCTTTCTCCTTGTCTTTTCAAGGACGTAAGCGCGGCCTGACCGAAGGCGATAGTCTCAAAGGTTTCTTCGAGCGGCACCGGCGAGATCCCTGTTTGAAAGAATACCACGACCTGTTTCATCAGTTCGCGATAGATAAAGCCAGTGTTGACCACCCTTTGCACAACCGTTTTCTCACACCAGGCGGTGAAGCCAAAAGCGTGTGAACCGGCGCGTGTTCCTCGCAAGGAGCAGATCCGTCCGTCATCCCACTGGGCGGTAACCACTATGCCCTCCGGACTCTCGGCGCCGCTTACCCAGCGACATCCCGGTCCCATCAGTGCATAAAGCATCTCAATGGCATGTATTCCGTAGTAGATCAGCCCCGGGTTGGAACCTTGGTCTTTGCTCGGACTGAATGTCATGGCACCCAAAACCTCACCGTAGGTCTGGCTCTGCTGTTTGACGTCGACCACTTCCGCGGCATACCGCAAGGAAGAGGCCGAAAAGACCGGAGCCTTATGCGAGGCGGCCAAATCCAGAATCTCTCGGGCCTCCGCCAAAGAAAAAGCGAGCGGTTTGTCAATCCAGACGGGCAATCCGGCCTCCAAAAAGGGGCGGGCTCGCTCAAGATGAGTCCGTCCGTCGTCCGATTCAATCATCACTCCGTCCACTCTTCCGAGCAGCTCCTCCGGAGAGTCTACCATCTCCACCCCGGCTGCCGCGCACTGTTGGGCATACTCTTTGACCTTCTCTTCGCTTTGAACTGCCGAAGGCAATGGACAACCGGCAACGATTCTGGCACCTACCACCCACTGCTCCTTAGAAGGATGAACTTGGTTCAAAATCCGGGTAAAAGCCACCGCATGTGATGAATCAAAATCGACAATGCCCAAGCGAACCACAAAGAACGCCTCCTAACGTCTAGATCAGTGACACCGGCTTTTGTGATTGCGAGCTTTGCCAAATGGCTTCCGCCATCTGGAGGCTTTTCGCTCCGTCCAGCAAGGTCGAACGCGGAGACTCCTTACCCAGTACACACCGAGCAAAATGCCTGAGCTCCCCGTAATAACCGTAATTGTCGGCGCCGGTGCTTCCGGCAACCGCATGCGGATGCATGGTCTGCGCTTGTACCCACGAACGCACTTCTTCGCCCGGTTCCCAGCGTTCACCCCGGCGATAGCGCAGGTGAATCATGTCCTCGACCTCAACGCTTGAGCACAGACCGCTAACTGCACAGTACTCCCGCATGATCCATCCCGTGTCATCAGTGCCGTTGCAATTGATCACTCCGACCGCTCCGTTGACAAAAGCCAGCGTTATGGCAAAGGCAAAACTGCCGCCCGATCCCGGATACCAAAGACGAGCGTACACCTCCGCCACATCGCCACCGAAGAACCTGGCCAAATCGAAGATATGGCAGCTGTTTCCTACCAGACAGCAATACGGTTCGGGAGACAATCCCCATATAAGCGGATAAGGGCCATGTGTGTAGCGCAGATCAACCATGGTTACCCGTCCGAACTCCTCACTGCGGCAGATCCGTTCGGCGGCGACGTAGGCCGGCGCAAAACGTTTCATAAAGCCCGTCATACCCCATACCCCGGCCTCTTCCGTCGCCTGGGCCAGCTCCAGAGCTTGCGCATAGGTGAGTGTCGGAGGCTTTTCGACAAATATGGGCAGGCGATAGCTTTTGAGGATCTCCATCCCGATCTCATATTGCATTGTGGGAGGCCCGACGATACAGACCGCATCGAGATCCTGCTCGTCACACATAGCGCGAAAGTCGGCATAGTCATGCCGGGCACCGAAATCGCGCTTGGCTTTGGTTCTCCGGCTCTCATTGAGATCGCACACGGCCACCAAATCGAGCTCAGGGATGCGATGAATCTGGGGATATAAAGCCAGACGGGCATGAGAGCCGCAGCCTATGAACCCAAGTCTCACCACTTCAGCCTCTGCCATGAAGCTCACCTCCGTTTCACCTTGCCCTTTTGAGACCCACTTGCTGCGTCATAAAGCGATCGAGGGCATCATAGAAGGTGCCGTAGGTGCCCTCGTTTGTGATCACGACATCGGCCGGCGCGTCATCAAGACTGGTTTCCGTGGGATCCGACTCAAACTCCGCATCATAACCCGGGCGAGTCGCCCTTATTCTCTGTGAGGCGACCACCCGAATCCCCAAACCGCCGCGTTGTTTGAAAAACTCCCACTCATTGGGGAAGCGGGTGTCGGGCACGACGATCCGCGTCTGCGGTGGCAGGGTCAATGTTCGGTCTGCGTCTTGTACACTGCCAATCGCCTCGCGCCATACCGCTTTCGGAAAGACATCGATGTCTATCTCCCGCATCTTCGTTCCGATGTCGATGAGAAGCCCGCGCTCTTTTCCGACCATACCGAACAGCCGGCAGGCGATCTCATAGACCGGTTTGGCTAAAGGTAGCTTGCGAAATCCGTAGTAATTGACCAAGTAATCCGCGGCGGTATCTTTACCCGCGCGTTGGCGACCCATGATGAAAATCAGGCATCCACTAGACAAGCAGAATCGCTCCTTCTCAGATGTCCGGCTTGGTTGCAACAACGAGACAGAAAACGCCTGAGCATCGGTTCCATCTTCTCGAACTCGATCAAGAACCCATCATGTCCAAACGGCGTTTCGATCACCTCGTATTCGACTTCCTTACCTTGACTTCTGAGAATGGTGACGATCTCCTCTTGCTGCCAGGTGGGATATAAAATGTCGGAGGAGACTCCCACGATAAGAACCGGGCAGGAGATCCGACCTAACGCCGCTTCATAGCTGGGATGCCCCCAACTGAGATCGAAAAGGTCGATGGCCCGGATCAGGTACAAGTAGGTGTTGGCGTCGAATCTTTCAACTAGCTTGGCCCCCTGGTAGTGTAGGTAGCTTTCCACCTGGAACTGAGTCCTCATGTCGAACGGATCATGGTGTCCGTTGCTGACGAACTCGCGCCCGAACTTGAGCATCATGGACTCATCGCTTTGGTAGGTGATCATCCCCAGCATGCGCGCCGTGGCCAGTCCGTTGACGGGCCCCGGCGTGCCGTAGTAATCACCCGAGTTCCACTGCGGATCGGTCATGATCGCCCGGCGCATGACCTCGTTATAGGCGATGGACTGTGAGAAGGCTCGTCCCGGGGCTGCAATCACGATCAAAGAGCCGACCGCCTCCGGATACTCCACGGCCCAAGTGAGAGCTTGCATGCCTCCCATCGAGCCTCCCACGACATTAGCCAAACGTCTGATACCTAAGTGATCTATAAGTGCCTTCTGTGCACGAACCATATCCCGGATGGTGATCACCGGAAAACGCATGCCATAGGGTCTTCCCGTGGCAGGATCATAACAGGCCGGTCCGGTTGAGCCTTGGCACCCGCCGAGCACATTGCTGCAAATGATGAAATAGCGACGGGTGTCAAAGACGCGCCCCAGTCCGACCAGCGACTCCCACCAACCGGGTTCCGGATCATGACTGCCGTGGCTGGCGCAATGTGAGTCACCGGTCAGTGCGTGCGTTATGAGAATAGCGTTGTCGCGCGCCGCGTTCAACTTGCCATAGGTCTCGTAGGCCAGAGTCACCGGTCCGAACTTGCGTCCCGAATCCAAGACAAACGGAACCTCCGGATCCAGCGTGAAATAGCGCACGAACGGACGACGCTTCAGTTTCGGAAAGGCACTTTTGGGGGCGGTTTGCGTCACATAGGCCATCAGACTTGATGCTCCTTTCCCTATACTGTCGCCACGCATTCGCCTTAAGAGACGACTCGCTTCAAAGCCTGGTCAAGGTCGGCAATGAGGTCTTCTTCGTGTTCAATGCCGACTGACAGGCGAATCAGGTCCTCGCTGACCCCGCTGGCTTTTTGCTCTTCCGGGGTCAGCTGGTTATGAGTCGTTGACGCCGGGTGGATGACAAGTGAGCGGGTATCACCTACGTTGGCCACCAGGGAGAAGAGCTCGAGAGCCCCGATAAAGCGCCGCCCTGCCTCCCGTCCGCCGTGAATACCGAAGGTGATCACGGCACCGGCGCCCCGCGGCAAGTATTTTTGGGCCAAAGCGAACGAAGGATGATCCTCCAATCCGGGATAGCTTACCCAGCTCACCGCAGGATGCTGAGCAAGGAAGCGGGCCACGGCCAGCGCGTTTTGCGTGTGTCGTTCCATGCGTAGAGACAGAGTCTCCAAACCTTGGAGCAGGAGAAAGCTGTTCAACGGAGCAAGCGGGCCTCCCATGTCGCGCATGAGTTGCAGACGACACTTGGCAATATAGGCCGCGGAACCGAAATGCTCCGTGTACACCAAGCCATGATAACTGCTGTCTGGTTGAGTCAGCTCCGGAAACTTCCCGTTGTTCCAGTCAAACCGACCGCTGTCGACGATCACCCCGCCGATGGAGGTTCCGTGCCCCCCGATCCACTTGGTGGCGGAGTGAATGACGATGTCAGCTCCCCACTCGATCGGACGACACAGATAAGGCGTGGCAAACGTGTTGTCCACGATGAGGGGAATGCCATGCTCATGGGCTATATCGGCGACGGCCTCGATGTCCAGGACGTCCAGTTTCGGATTGCCTATGGTCTCGGCATACAAAGCGCGGGTACGGGGACCGATGGCTTTGCGGAAGTTCTCCGGGTCCTCAGAATCGACGAACTTGAAGGTGATACCGAATTTGCGCAAGGTGTTGGCAAAAAGCGTATACGTGCCGCCGTACAGACTGGTGGAAGAGACAACCTCGTCACCGGCACCGGCGATATTGCAAACGGCAAACAACTCAGCCGTCTGCCCGGCGCCAACGGCCAGGGCTCCCACCCCCCCTTCCAAGGCAGCCATGCGCGTTTCAAAGGCGGTCGCCGTTGGGTTTGACAGTCGACTGTAGATATAGCCCGATTCCGTCAGAGAGAAAAGATTGGCCGCATGATCGGCGTCGCGAAAGACGTATGCCGCGGTCTGATAGATCGGCACGGCACAAGACCCCGTAGTCGGGTCACACTTGTGGCCGGCGTGGACAGCGAGAGTCTCGAAGCGATACTTGTTGGCTGATGTCATTGTCCTGACCTCCTTGGTCTGCTACGCAAAATGCCTCTCCCGGGATAGGGAGAGGCATATAGATAACCTACGCGCAGACCCTCTCTCATCTCCCAGGAACTCGTTCCTGCAGGAATTAGCACCATGACACAACCAAAAAGGTTGCCGGTTG
This sequence comes from Clostridia bacterium DTU080, assembly GCA_001513395.1. Classification (GTDB taxonomy): domain Bacteria; phylum Bacillota; class Limnochordia; order DTU080; family DTU080; genus DTU080. Next base: position 26,325 of record LFTP01000116.1, read on the forward strand.
CCGGGCTTCATCGGGCCAGTCCCTCCGCCACTCTTGATAAGAGCTCTTGCCTGTATACACTTTTTGGAGAAACAGATTATCTGGAGTATATCCAGGCTCCGGCCATCTGTCAAATGTTTTTTTTGCTTCAACCGTTGGCCTTGATGATCCGACCGCCGTACATTGAGGAAAACGGTGCCTCTCAACCTAACGGGGCCCAGATAATCTTGAGTCAAGGGGCCCAAAATGGCCTCACAAAAAGCGGCTACTGCAGGTACGGCGTGGGCCCTTTCTCGCAAGACTGACACCACATCAACGTGTGCCTCTTTGAGCGGCATAGGGACCATTGGCTCTATCCTGCTCGGTTCGAGTATAGATTGTAGGCGGGAGAAGATCTCGGGCCACTTGGCAACGGTTCAGTCGCTTGTCGAGTGTGTCATATGCCAGGCGGTTTCTACCGCGCAAGAGATTTTTCGGGGTAGTGACGTTTTGCTGCCTGTCGTTCTTGCGCTCCCGGACAACTCATGCTAGCATGAATGCACATTCTCAAGGGAGATTGTGACATGGCAAAACTGGCAAGAAATATCACTGATCTTATCGGGAACACGCCCCTACTGAGGTTGAGTGGGATCAGCACGCGCACGGGCGCCGAAGTGTATGCCAAGTTGGAGTATTTCAATCCTGGGGGGAGCGTAAAGGACCGTATCGCCTTCGGTATGATCGCCGCCGCCGAGGCACAGGGCCTTTTACGTCCGGGGAGCGTGATCATAGAACCGACGAGCGGTAACACGGGTATCGGCCTGGCGCTTGTCTGTGCCGCCAGGGACTACAGACTCATCCTGACCATGCCTGAGACGATGAGCCAAGAACGTCGGGCGCTGCTCAAAGCTTACGGTGCCGAATTGGTTCTGACTCCCGGATCCGAAGGTATGGCAGGGGCGATACGCAAGGCAAAAGAGCTGGCTGAGCAAATCCCGGGCAGTCTCATACCGATGCAGTTCTCCAATAAAGCAAATCCCCAGACACACCGGGAAACGACGGCCGAGGAGATCTGGCGTGATACGGATGGAACAGTGGACATAGTGGTTGGCACCGTCGGTACGGGCGGTACGATCACCGGAATCGGCTCGGCTTTGAAAGGACGCAAACCGGCAGTGCGCATAGTCGCTGTGGAGCCGGCAAAATCACCGGTCCTTTCAGGCGGCAACCCCGGGCCGCACAAAATCCAGGGAATCGGAGCCGGTTTTGTTCCGGATGTCTACGATCCTCAAGTGGTGGACGAGGTTGTACAGGTGCAAGACGAAGAGGCGATGGACGCGGCACGCCAATTGGCCCGTCAAGAAGGCGTTCTGGTGGGCATATCATCAGGAGCCGCCGCTCATGCCGCCTCCGTGGTGGCCGCCAGGCCTGAAAACAAAGGAAAGATGATTGTGGTCATCTTACCGGATACCGGGGAACGCTACATCTCGACCGAGTTGTGGCAAGATTGAGCACCTGACTTGATCCACCTTTCGACAGTCGTTGTCTGCGGTGGTCGACCATGGGCGGCAGCAGTCGCAAGCTCGGCCAGCCTAAGTGACGGCCTACGTTACGAGCAGGCGTTGAGGCACCCTCGGGTACTTCTCCGGCTTCGGGCTTGGCAACAGGTGATTGAACAACCCGGGTCTCCAAGGCAGCGGGCAGTGCCACCTGCACAAAACGCTCGACAGCATTGTTGAGGGGACCATTACCACCGTATGGGTTGTATCGATCCAGACAGGCACGCGGGCAGGGGTGCACCCACACCCCTGCCTTACGGCACGACGTCAAGTGTTTGAAGTAGGAGATCGCCGCCGACCGCCGGCATGAAATCGCGTGTTATCGCCACGGCGACCTGACGGAGTCGCACCATCCATACCGCTTCGCCTGATCGATTAAGCTTTGCGTGCCGGTCAGTTCGGGTGCATCAAAAAAGGGCCGGATCCTTGAGGAGCCGACCCTGCAGTCCGAGATCAGACACCGGCGGGGCTTCCGACAACAAAGGCCGATGCCGAGATCAGATCTCCCAAGCCAACCGTCAAGACGGGCTTGGGCACCACTCGAGTTGGCAGATATGCAACATCCCATTCCTTCCATGTGCCCAGACCCGTGGTCGCGAACTGCTCGTCACCTATAAACTCGCCGATCTCTACCGCCTTCTCCAAAGCCACATCCATAAACGGGAACTCCAAGCCCTGGCGTATCTCTTCCTCGGTGCCCACCTTGCCCGTCGCGGTGCGAGAGGCGGCCAACGTGGCGGCCAGGATCAACCCGGTCCGGGTTGTCTCCCGAGATGCATAGCCGGGACGAACCAGCGTCAAGTAGTAACCGAGATCGTGCAGTTGGATGCGGTCCAGGCCAGTAGAGCGCATCAACCGATCCATACCCTCGAGTACGGAGGCCATACCTTCTCCTTTTCGCAGCGCTGCTGCCTCTTCCGTAGCGCCCATGTCGTCCAATACTGCGGCCAGCTCGACCTCGTTGAGGCCAAGGCTGTGCACTTTGGGCAGAATCTCCTTGAGTATACCTTGCCGAATCTGCGAGCTGGCGATACTGGCAAACTCGTAATGCAGACGCAAATGCGGATGGCGGGCTCGCACTTCGGCCAGATAATCCGCTACCGGAGTCAGATAATCAGCATAGGTGGTGCCATCGGGATAGCGCTCGGAGAGAATGTGGAACCCGGAGACGACGAAGTGACTGAACTGACCGGCGATGGCCAAGAAATTCTCTTTCCAGGTCGGATCGATCTGCAACTTATTGTTAACCGGATTCCAGGCGGCGATGAACCGGTTGGCCCGAGGTGTTGTAATCTTCTTACCCTTTACGGTAACCGTATCTCCCGTGGAGTACTCCACGATCATGTGCAATGCTTTGATACCCTCGCCCTGAGCAGCCTCTTTGGGTGCCTTCAGTGTGCCGTCAGCGGCCAATACCTTCAGATTGGGCCTTTCGACAAAAAGCTCAGCTAACTCACGCGTCAGCGGATTGGCATAGACCACCATGGGAAATCCCAACGGTGACAAAGAATTGGCCATGTTACCCGAGGTTCCGCCCATGCGAAGATAGTCATAGCCCAACTTCTCCAGGATCCAGTTGAAAACCGATTCCTGCCGAATCATCAATTGCAGGGCTTTGCCTCTGCTGAATGACGTGAACAAGCCGATGACAAAATCACGAGGCGTGTTGATCTCGCCCGGGACAAGATCCTCTTGGCTTGCCTCCAAGGCGGCATCCGCCAAGCTCGGGTCCTCTTCCAGGATCTTTTCGATCTGTGCGACATCAAGACGCTTGAGCCCGTCGATAACTGAGTGGATACCCACCACTACCCCCGGCAATTCACGTACCGTGGCGAACCCTTGAGGCAGATGCTCTCGGTAAAGCTGGTCCCATGTGTTACGGATATGTTCAACGTTTGCCATAATTCTACCTCAGCCTCCCTGAGCTGCTTTACGCACGCTCTGGTTCTTCCACAACTTAAGGCCCTATCCCTGCCACTCATTTGAGGCTATTGCCAGCCTCCTCTCAAAGGCCATTCCGCTTTATTCGCCGGAGCCTGTCGGGTCCGCCGTCTTCTTGCGTCACCCCCCACAGGGTACACCCACCCCTGGAACGAGCAGTATCGCGGCGATAGAGTATCGGGCCGAGACGAAAGCGCACCGGAGCTGTCTCGTCCTCCAGGGTCGTCAAAGATACCGCGGCATAGAACGGACTAAAACGCGTCACGCCTTCCCCGATCAGCACGGCACCGCATGCGGCCAGCATCCAGGCCCTCTTTGATCGAGACGGGTTGTTCGCCCGGACCAAGGCCAGAGTGCCCGCCGCTATACGCACGAGAGCGTCTATTGTACCGATGTTTTTCATGCCATCACCCCCTTGCAAGCAGTAGTCTTCCCAAAGCACGGAGCCAAGGCTTCTTTTGGATCCGATATTTTTCTTAAAAGATAGACATGGGTCACCCAGAAAGGTTTGAGATCCCTGGCGCAGAAGTATAGCCTCTGCCATATGTAGTGTTTGTATTTTTCTGTCTACTATATATTGTGTAGTGGGTGACGTTATGAGATGTCCTTACTGCGGACAGACGGACAGTCGCGTCCTTGATTCGCGTCCGACATCCGAAGGTCGCGTCATTCGGCGCCGAAGAGCTTGTTCTGGCTGTGACGGCCGGTTTACTACCTATGAGCGGATCGAGTCCTTTCCGCTCATCGTCATCAAAAAGGACGGCAGACGTGAGGCATTCGATCGCCAGAAAATCCTGCGAGGTCTTCTCACGGCATGTGAGAAACGACCGGTTCCACTGGCTACCCTGGAGAACCTCGTCGATCAGGTAGAGATGACTCTGCGCAACCGTATGGAACAAGAGGTCTCCTCCCAAAAAATCGGCGAGTTGGTCATGCAAGGTCTGCGCGAGATCGACGAGGTGGCTTATGTGCGTTTCGCCTCTGTCTACCGGCAGTTTGGGGATATCCAGCGTTTCATGAGCGAACTTGAAAAACTGCTTCAACACGGCCAACCTGAAAACCAAGCATAGTGAAGACGGGTGGTGTACATAGTTTTCACAGAAGGGGGACTTATTCATTGGCCTCATCTTTACCTAATTCACAACCCCGAGCTACCTCTTCGTCGGATGCTAATGTCGAAGGGATGATCTTGGACGGGATATCGGAACTCATTTTTCTTGACCGCTATGCCATGAAGGACCCGCACAAGGAGATTAAGCCGGGTGATACGGTCGTGGTCCTGGTTAAAGAGGATCCTCGTTTTCCCCAAAAAGACATCGGTATTGTCCGGTCCGTGGAAGGAGACAAACTGACCGTCGAGCTGAAGAGTTCAGGAGAGCTTCTTGTTCAGGACCGCAAGAAGGTCGACAAACCCGTGGAGTTGCGCCCTGAGGATATGTGGCGACGCCTGGCGCAAAGCGCCGTCACTGTGGAGTCACCTGAGAAACAAGAAGAATGGAGACGGGAGTTTCTCTGGCTGTTGGAGGATTTCCGATTCAGTCCGGGCGGGCGTATTAACGCCATGCTGGGTACGGGGCAGAATCTTACAGCCTATAACTGCTATGTTATTCCCATCCGCTGTGATAACGGAGGTGGCATAGACTCCCGGCAAGCCATCATTGACACTCTGGGCAACATGGTGGAGATCATGTCCCGAGGCGGAGGCGTGGGCATCAATCTCTCTCCCCTGCGTCCTCGACTGTCCTATGTGGCGGGAGTCAACGGACGCAGTTCGGGTTCAGTCAGCTGGGGCGCGCTGTTCAGCTTTGCCACGGGTCTGGTCGAGCAAGGCGGAAGCCGGCGGGGTGCTCTCATGTTGGTCCTGGAGGATTGGCACCCCGATCTGCTGGAGTTTATCACAGCCAAACGGGACATGCAGGCCATAAACAATGCCAACATCTCCGTGGCGGTCAGCCAGGCTTTCATGGACGCCGTCAAGAATGACGCCAACTGGGATCTTGTCTTCCCCGACACGCAAGATCCTGAGTATGACGATCTTTGGGACGGCAATCTCAAGCGCTGGCGTGAAAGAGGCAAACCGATCAAGGTGCATCGCACACTGAAGGCACGTGACATATGGAATACACTTGTGGAGTCCGCGTGGATGAGCGGTGAACCGGGCGTGGTATTCCTGGAACGCATGAACGAGATGTCCAACAGCTGGTACTTTGAAGATCTTGTTTGCACCAATCCGTGCGGTGAGCAGCCCCTGCCGCCGTGGGGAGTCTGTAATCTCGGTCATATCAACTTAAGCCGCTTCGCCATAGGGCGCATCGGAGAAGCGACCGTCGACTGGGACTCGTTGCGTCGGGCCATTCGCGCTGGCGTGCGTTTCTTGGACAACGTGATTGACATCACGCCCTACTTCTTCCCCCAAAACGAAGAGGTCCAAAAAGGACAACGGCGTATCGGCATGGGGACTATGGGTCTGGGAGAACTGTTGATTCGCGTGGGAATCCGCTACGGTTCGCCGGAGAGTCTTGAGTTCATTGATGAGCTGTATCGTTTCATAGCCACCGAAGCCTACTTGGCCAGTTCCGAACTGGCAGGCGAAAAAGGCTCATTCCCGAAGTTCGATCAGGGGAAATACATGCAAGGCGCCTTTATCAAGCAACTGCCCGAGCATGTGCGTCAACACATCAAGGAGCATGGGATGCGCAACGTATGCGTGCTGACTCAAGCGCCGACCGGCTCTACCGGAACCATGATCGGTACCAGCACCGGCATCGAACCGTATTACTCATGGACCTACTGGCGAAAGGGCCGTCTGGGAACCATAGAAGTTCAGGAGCGGATCGTCACGGAGTATTTTGATCAACACCCTGACCTTGAACGGCGGCTCGACAATATGCCCGATTATTTCGTCTCAGCAATGGAATTGACACCCAAAGAACATATTCAGGTCCAGGCGGCCATCCAACGATGGACAGACTCCTCCATCAGCAAGACGGCCAACGTTCCCAACCACTACACGGTTGAACAGACAAAAGAGCTCTATGAATACGCATATGAACTGGGCTGCAAGGGTGTCACCATCTACAGAGACGGATCCCGCGATGAGCAAGTGCTGACTAAAAAGGATGAAGAAAAAGAGAAAACCCCGGTCGAACCTTCGGAATCGACACAAGAAGCTCCGGCTCCCAAACTGACCGCCCCGCCTAGGGAACGCAGATGGCCCGGAAGACCGCAGAAGTTGACGGGTGCCACATACGAATGGCTTACACCGTTGGGCAAGGCATTTATAACCGTAAATGAGTATCAGGGAGATCCCATCGAGATATTCATCAACATCGGCAAAGCCGGAAGTGACATTTCGGCCATGTCCGAAGCACTTGGGCGCTTGGCCACGTTGTTCTTGAAGCACGCTGACATGAGAACCGCTGATGAGAAGGTTCAAATGCTAGTGAAACACCTTTCCGACATCGGAGGTTCGACCTCGGTGGGGTTCGGAGCCAACCGCATCTCCTCCGTCCCGGACGCTTTGGCTAAGACATTGAAGGTTCATCTGGAAGACAGCCAACGAAGCCGAGGCATTCAGATCACGATCGATTTCGGCTCCGGCATGGATCTGTGTCCCACGTGCGGAATCGCCGCCCTAGCTCGGGAGGAAGGCTGTTTCGTCTGTAAAGCCTGCGGCTACACTAAGTGCTAGCGATGATCGACATACAACCTACAACACAAGCATGGCGCGACCGAACAAGGTCGCGTCATGTGCCGTTTAGCGGCGTTTCTTGGCTGCTGAAGCCTGTAGGCGACGAAGATGCTTCCTGGTCGTCTTCTTTGGCGGTTTGGGCCTGCGGCTTTCACTGCGCTTCTGTGATTCCAAGATCGCATAGCCGCCCACATGGCTGATCTTCACCCCGCCGAAGACAGCCCGCAACTTGTTCTTGTACCGTGTGACTCGCTTAATGACCATTACCAGCCGTCCGCCCACGGCCAGATGTCGCCAAGATCCCTCTATAAAGGCCTTGGGGACGGCAAAATCCGCATGATAGGGCGGATTGAACATAATCAACGTGAAGTCTTTCTCTCTGATGCGCTCAAAGCCGTCGCTCAAGATGACGGGGATCTCGCTCAGATCATTGAGTACGGCGTTTCGGCGAGCCACCTCGACAGTCAGCGGATCAATATCCGACATGACCACTTGTCGGGCCCCAAACAGCTTGCCCATATAGACTCCGACAAGTCCATAACCGCATCCAAGATCAAGCACGTACTCCTGTGACCTCAATGGCGTCACAGCCAACATGGTCAAAGTCCCCGCATCGGGTCCATGCGGGGAAAACAGTCCGGAATGCGTCTCCAAGTGCAGCTGAATGCCATTGATGACTGGACGAATAATCCTCCGTTCCCCGTCAGACGAGTCAGTCTTGATCACGAAAACCGAGCTCCTCTTCCCACAGCTTGCGGGCATAGGCGATCGCCTCGGGTGTCGGTTGGATGTCCCCCCGAATGCTGGGGAACGGTTGACCGGGACCGGCATCTTCCGGGAACGGCGACCAGCGGTCATTCTCATACTTCGAGCGAGCCTCTTCATCCCTGAAGTCCGGAATCTCATAGGGACAGCCGTTATCCAGACACGATCTCCAAGC
>LFTP01000116.1:34418-55294 GCA_001513395.1 Clostridia bacterium DTU080
CGATCTCCAAGCCTGTATACCGACCGCCGACATCGCTACGCCCCGATAGACATCCAAGTACGGTTGTTCACCTTTTCGAATCGCTTCGGCAAACAGGTAACTGGTGAAGAAATCTCCCCCTCCGTGTCCTGCTTGTCTGGCCTTTTCCGCCCAGTCGGGAAACTCGGGAGTGTACACCTTCTCCTCCTCTTCCCCAGGCAGGACATTCCATGGATCATGGGCAAGGCGAATCTGACCCGTACCCCAGTAGCCTTTCCCTCTCACCAGTTCGACCAGGCCTCGTGTGCCGTGAACCCGATACCAGATACTGTGGCCCGGAACATTGATGCCAAAAAGGCGGAACACGGCTTCGTTATCCATCCGACAAAGGATGACCGCTCCGGCATCTTGTCGCCTGACACTCAAAGGATCCCGTTTGAGCCAGGGGATGGCCAGAGCGTTTACCGAAACCGGCATCGTGTCAGTGATATGCATCAGCGGTCCCAAAGCATGCGTGCAGTAGTATGTAGCCGCCAGGTTGTTGCGCCAGTGACGCAGACCGGGAGAAATACGCATCCAGTCTTCTCGTTTCATGGGATGGTTGTACTCTCCCTCAGCGTACATGACCTCACCTAAGGCGCCCTCTTGGTACAAACGGTGCATCTCGAGAGTGGGTGCGGTGTAGACGTAGTTTTCCGCCAACATGTAGATCAATCCGCTGCGCTCAACCTCGCGACACAAAGCGACGCCCTCGGCCAGTGTACGGCAGGCGGTGCATTCACTCAGAACGTGCTTGCCGGCACGAAGGGCCTTGATCGCCAAAGGCGCATGCTCATGGAAGTAATTGGCGGTGACGACCGCATCCATGTCATGTTCCAAGAAGGCGTCATAGTCCGTATAGGTGGCCACATTGTATCGTGCACCGACCTCTTTGAGTCGTTCTTCCCATGTGTCGCAAATCGCCACCAGTTCCATCCCGGCCGCAGATGCTTGACGCATCAAAGTCTGACCCCGCCTGATTCCCACAACCCCGACGCGAATGGTCTGTCCGCCGTGCGCCATTGTATGCCTCCATTCGATCTTCCCGGAACGAAGTTTCTGTCCGCAGAATGCTCTACCTGCCAGGTTAAGATGTCTAACCAAGACCTAGGTGCTCGATCGAGCACCTAGGTCACGCTGCAACTTGACTATCGTTGCTGCTCTCTTGTAGCCCACCACTCGGCTAAGACGGCGTTGCCGATGGCCTCCATCTGCTCTAAAGCCGAGGCGGCCGGCATCCTGCCCGCCCAAAGCTCGTTCCAGACCGGAGCAGAGCGAGAGATAATGTCAGTACCGGCCGGGTGAGTGTTGTATATGGGCTTACCCACTTCGAGACAGTCTAAGAAAGCTGCCATGTTTTGTGGCTTCGAAGTAGACGGATGGAAGAACTCCCGAGCCACTGACTGCTGAGTCGGGATGATGCCTCCGAGACGGGCGAATTCGCGCATCTGTTCTTTGTCCAGGAGGAACTCGACGAATCTGCGGGCCTCTTCGGGATAGCGAGTCGTCTTAGAGATGGCCCACGCTTCACCGGACATGTAAGAGCTGTGATAGCGCTGACCCTGATACTCGTAAGCCGGGAAGATAATGGCCTCCCATTCGTCTTCTGGAAGTTGACGCAAGGCCGGCACTGCCCAGACGCCTCCGGCCATGATGGCTACGTCACCGGATGCGGCCACCTGTGCGTAATCACCCCGTCCGGCAGGTAGCTGATAGGGCCCGTATTTGTTGCTCGCCAAATCGGCCATAATCTGAGTGGCTCCCACAGTGATGGGATTGTTGAAAGCCACTTTGCGTCCGTCGGGAGTAAACGGAGGACCTCCCCAGGACAATGCGGTCTCTCGATATCCGCCGGATCGAAAATCAAAGCCCCAACGATCGGGTTGACCGTCTCCGTCAAGATCCACGGTGAGACGCTTGATCAACTCAATAAACTCACTCCAGGTCCAGCTGGGCGAGGGAATCTGCAGACCTGCTTCCGCAAACATCCGCTGGTTGAGGAAGAACGGGACGGTGTTTGCTCCGTAAGGAGCGGCTCCCAATTGCCCCTGCCAGGTAAACAGAGGAAAGACCGAAGGCATAACCTCGCGCAGCGGTCCTCCCGCCCTGGTCCGCATGTCATCCAGAGGGGTGAACAGATCCGCCAGCTGAGAGAATGCTCCGCCGATCCAGATGACATCGGGGCCGGCTCCTCCCACGATCCGCGTCAAAATCACGTTTCCGTAATTCCCTGCCGGGTACTCCCATTCTATTTTGATCCCGGGATTGCGGGATTCATAGCGCCGTGCCCACGATTGGAACAGTTCGTGGCGATCCAATTGTCCACAACACGTGGTCCACCTCAAGACTATCTCTTCCTTGGCCCACACTCCAGGCATGCAGATCGAGACAATCAGCGCGCATGCCACCAAAGCCCAGCCTGTCCGACGCCTCATTCTGGTATTACCTCCCCATTTAAGAACTTGATCGCTACAAGTGCTACCATAGTATTTTCCCTCCGTCTACGTAGATTTCCTCCTATTTGACACTCTCGTTCTCGACTATTGATGTCAGAGGCATTAATAACATGAGGATCACTGATTATTGAAATCTACCATAGTAATTTTGTCAGTCCGTGGAATCATAAATGCTATGGCCCCTTTGCCAACCCAAGAAGCGCCCTCCCGTCAATGCGCAGCACGCGTATTAACGGGAGAATGGGTAGTCCATGCAACCCGGATTAAGAAAACAACTACAAAATAAAGAGGATGTCGGTCGTGTTTCAGACCCGTATCAGCGGCTCGTTGTGGTACAATCATGCATGGTAAGCTGCCTCGACACTCGTTTGATCGATCATCTTGAATCGGGAAGGTCGATCATGTGCGCCGACAGTCGCCGCTATTAGCCTTAGACTCGCTGATGCCGAGCCGGTTTGCGGATGGCTGCAAAGGTCTTTCGGGATGCTTGCCGCAAGAACGAGCTTCTTCGCGGGGATATGCGGAGTCTGATTCTCCGTGATGATCACAACAGCGATTCGCCGTCCGTGTGCTTTGAGGAGTGATTTTATTGGCACATCAGACACAGGTCCGCGTGCGCATGGCCCCATCTCCCACTGGGCCCATTCACGTCGGCAATCTACACACAGCCCTGTTCAACTGGCTATTTGCACGCAGTCAAGATGGAGTGTTTATCCTTCGCTTCGAGGATACGGATCAAGAACGATCCAAGCCCGAGTGGGAAGAAGTGATCTACAACGAGATGCGCTGGCTCGGGCTGGACTGGGATGAAGGCCCTGACATAGGTGGTCCTTATGGGCCGTATCGTCAGATGGAGCGTCTCGACATTTACGAGCGATACGCCAAGCGTCTGCTGGAATCCGGCCATGCTTATTACTGCTATTGCACGCCGGAAGAACTGGATGCCGAAAGAGCCGAGGCCCGGAAAAAAGGCGTGGGATACCTATACAGCCGCCGTTGCCTGCATCTGAGCGAGCAACAACGAGCCGCTTTCGAAAGTGAGGGCCGCCGGCCCACAATTCGCTTCCGTGTCCCCGACGGGGAGATTGTCAGCTTCGAGGACATAATACGAGGAGAGATAAAGACCTCGACCGATGATATGTCCGATCCGATCATCGTCCGCAGCAACGGCATCCCCACCTACAACTTCGCCGTCGCCGTTGATGACATCGAGATGCGGATCACACATATCATTCGGGGTGAGGGGCATATCAGCAACACGCCTCAGCAGATCCTGATCTATCAGGCCCTGGGGGTCGAGCCTCCGATTATTGCCCACGTCGGCCATATCCTGGGAGCGGACCGCACGAAACTCAGCAAACGCCACGGCGACAGTTTCGTTGGCGACTACCGGGACAAGGGATTCCTGCCGGATGCCTTGCTCAATTTCATGGCTCTTTTGGGATGGTCGCCGCCGGACGGCTCCGAGGAGATCAGCAGAGAACGCATGATCAAAGAGTTCACTCTTGAGCGGGTCTCAAAGGCGCCGTCGATCTTCGATCTGAAGAAGCTCGAGTGGCTAAACGGTTACTACATCCGATCGATGTCGATTGACGAGCTGACTCAAGCTTGCATCCCGTTTCTGCAGCGGGCCGGTCATCTGCCCGATGACCTCAGCGGCGTTGACATGGAGCGTCTGAAGGAAATAGTCGCCCTGTCTCAAGAGCGGATCAAGGTCTTGTCTGAGATCAATGATATGAGCGACTTCTTTTTTGGTCCGCCGAAGTACGATCCTAAATCGGTGAAAAAGACCCTGACGTCACAGGGGCGACAGGTGCTCATGACTCTCGAGAAGGAATTGGCGGATACGCCTTGGGAACCCGACGCTCTGGAGGCGGCAGTTCGCGGCGTTGCTGACCGCCTTGCAATCAAGGCCAAGGACGCCTTTCAACCCCTGCGAGTAGCCATCACGGGCAGCCTGGTCAGTCCCCCGCTTGTGGAAAGCATGAAGATCTTAGGCCGTGAGACCTGTCTGGAGCGCATCCGCCAGGGTATCGCTCTTTGCGAGTCGAAATCCTGAAGACAACCCCCCCGTCGCCGGACGATCGGACTAGGCGACGGGGTTTTTTATCGGACTTCCACATTGGCAGCGATGACGTCAGATGTCTTGCGGCCCAGCAAGCGCCAGGCGGACAGGATCAGCAGCACGGCTAAAGCGCCGTCGAGCAGCACCACTTGGGGAGCATCCAAGTAACCTCGCCAGACCATAACCGTCAAGACCAAACGGGAGAGCACGGCCAGCGAACCACCAAGGATCGTCCTTTCTTGAAGCCTCCTCGCCTGCACAATGAGCCAAGGAAGATCCCCGAGGTTTCGTTTCGGCAATGCGAGGTGCCCTTCCGCCTTCAAGATCGCCTCCGGGCCCAGGCCAATGCCCACGTCAGCTTGACGAAGAATCGAAGACTCGCCTTCCACATCGGCCACGGCACTGACCGCCGCTCCCGGTCCTACCCAAGTCCGTAAAGTCGGAATCTCCTGACCGCCCAACAACGTGACCTCCAGATCATTTCCCGCCAGCCACGCGGTTCGCTGCCTGTCCGTATCGCTGCCGCTGAGCAGGACGGTTTTCACGCCCAGTCTGTGCAACCGAGCGCGCGTTCGCGGCCATTCCTGGCACTCAGCCACACTGATGCCGATCACCCCTAAGACGTGATCCTCAGCCGCACAATAGACCGGCTCACAGTTGTTCTCTCTTGTTCGAGCTACCAGATGATCGGCGGATGTGACGTCCAATCCGTGTTGACGCATCAGCGCTTCATTCCCTACCAGGCAACGATGCCCGTCCACCAGCGCCGATACCCCCAGCCTAGGCCACAGCTTTCCCTGCTCCGCATCGGGCAAAGGAATCTTCTCATTGCGCGCTGCCCGACAGATTGCCCTGGCATACGGATGGCCGGCACGTGCCGCTGTCTCTGTCGCCGCAGCCACTGCGAGCAGTTCATTGGGAGAGCACGCCTGAGGTTTCACGGGCAGCACATCTACGACCAAGGCTTGACGACTGTGGATGCTCGTCACGTTGACCAAAGCAAAAAGACGTATTCGGCCAATCTGACTTAAGATCGCCCGTATCGGTTGACCGATGGGAATGATAGCCCTGCGCAAGAGCGCGCCTGCCGTGGCTATATAAGGCAGCTTCGCCGCCACGGCCCATGCCCCGGGGACGGCAAGCGCCACGAGACTCATGCTTTTGGGCAAGGTGCTTTGAAGCGAGGCTCCCCACAAAGGCAGAACCGTGGCCAGCCCTACGGCGACGACGGTGCACATCTGAGACCACCGGTTGAGCGCCACGATCAAGGGGTCTGTGGTCAGCGCCTCAGTCAGTGCCTCCTGTCCGGCGCTGACCGCTCGGGAAAGAACGGTCTGCTTATCGCGGCGGGCGATCGTCAAATGAAACGGATCACCCAAGTTGATGTCACCGGCAAAAACCGGATCGCCGAGCTCGAGATTGGCGGTAAAGGATTCCGCCCAAAAGGAGGCCACGACAGCCTGATCATCGGCCACAAAGCCATCGAAGGGCACCACTTTGTTCGTCGGAACGAGGATCCTATCCGATTGATCGTCCCCCGTGGATCCGGTATTGGGTCCGCTCTCGATGGCGCTCAAGACCTCCTGCCAAATCGTCACCGGTTGACGGGCGCGCTCCAACATCAAGCTTTGCAGTGCGCAAACCAGTGTGCCCATACCCAAAATGAGCACGGCATCGGACCATTCTCCAAGCAATGCCGAGCCCACGGCCAACAGGAAATAAACCGCACCGCTGTTGACCCGGCGCAGGCGCAGCCAGTCAACTGCCCCGCTTATCGGCCACCACAGCGTCAGCAGCGCGGCAGCCGGGAGGAGAAAGGGACGATAGGCCTCGATCCCCCACTCATCCAACGGTGCGTAGCCAACCATAAGCCAGATGATCAGCCCGAGCCATGCGCCTATGAGCCCCGCTATCTGCCAACGGCGTCTAGACTTGCGCGCGGCAATCGCATCCACGTCTACTCGAGCTCTCCTTTCACAAACAATACTGCTCCAGAACGGCGTTTCGAAAGTGATCGACAGCGTTTCACGCCGACATCGAGACATTTCCTGGAAAGAATTCGTTCTCCTGCGTCCGTCGGCAGGATCTCGACATCCGGACTAGAACCCCAATTTGATGTCGAAAAGCAGTTCACGGAGAGGAGACATGGCCGCCATGGAAGATGCCTTCCGACTCACACCTGACAACTACGTTCACGTTCTTGCGGCAGAAAGCTACCGCCCCTTCGCCTGCCGGGCAAAGACGAAAGAAGAACTTGAGGCCTGGCAGCGCGATTTCCGTCCCTACCTGTGGAAGCTCCTCGGGCTCAATCGCATCGCCGCCAGGTGCAGCGCAGACCCGCAGGCCCAACAGGTGGGCGTTGAAGAGCTTAACGATCATATTCGTGAAGAGTGGAAGTTAGAGACTGAACCGGGTTTTTGGGTACCGTTCTATCTGTTGCGTCCCAAGAGCCAAGACGGCCCCGTGCCGCTTGTCATCACGCCTCACGGACATGGAAAAGCGGCAAAAAAGACCTATGTGGGCATATGGGAGACCGAAGAAGAACGCGAGAGTATTGAAGGCGGCGAACGCGATGTAGCCCTCCAGGCCGTCCGCGAAGGCTATGTGGCCATTGCCCCTGACATGCGCGGCTTTGCGGATCTTCGGCGGCAACCGGAAATCGAAAAGGATGCCAACAACTCCTGTCGCACCATGCAGATGCATGCCTTTATGTTCGGCAGGACCTTGATTGGCGAGCGCGTCTGGGATGTTATGCGCTTGATCGACTATGCCAAGACACGTCCCGAGATCGATGCTACACGTGTGGCCGTGACGGGCAATTCGGGCGGAGGTACGGTTTCGTTGTTTGCCGGGGCCTGTGATGAGCGCATCACGGTGTGTGCTCCTTCCTCATATTTTTGCACTTTCGAGCATTCCATCGGCTCCATCCGGCACTGCGAGTGCAATTATGTGCCGGGGTTGATGGCCGTAGCGGAGATGTACGATGTCGCCAGTCTGGTCGCTCCTCGTGCTTTCTTGGCCGTGGCGGGCCGTACGGATCCCATCTTCCCCTATGAAGCCACCAAGATGGCCTTCGAAAAGGTGAAAGAAGCCTACACCGTCGCAGGCGTAAGTGAGCGTTGTGAGCTGTACACGGGCGATGGAGGCCACCGCTACTACAAGGCGGGCGTCTGGCCCTTCATGCGCCGTTGGCTGACACAAAGCTGACAATGCGAGGAGTGTCGGCAGGAGAACAAGCGATATCAAAGAACGTTGTTTTTTCAAGCGTTCTTCCAGATGACGCTAAGTTGAAGTGGGGAGGCTGTTCATGTACAAGATCGCAGTTATCGGAGGCGACGGCACCGGTCCGGAAGTTGTTCGCGAGGGGTTAAAAGTTCTCGAAGCGGCGGCGTCCAAGTTCGGCTTCCGGTATGAGACCGTGATGTATGATTTTGGCGGTGAACGATACTTGCGCACCGGAGAGGTGCTGCCTGACTCCGCCGTGGATGAGTTGCGACAGTTCGATGCCATCTATCTGGGTGCCATCGGACACCCCGAAGTCAAACCTGGAATCTTGGAGAAGGGCATCTTGCTGCGCCTCCGTTTTGAGTTGGATCAGTACATCAACCTGCGTCCCGTGAAGCTCTATCCGGGCGTGGAGACCCCGCTGAAGGACAAAGGCCCCGCGGATATCGACTTTGTGGTCGTCCGCGAGAACACCGAAGGCCTCTACTCCGGATCCGGTGGCTTTCTGCGTCGGGGAACCCCCAACGAAGTGGCCATCCAAGAGTCAGTCAATACACGATTCGGTGTTGAGCGCTGTCTGCGCTATGCTCTTGAGCTCACCCGCAAGCGCAATAAGGAGCGTAAGCTGACTCTTTGCGGCAAGACCAATGTCTTGACCTATGCCTTCGATCTGTGGGAACGTGTCTTCAACGAGCTGGGTGATGCCGAATATCCGGACATTACGCGGGATTATGCTCATGTTGATGCCACCGTGATGTGGATGGTTAAAAATCCTGAGTGGTTTGACGTCATCGTTACCGACAACATGTTCGGGGATATCATCACCGATCTTGGGGCCATGATTCAGGGCGGTATGGGCATCGCTGCCGGAGGCAACATCAATCCCGAGGGTGTGTCGATGTTCGAACCGATCGGCGGTTCGGCTCCCAAGTATACCGGCAAGAACATGATTAACCCTCTGGCCGCTATCTCGGCCTTGGGGATGATGCTCGATACGTTGGGCAACAGCGAGGCCGCGACGGCTGTGGAACAAGCCATCATGAAAGTCTGCCCGATGCTAGATAGCATGGCTGCCGGTCGCATGGGATACACGACCAGTGAAGTAGGCGATCTGGTCTGTGAGAATCTCTAGAGACGTTTGTTGAGCACCTGATTCGATCGACATATTTGCCGAAATGAGCGTTGCTGCCGCCTTGGACACTTGTCTTGATCGACCTTCGCAGGCCGAAATGCCTTGCGAGGGTCGATCATGTGCGTAGACATTTGCCGACTCAACCACTCCCGGGCCCTTCGAGCACCAGACATCGCCGTCGCCTTTCGGCACGGTGGTGCGATCATCATTGCCAGAGCGACACGGCTCTACCATCTACGCCCCTTCGCAAAGTGGCGTTCTTTCCGTGGCGCTGTGATGCATGGTCCGGGCAGTCCGCTTGGTGGGCCATTAGTCAGTCAGACCTGTGCGGCTGGGCGGCGCACTTTATCGGATAGGACTGATTGAGCGACATGACCGAACGTCGAAAAACTGATTTTCTCATCATTGGCAGCGGTGTCGCCGGCCTCTATACGGCGGTAAGAGCCGCCGCCCACGGGTCGACGATCCTCGTTACCAAAGGGCGCGTTCCTGACAGCAACACGTATTACGCTCAGGGCGGCATTGCGGCCGCCATCAGTGAATCGGATTCTCCGCAGGATCACCTGAGCGATACCCTGCAAGCCGGTGCTGGCCTGTGCCTCGAAGAGGCAGTGGAGGTACTGGTATCCGAAGGACCCCGGCGCATCTTTGATCTGATCTCATTGGGAACGCGCTTTGACCGCCTGCCCTCCGGGGAATTGATGTTGGGTAAAGAGGCCGCTCATAGCCATCGCCGCATAGTCCACGCTCGCGGTGATGCCACCGGAGCGGAACTCATAGAATCTCTGGCCGCACATGCCCGGCAGGTACCCAACCTGACGATCATAGAGGAATGTCTGGCTCTGGAGCTGTTGATCAGTGACGACCGATGTGTAGGGGCGATCATGCTGCCCAAAGAAGGCTCACCGTGGTGGTGCATGTCCCGAGCCACGGTGCTGGCCACGGGCGGATGTGGTCAACTGTACAGCCACACGACCAATCCGACGATCGCCACCGGTGATGGGCAGGCTATGGCTCTCAGGGCCGGGGCCTATCTGTTCGATATGGAGTTTGTGCAGTTCCACCCCACCGCTTTAGCCACTGAGGCTACCCAGATGCCTCTGATTTCCGAAGCGGTGCGAGGCGAAGGAGCGCGCTTGCTGAACGCTGAAGGGATACGTTTTATGTCCGGAGTCCATCCCTGGCAGGAGCTGGCTCCCCGCGATGTCGTGGCTCGTGCCATTTTTGCCCAGATGCAACAAGGCAGCCAGGTGTATCTCGATGCCACTCATCTGGGTGAGAATTTCCCCTCTCGTTTTCCCGGTATTTTCGCCATCTGTATGGAGCGGGGAATCGATCCGCGCCGGGAACTCATACCGGTCGCTCCGGCCGCTCACTTCATCATGGGAGGGGTCCGGACGGACCTAAACGGAGCAACCTCGGTCCCCGGGCTTTTTGCCTGCGGAGAGGTAGCATGTACGGGGGTACACGGAGCCAATCGCTTGGCCAGCAATTCTCTTCTCGAAGGGCTGGTCTTTGCCGAACGTGTGGCGCAGACCGTAAAGAACGCTCCATTCCTGACCGCCCGTGCGCATACCATGGCCAAGCCTGCTGTTGACCCGACATCTCCCCCATCGCCCTCACAGGCCACGCCCGCCAAGGAACTCATCCAAGAACTGCAGAAAATCATGTGGGATAATGTCGGCATTGAGCGCAGCGCTTCGAGCCTTGAGCAAGCGATAGCAAGGATCGATTCTCTGGCGGCGCAAGACGCGGCGCACACCTTTCCGGCCTACAATATGCTGACGGTGGCCAAAGCCATTGCCGGGGCGGCCCTCATGAGAGAGGAGAGTCGGGGAGGCCACTACCGAAAGGACTTCCCCGTTCAGAGACAACAGTGGCAACAGCGCCGCATCGCCGTCCATCGTGAGGGAATGCGTGTTGTCTCTGCCACAAATCCAAATATGATTGACCGGGGAGGAAGCAAGTGAATCCCATCTGGCTTGAGGAAACAATTCGGCGCTGTCTCGAAGAGGATATTGGCTACGGTGATCTGACGACCGAGTCGATAGTGCCGTCCGACCGCCAGGCACTGGGCAGGATCACGGCCAAAGAATCCGGACGAATCGCCGGTGTGGATGTCGCCAGACTCGCTTTTCAACTGCTCGATTCCAGCGTGGAAATAATCGTTGACGCGCCGGACGGCACGGACGTAAATCCGGGTGACGGTGTACTGCGCCTAAAAGGCCCGGCATCAGCTGTCTTGTCCGGCGAGCGCGTGGCGCTGAATTTCTTGCAGCGTCTGTCCGGCATCGCCAGCGCTACCGCACTGGCGGTCAAGGCGGTGGCTCCCTATGGTACCCGTATTGTCGACACTCGTAAGACCACACCGGGCTTGCGCCCTCTGGAGAAATACGCGGTGCGAGTCGGAGGCGGACTCAATCATCGCATGGGACTCGATGATGCCGTATTGATCAAAGACAACCACATCGCCGTGGCCGGTAGCATCACGGAAGCGGTACGCCGGGTTCGCGAGCGCGTCGGCCATATGGTCAAGATTGAGGTAGAAACCGAGAGTCTAGACCAAGTAGATGAAGCGCTGGCCGCCGGTGTTGACATCATCATGTTGGACAACATGGACCTGCAGACCATGCGCGAGGCCGTCACCCGGATAAACAAGCGAGCTCTCGTCGAAGCCTCCGGCAACATGCGACTCGAGCGCCTGCCTGAGGTAGCTGCCACCGGAGTCGACATCATCTCCATGGGTTGGCTGACGCACTCGGCTCCTGCCCTCGATTTAAGCCTTAAGCTGCAAGTCGTCTAATAGACAACGTTAAAAAGCGGGGCGAATCTCGCCCCGCGACGATGTTACAACTTGGAAATGGAATCATCAAAGGCCTGCCACAGGCGCTTAGTCACAGGACCGGGTACACCATTGCCGACGGGCTTGCCGTCAATGGTCGTGACGGGTAAGACCTCGATGCCGGTGCTGGTGATAAAGACTTCGTCCGCGTTCTCAACCTCAGACATACCAAATGTCTCTTCCCGCACCTCTATCTGCAGTTTGCGGGCCAAAGAGAGTACATAATCACGGGTGATTCCGGCGAGGATGTGCTCATCGGCCGGATGGGTGAACAAGCACTCTCCACGGACCATGAAGAAATTCGAGCTTCCTCCCTCGGTCACTATTCCGTCCCGAACGAAGATAGCTTCAGCGGCACCGGCCTCGGCCGCCTGTTGTTTAGCCAATACGTTTGGCAAAAGAGCTATGGATTTGATATCGCAGCGATGCCAACGTATGTCGGGTACCGTAATGCAGGCCACACCACGGTTGACACGCTCGGCATCGGGACGCGGCACCTCGCGAGCGATCATGAAGACCGTCACGGGAACCTCGGAAGCGGGAAACTCGTGCTTGCGCGGTGCGGGGCCCCGGGTCACCTGCAGGTACAGCGTCGCATTCACGCATCCGTTGCGGTCTACGGTCTCCAATGCCGCTTCCATCAGCTCCTGCGTCGATGGCAGCCCATCCAACTTGATGGCCTCGGCACTGCGTCTTAGACGAGCCAGGTGCTCTTCGGCCGCAAACGGCTTTCCTCCGTAGAAGCGAATCACTTCGTAGACGCCGTCAGCAAAAACAAAGCCCCGATCTTCCACAGGTACTACTGCCTCTGCATAGTCCACAAACGAGCCGTTCAGATAGACAACCTTGCTCATACCTCTATTCCTCCCCCCTCATCTATCACAGCGCATTGCGTTCGCCATACCTCACGTCCGTCAACTACCAGTCGCACCTGCCACCTCCCCGACCTGATGGGAAAACTGGCCCTGGCGTAGATCAAAGTCGGATCGGGGTCAGGTGCATAGCCTTTGCCTATGTCTGTGTGATACAGCGTTACCTGTCCGTCGGCATCCAGGCGTTCCCAATAGACGGCGAAAGGGATCCCCTCCGTTAACGTGCCCCGGCCTTTATCCCAACGCCAAAAGACGGCAAAATGCGCCGCTCTTCGTCCGTCAATCTTCAAGACCTCACCTACAGGCTGCCAGTCGATCTCACGCCTGTCACTGTAGGTCCACATCAAAGCCGGGGCATCGGCTCGCAACGGCTGAAGATATGGACCGAAGCGATCATCGAGGTACGCACCGACGGTCGGTGAAATGGTTTGCGCTGTGGAAAAGAACCATTCGGGGGTGAACAACAGGGTCGCCATGAGTATCCATGGGATCGTGGCGACAGTCGTCTCAACAACAGAAGAGCGTCTTTGACCTCCCGGGCTAGGCAGGCCAACCAGCGAACCGGCCAAGGCGCCGCCCAAAAAGCCTCCTATATGCGCCACGTGATCAATACGCGGCACCAGGAGGCCTATCACGAAATTGATACCCAAAATCTGCAGAAGCTCCGTATCGAGCCGCATGTACCGTTTGGGCAGGCGTCGCAACCGGAAGTGAACCGTATAGCCGATCAGACCGAAAACAGCCGCAGATGCACCGACAGCCAACGATTGGGGTTGCGCGAGCAGACTGGCCACGTAGCCGGCAACCCCTCCTAAGATAAACACTATGCAAAAACGGAGCGAGCCGAGGATGCTCTCCACTGCGTTGCCGAAGATAAACAGGGCGTACATGTTGAACAGGAGATGGCGAAGATCCGCATGCAAGAAATTGGCGGTGAGTAACCGATAATACTCCCCCGCCCAAATCGCGGCGGATTTAGCTCCCCACTCCAATAGAGCGCCGCGCAATAAGAGATCAAAGGCAAAAACCAAGATCGACAAGATCACAAAGAGCCTGGTACCCCATCCGCGCACAGAAATTCCTCCGCCTCTCAGCCCACCGATCCTTCCATTTCAAGCTGAATAAGACGGTTGAGCTCTACTGCATACTCCATGGGCAACTCCTTGGCAAAGGGTTCGATAAAGCCCATGACAATCATCATGGCCGCTTCAGTCTCGCTTAGACCCCTGCTTTGCAGGTAGAAAAGCTGCTCCTCGCTGATCTTGGATACGGTGGCTTCATGCTCCATGGTCACTTCATTGTTGTGCACTTGAATGCGCGGGATGGTATCCGCTCTCGAATCCTCATCGAAAATAAGGGTGTCGCACTCTACCTTGGTTCGGCTGCCTCTCGCGTTGGGAGCGATGTGAACGAGGCCTCGATAGGTGTTGTGCCCGCCGGCAGCGCTTATAGACTTGGAGATGATCGTCGATGAGGTGTCGGGGGCAGCATGAATGACCTTTGCTCCGGCATCCAGATGCTGTTGGGCAGTGGCCACGGCGATGGAAAGGATGTCAGCCTTGGCACCGCGGCCCAACAGATAAACAGCAGGATATTTCATGGTCACCAGACTGCCCATATTGCCGTCTACCCACTCCATCGTGGCGTCTTCGTGGGCATGAGCGCGCTTGGTCACCAGGTTGTAGACGTTCTTGGACCAGTTTTGAATCGTACTGTAACGGCATCGGGCACCCTTCTTGACGATGATCTCGACCACGGCGCTGTGAAGGGAACTCGATGAATACTGCGGCGCCGTGCACCCTTCCACGTAGTGCACAAAACTGCCGGGTTCACAAATGATCAGGGTTCGCTCAAACTGGCCCATGTTCTCCGTATTGATCCGGAAGTAGGCTTGCAGCGGAATCTCGACGCGAACACCTTCAGGGACCCAGATAAAGCTGCCACCGCTCCATACGGCGGAGTTCAGTGCCGCGAACTTGTTGTCGGAAGCCGGAACCACAGTACCGAAGTACTCGCGAAACAGATCCGGGTACTCGCGCAGGGCTGTGTCTGTGTCACAAAAAATGACCCCTTGACGTGCCAG
Source organism: Clostridia bacterium DTU080 (assembly GCA_001513395.1). Lineage (GTDB taxonomy): Bacteria > Bacillota > Limnochordia > DTU080 > DTU080 > DTU080. Next base: position 49,112 of record LFTP01000116.1, read on the forward strand.
ATCGTCACGAATGCTCTGATACACGACCTCTGACTCGTACTGAGCGGAGACACCGGCTAAGAACTTCTGCTCCGCTTCCGGGATGCCCAGACGATCAAAGGTGTGTTTTATGTCTACCGGCACTTCTTCCCACGTTCGACCGGGTCTCTCGCTGGCTCGCACGTAATAATGAATCTCTTGGAAATCGACCCCGGACAGATCCGCTCCCCAGGTGGGCATGGGTTTGCTCATGAATATATCGAAGGCGCGCAAACGCAGATCACGCATCCACGCCGGTTCGCCTTTCATCTCCGATATCTGAGCTACGATCTCCTTGCTTAAGCCCTTTTCACTCTTAAAGGCGTAGTTTTCCCTGTCGCGAAACCCATACTTATACTCATAACTGAGGTCGAGCCGGCGTTTGGCCATGCGCTTCCCCCTTCTGCAACGAACATGCTTTCCAACTTTCAGTCTTCATCATAGTGCAAAAGCCTTTAGCTGTCCATCATTCATGACGCTCACAAGACGAATCGGGCGTACAAGGGAGCACGCCGCAGATCCGTCCGGAGCCTGTTTTGCTCAAACGGCGCCCAGCGCACGATAAGGCCTATTGGCATCCTCCCGGCGATCCTCTATGATATACAGGCCATGGCCCGGAGGGAGACAGGAGGCCGAAGCACATGGGTGCATCTTCTATATTGCGTGCATGGCGCCGGTCAAAAGATCGATGGCAAAAGAGTATCTGGGTGGCAGTGACTGTCATCACCGTGGCCATGTTTTCCGGCGGATGCAGTCTGCTGCCCATGCGCAGTCTGAACCGCTTTGACAATGCCGCTGAGGAATCACAATTGCACGGGCGACTGATGGTAGCGGCCAACGTGTCCTCCATTCCTGATCTGGCCGTCAACGGTTCTTCGGTAACCCTGATCGTGAGCAAGGATGGCAGGCAACATGTACAACAAGTGCCTGTAGTCGACTCAAAAGCAACCGCTACGGTCGCCGATCTGCTTCCGGGCCTGTGGAACGTCGTCTTGCGTGTTTCGGACGAGTCCGGCCAACCCATCTACGAGGCCGAAGGCGAGGTGACCATCCTGCCCGACGCCGTTGCCACTCTCGAACTCGTCTTGCGCCCTCTGCCCGGGACTCTAGTCGTTTCGGTAAACCCGCAGGCGCATCCGCAGTTACAGGGGGCGCAACAGGGACGCCTATACAACAATCCGGGCGGCTACACGACGATGACCAAAGAGCCCGACGGCACCCTGACGGCGACCAAGGTTCTGCCAGCCGGGACCTACGACTACAGCATCGCCTTGTACGGAGCGACCTTCTATGCCAAGGATCGCGTCTACGAAAGCCACTGGGATACGATCACCATCCTGCCTGGAAAGACAATTTCGTTGCAGTGGGATCCCGTGACCGGCGAATGCGTGGTCATCGGCAATGTGGACAACCCGCCGCCAACGCCAACAGACGTCCAACTGACCGTCACGGATGAAGGTTTATTGATCAGTTGGCCTCCGGTGCCGGATATCGAAGGCGATCTCGATGGTTATCGCATCTATCTGCGTCAAAACCCGCTCGACAAGTTCAATCTGGTACAGGAGGTCGACGCCGGCACACGATCCTATACGTACCCGGCCAAGCAGTTGCGCGACGGCAGGACCGTCGAGGTTGTGGTCACAGCTGTCGACCGAACGGGCCAGGAGAGCAATCGTTCCGAAGTGGTCAGCATCGTCTATTTCGCGCCGTAAGTTCAACAGGGGGGCACGTTGGGCCCCCCTCGTTGCATTCGATCCTACAGACGTGAGATGAGCAGCTCGCGCTCAAAGAGCAGGTCTTTCGGCAACCGATCATAGAGCCGGATAAACAGCTCGTCCTGTTCGTGGGCTTCTTTTTTCCAATCTTCGCGGTCGATGGACTGAACCCACTCCAGATCCTCGGCTGTGAAGTCAGTCAGACCCTCGAGATCAAGATCGCCGGGCTTAGGCATCCAGCCCAACGGAGTCTCGACGGCGCCCACCCGTCCGTGGCAACGATCCACAATCCACTTCATGACGCGCATGTTGTCTCCGAAACCGGGCCAAACGATCTTGCCTTCGTCGTTCTTGCGAAACCAGTTGACGTGGAAAAACCGCGGAGGATCGGCGACACGCTTGCGCATGCTGAGCCAGTGAGCGAAGTAATCACCCATGTGATATCCCGCAAAAGGCAGCATGGCGAAAGGATCTCTGCGCACGCGGCCCACGGCACCGGCGGCGGCAGCGGTGGTCTCCGAGCCCATAGTCGCGCCCAGATAGACGCCGTGTCCCCAGTTGTAGGCCTCAAAGACCAAGGGGACGTTATGAGCCCGTCGTCCGCCGAAGATGAAAGCGCTGATCGGCACGCCCTGCGGGTCATCCCAGGCGGGATCGACTACCGGGCACTGAGAAATGGGAGCGGTAAAGCGAGCATTGGGATGGGCTGCAGGCCGACCGCAATCAGGTGTCCACTCTTGGCCGCGCCAGTCAATCAGCTTCTCCGGAGGCTCTTCAGTCATGCCTTCCCACCAGACGTCTCCGTCGGGCGTCAAAGCGCAGTTGGTGAAGATCGATTTGGCCCGAATGGACAGCATAGCGTTCCTGTTGGACTCCATGGACGTCCCGGGTGCGACGCCGAAGAAACCGGCTTCCGGATTGATGGCATACAGCCGCCCGTCTTTACCCGGTTTGATCCAAGCAATGTCGTCTCCGACAGTCCAGACTTTCCAGCCTTGCTTTCTGTAGTGCTCAGGCGGAATGAGCATGGCCAGGTTGGTCTTTCCGCATGCGCTCGGGAAGGCGGCCGCCACGTAGGTCTTTTCGCCTTCGGGTGACTCAAAGCCTACGATGAGCATATGCTCCGACCGCCAGCCTTGTTCGCGACCCATATAAGAGGCGATGCGCAGGGCAAAACACTTCTTGCCCAACAAGGCATTGCCGCCATATCCGCTTCCGTATGACCAGATGGCCTTTTCTTCGGGGAAGTGAACGATGTACTTATGCTGTGGATTGCAGGGCCAGGGGACATCCTTTTCACCGGGCTTCAGCGGCGCTCCTACTGAATGCAGGCAAGGCACGAAATCGCCGTCGTCTCCCAGTACGTCCAAAACCGCTTTACCCATGCGCGTCATGATGCGCATGTTGACGACTACATACGGGGAGTCGGTCAGCTCGACTCCGATGTGGGCAATATCGGAACCCAAAGGACCCATGCTGAACGGGATCACATACATGGTCCGCCCTCTCATGGAACCTTTGAACAACTTGGTCAAAGTGGCCTTCATCTCTACCGGATCTACCCAATTGTTCGTCGGGCCCGCATCTTCAGGACGCCGAGTACAAATGAAGGTCCTGTCTTCCACGCGCGCCACATCGTCGGGATGTGAACGGCACAGATAGCTATTAGGACGTTTCTCTTCGTTCAGCTTGATGAACGTCCCCTGCTTGACCATAAGATCGCACAGTCGATCATACTCTTCCTGCGATCCGTCACACCAGTGAATGGCATCGGGCTCGCACAGTTCCGCCATCGACTTAACCCATTCGAGGAGCTTCTTATTAGATGTCATCGATGTCATCAATACAATATCCCCCTGCCTGTAAAAGGATGCCGTGTCATATTCTTGTCATTTTCAATGTAGGCTATCATACGGTGTGAGCAGTGTCAAAGGGCTTTCGCCATGTATGCGCATCGGAAATGTGTGTACACTTCATTCGAGTCCGTCTTGACGGTAGAACGCAAGAACTGTATAGTAGACAAACCCCACCACATAAGACCGTGTTAGGAGGGATTGCCCGATGAGCGTGGATCAGGTCAAGGCCATAATGCGTGCCAAAGATGCCATAAGCAGCGCAAAAGTAAGAGGAACCCAAGCCGTGATCGGATTCGACGGATTTGTTGATGAGATCAGCGAAGCAGTTGACAAACGCACGTCGCCAGACACCTATAAAAGGATAGAAACCATCGCCGAGTTTGGCGAGCGGATCGGCAAAGCCGCCGGCCTTTCCACGAACATCGAGCTTGTCCCCAAGGTCATCAAACTGGGGGGTAACGGTCCTATCATGGCCAACGCGTTAGCCGCTTTAGGACTGGACGTCACATATATCGGTGCGCTTGGCCGACCCTTGCATCCCGTTTTCAGAGAGTTGGCTCTCAAGGCCCGAGTCATCTCCATTGCTCAACCGGGACACACGGATGCCTTGGAGTTCAGTGACGGCACAATCATGTTAGGGAAGCTCGAGTCCATTAAGAATATCAACTGGGAGAGTCTAGTCACTGCCATCCCTCTGACGGAGATGATCGACCTGTTCTCCCGCACTGAGCTGATCGCCACGGTCAACTGGACCATGATCCCCTACATGACCGAAATATGGCAGCATCTGATTGACGACGTCTTCTCCGTGATCAACTACGACGAGCCGCCGATGATCTTTTTCGACCTTTCGGATCCTGAGAAACGTTCTCCCGATGAGATCGCAGAAGCCTTGAGAACCATTCAACGCTTCAACGGGCCTTGTCGGGCCACCCTCGGTCTCAACCGCAAAGAGGCCACACAAGTAGCCGAAGCCCTCGGACTCCGACTCAGTTACGATCCGGCGAACGCACCGCTAGATGAAATCACCAAGGCGATCGCCGAAAACATGGACATCTACGGTATCGTAGTCCATCCCCTGGACCAGGCGGCTTGTGTCTTGGACGGAGTCTTTTGTATTGCTGACGGTCCGTATACCGCACACCCGAGGCTGACCACGGGAGCAGGCGACAACTTCAACGCCGGCTTCTGCCTCGGGCAAGTACTCAACCTCTATCCGAAAGACTGCCTGATCCTGGGCGCCGCCACATCAGGGTTTTATGTTCGCTACGAGTATAGCCCTTCCCTTTCTGAGCTTCTTGACTTCCTCGATCTGTGGGCCAATAACGTCGGACGGGAATTCGCGTGATTGGCTCTTGGATGTGACCGGGGCAAGGTGCACGGCGCGCCTTGCCCTCACAGTTCATCGCTGCCCAGCAGTCGTCCGTTCTGATCGATGAACAACCAAGGAAGTCCCTCAGGCACCCGATCCCGACGCACGTGTACGCTGTCAACGGGGTAGTTTATCGTTTGGAAGACGAAATCGCCGGGAGCCGGGCTTCGCAGGTAAACGATGACCTGCAGTGCACCGCTTCGGCGCACTATCTCGTGAATCTTCACCGCATAGCCTCCCGTGGGTGCTTCACCGAGAGCGGCCACCACGAGAAGATGCGTCCTCCAATCTCCGGGCGCATGTATGAGACCGCGCAGGTACGGACGTGAGGCGAGAAAGCACTCGAATTCATCGGAGTCCCTCAAGACACCAAACCAACAGCCCGGTAGATTGGGCTGATCGCACCACTGCCATCCGGTGATCTTCCGGTCACATGCATACAGCTTCACCGTCGTCTCCCCCCTGCCACACTCCGTTATATCCCCGGGGCGGAGGCAGAAGCTCCCTGCCTATCTAGTATGCACAACTGTGACACTGCAGGAAATAAGCGCCAGCGGACAGAACTCCAAGGCAACTGTGAACGACCGGTTCGGATCTTATACGGCTATTGCCTTGGAGGTGTCTTCATGCAGGTGCAAGGTATCGTCGTCCCTTTGATTACCCCTCTCACGGATGATGAGTGCATTGACAGCCGAGGACTGCAGCGACTCATAGAGCACATGATCAATGCTGACATCGACGGCATTTTTGTCGCCGGAACCACGGGCGAATACTCGCGTCTGTCACCGCAACAACGCCACAGCCTCTTTGCACAGGCAGCGGAGTTTGCATCCGGTCGCATCACAGTCTATGCCGGCGTGACCGACTCGGGCTTTCGAGCCGTGCGCAGTCACATCGAGGCTGCCAAAGCGGCAGGTGTCGACTGTTGCGTCGCGGGACTGCCCTACTACTTCCCCGTTCATGACGATGACGAAGCGTATGCTTGGTTTGCCAAGTTGATAGACTCCTCTCCCCTGCCGGTTCTGCTATACGACATCCCGTCGCATGCCCAGGCGGCTCTCTCGCCGGCAGTGGTGGCCAGATTGGCCTCAGCGGTGGCCGGGGTCAAAGACAGTAGCGGTGATCCGAGCAAGATCAAGGAGTTCATGGCCGCTTTGGGAGGCAACCGGCGTCAAGCCGCCTATTTGAGCGGCAGTGAGGAGCTCACGCGGCTGGCGGTTGC
>LFTP01000116.1:55332-84838 GCA_001513395.1 Clostridia bacterium DTU080
AGATGTGTATAAGAGACAGGCAGTGAGGAGCTCACGCGGCTGGCGGTTGCCCAAGGCGCGGACGGCATGGTGCCGTCCCTGGGAAATGTCATTCCCCGACTGCTTTCCACCCTATGGCAGCGCCGTCATGATCCACAGGAACTCGATCGCCTCGCATCAATCATGGACGACATCAACCATCTGAATCAACGCTACAAAGGCAGTGTGGCCGGGATCGCCTGGAAGAAGCGTGTGCTCGCCCTGCAGGGTATATGCTCCGATGCTCTCAGCCTGCCCGCTACCCCAGTGCCTAAGAGCGATGATGCCTACTTGCTGCAGCAAGTCGAGCGCGCCGCGGCAGCCCTGGACGCTCCATGACGGTTACGGATCAACTCAGATAAGGTCGAATGACCTCGGTCCACAGTTCGTAGCCCGCTCGACTCAGATGCAGGCCGTCCGGTCCGAACAGCTCTTGTCGGGGCTTGCCGTCGGCCCCCAACATGACGCTGAACAGGTCTATAAAGACCAATCTGCCGTCGCGCTGGGTGAACTCGTACAGCAAGCCGTTCAGAGTACGCACGGCCTCCAACATATGGATCCGGGCGGGACTGGGTTTTGTGGACACCAAGGCAATGCGCGTCCGGGGCAGATGCTGATGGGTCAGAGTGACAAACTCTTCGTAGTCGGCAAACACGCTCTCCGGGCTGTTTCCCCGGGCCAGATCGTTATCACCTGAGTACAGGACGATCAGGCGAGGCTTGTAGGGCCAGACGATCCGATGGGCATAGCCTGTGACCTGGGCCACGGTTGAACCGCCGAAGCCGCGATTTATGACCGGTATCGGAGCGAAGTCTTCAGCCAGGGTGTCCCATAGCCTGATGGTCGAGCTGCCGACAAAAAGCACCGCATCCCTCGGAGGGGGCTGTTGTCGATCTTGTTCTTCAAAGGCGATGATGCTATCCAAGAAAGGTGTTTCCGTGCCAGCCATGATTTGAGCCTCCGCATTCTTTATTTGGCGTGTGACAAAGCATCTTCCATAGCCTTTAGGTAGGCCGTTGTCGTGATGGTAGCCCCCGCAACGGCGTCTATCTGTAACGACTGGGCCCTCAAGACCCTGTCGATTACCTCTTGACTCGTCTTTTTCGACGCGAAGCGCATATCCTTGGTGATCTCAATAGCCACTACTTCGCCTTCGCTGACCGTCACTTCCACGCCGTTGCTCCAGCGACCGCCCTCAAACCAACCTGCACACACTCCATCACGAAGGGCGGCAAAATCAATCTCTTCCACCGAGAGGCTTTTTATCGAGGACTGTCCCACCATGAGAAGCAGGCCAACTACTCCCATGATCAAGACAAAGCCACCCATGACCAACAATAAGGCCTTCAACAGTCTCACCGTGCACCACCTCTCATTGCCAACAAAGGCGTATTCGTCGAGCACAGCCACGAACCTGCATTCAGTTGTCTCAGAAAGACTACCTGTCTTTAGAACCATAGGCTACAATAGAGCTGTTGGAAATCAAAAAACCAAAGCCGGGAGCGACATCCATGCCTGAAGTGCGAATCATGCCCTGTCTGGATATCAAAGACGGTCGTATAGTTAAGGGAGTAAACTTCGTTTCCCTGCAAGATGCCGGGGATCCGGTGCAAGCCGCCCAAGCCTATGAGCAAGACGGCGCTGATGAACTGGCCTTTTTGGACATCACCGCCACCGTCGAGAAGCGCCGCACCACGCTCGATGTGTTACAGCAAGTGGCCCGGACCGTCGATATACCCCTCACCGTAGGAGGAGGGATCTCCTCGGTTTCCGATGCGCAAAGGGTACTCCTGGCGGGTGCGGATCGGGTCAGCGTCAGTTCGGCAGCCTTTCGCAATCCGGAGCTCATCGACGATCTGGCGCGGACGTTGGGATCCGACAGACTCGTTGTTGCCATTGACGTCGATCGTTCCGACGTTACGGCTTCGGGTTATGAGGTCTACATTGACGGTGGCCGAACCGCCACCGGGGTTGATGCCCTGGCCTGGGCACAGGAAGCCGCACGGCGCGGCGCCGGAATGATTCTGCCCACAAGTAAGGCCTGTGACGGCCTGAAACAAGGTTACGACATTCCGTTGATTCGCCTGCTTAAAAAGAACCTGTCAGTGCCTGTCGTGGCTTCGGGCGGGGCAGGTGCTCTCCAGCACTTCCTGGAGGCGGCACAGGCTGGAGCCGACATCCTCTTGGCAGCCTCGGTCTTTCATTTCGGTCAAATCCGCATATCCGAGCTCAAGCGATATCTGGAAGAACACGGCATTCAAGTGGCCGGCCGTCCGTGACGCGCAAAGCGGTATGAGAGGATAGGTTTGAGATTACGAGAGTACGAGCGTATATGAAGTGATTGATGGATGTCGTCGTAGTAGAGGTGTGGGTTTTGTGGGTTGACTCCGGAGGAGTTGTCCACAAACCCACACCCGGTGAAAAGAGCTAAAAAGAGAGAAAAGACGCCCTGCCTCCGATTGGTGTTAGTGGCACAAAACCCAGAAGGGAGTCAGGACGTCTTGATAGATAAGCTTCGCAAAGAAATCGGTATCTCCTCCTTAAGCGAACTGGCGATGGATTTATGGACGATGATGCGGGAGCGGTCGCGTTGACGCCATGACGGAGCTTTGTTACACTATAGCCGACATGCAGGGGGCAGCCTGATCTGGCCCCGAATATATCGGCGACACTGCTGAGACGTGACGTAAGGCCCGTCGAAGCGGTGACAGGGGAGCTCGTGGTTCCGGGCTGAGAGGATGAGAAGACTCATCGACCCTTTGAACCTGATTCCGGGTAATGCCGGCGTAGGGATCCTAGGTGTTGGTTGTGTTTTTCACACCGGAACCTGCTCGCCCACGCTGCGAGGAGGTTTTTTTAATGAATCGCTCCAGACTGTTGCTCGTATCCGTGTTGTTGGCCACTCTCTTGTGGTCGGGAGTCGGACAAGCTAAACCCAGGCTTGTCGTCTACACATACGACAGTTTCGTCTCGTGGGGTCCGGCCAAGCAGATTGAGGACGGCTTTGAACAGATGTATGACGTCGATGTCGTCTTCGTGGCTCCGGCGAGCTCAGGAGAGATGCTCGCCCGCCTGATCAGTGAGATGGAAACAGGCGGCACCGAAGCTGATGTCTTTGTCGGGTTGAGCGACACCTATCTCAGTCGCGTGCACAGCCGCAACGTATTTCGTCCGATCGATGCGGCCAAGGTTCCCAACCTGAAGGCCATTCCCGAAAACCTGCTTTTTGATGCCAAAGGTCATGTCGTGCCCTTCGACCACGGCTACATCACCTTGGTCTATGACACCAGGGCAATAAAGGCGGAGGATCTGCCCAAGACCTTTGAGGATCTGACCGATCCCCGTTTCAAAAACAAGATTATCGCTATCGATCCTCGCACCTCTTCCGTCGGGCATGCCCTTTTGATGTGGACCATCAAGCATTACGGTGAAGACGGATTCGTCGACTACTGGCGCAGACTGGCCCCTAACCTGCTCACCATCGCCGGCGGTTGGAGCGCGGCCTACAAGATGTTCACCAACGGTGACGCCCCGATCGTCGTCAGCTACGCCACGGATACGGCCTATGCCGTCATGGAAGGTCTCGGACCTATCTACGGAGTACTGCCTCTCCATGATGCAGGGTATTTACAAATCGAGGGTGTAGGAATAGTCCGAACCTCGAAGAATGTCGATCTGGCCCATGCCTTCGTCGACTACCTGCTTTCACCGGAAGTCCAGGAATTGATCCCGACAACTAACTGGATGTACCCGGCCAATCCGCAGGCCAAGCTGCCCGAAGAGTGGGTCCGATACGCTCAGCCCCCCAAGAACTCCGTGCGCATCGACCCTGAGGAGCTGGATCGTAAAGAGGCCACGTGGTTGCGTCAATGGGCCATGGCGGTCTCTATGTAACCGGTAAAAGCGCATCCGGGCTGTCGTCCAACTTGTCACCGACAGCCCGGATGCCGGTGTTCCGAAGGGACGAAGAAAGGATCAGCTATGCCTCCAAATCGTACTCATAGACGGCCGTGGCTTGTCGTCCTTCCGTTGGGCTTCTTGGCTCTGTTTTTCTATCTGCCCCTCTTGGGCCTGCTCAAAGAGAGCCTGTTCACAGCAGGCGATTCGTCCCCTCTGGTTACCACGCTCAAAGATCCGTACTTTTGGCATCTGCTTAGACTGACGGTCAAGCAAGCAAGTCTCAGCGCATTGGCCAGCGCGGTCATCGGTCTTCCACTGGGATACATACTGGCCAATCACCGGTTGCCAATGCCGCGACTGTGGCGGGCTTTGACCGTTGTCCCTTTTGTCTTGCCAGCCATTGTCGTCGCCCTCGGCTTTATCCTCTTTTTCGGTCATAACGGCTATTTCAACAGAGCTCTCATGGCTTTGTTCGGCGTCCGCCTGCCGCTGCTCTACTCGTTTCAGGGCATCATTCTGGCCCACGCCTTCTACAACGCTCCGATCGTCGCCCGAACCACGGCAGTGGCCTGGGAGGCGCTCGATCCGGCCCTGGAGCAAGGAGCTCGGGCGTTGGGAGCCTCACCCTGGACCACCTTCCGGAAGGTTACGTGGCCTATGATTTGGCCGGCCACGGCCAGCGGCGCCCTGTTGGCCTTCATCTTTTCGTTTTTCAGTTTTCCCCTGGTTTTAACCTTGGGCGGAGCTCGCTACGCCACTTTGGAGGTCGAGGTTTACACCCAGGTGCGCGTGCTCCTCGACAACACCACGGGTGCCGCTTTCGCTTTGTTTGAGACGCTGGCTTCTTTAAGCCTCACCTATCTCTACCTCCGTGTTGAGACCCGTAATCGCTCTCAATACGGCAGCTATGCCCGGAAAAGACAACACCGTCCCCTATTCGGTCGCTCTTGGGCCGGCAATATCTTGTTGGTCATCTATCTGCTCTTTTTGGCCTTGCTTTACGGGGGACCGATCGGTGCCGTCGTCTACGATTCCTTGGTGGGTGAGAACGGCAAGCTGTCCTTAGAGGCCTATGCTTTTGTTCTGAAATGGGATCACGCCGCTCAGATCGGTCACAGCCCGCTGGGTGCCGTCGTCAACACCTTGCGTTTTGCATTCAGCTCTATGCTCTTAGCCGTCTTTCTCGGCACGGCGTTGGCGGTCTCTCTTCCGCGACTGTCAAGACGGGGAGCTCAATTGTGGGAGACTCTGGCCATGGCGCCTTTGGCGGTCTCTTCGGTCGCCTTCGGCTATGCCATGTTGCGTGCCTATCGTCTGGGAGTCTTGCGGTATCTTAGCCTCGGGCCCACCGGAGCAATCATAGCCGCTCATGTCGTTTTGGGGCTTCCCTTTGCCCTGCGAGTCCTGCGCCCCCACTTCCAAAGTTTCGATTACCGGCTTGTTCAGGCGGCGCGCTCGCTGGGGGCTTCGCCCAGGGATGTCTTTTTTCGAGTGACGCTGCCCCTTTCCAGTGCTGCCCTGCTGGTAGCTGCCGCTTTTTCTTTCTCCATCTCGGTCTCTGAGATGAGCGCGACGATAATGCTCGCCCAACCGGGCTTTTCCACCATGCCGCTGACCATATATCATTTGGTCTCGGCACGCGAGTTTTCTGCCGCCGCGGCCATGGCCGTTTTGCTGATGTGGGTCATGACGCTGGTCTTCGCCATCATGGAGGCGGCGGGACAGTATCTCATCAGCCTACGGATCGGAGGAGACCACCATGTATCTGAGCTTTGAGCAACTAACCAAACGCTATGGAGAGGTGACCGCACTGCAGGATGTCACCTTTGGCGTCGAGCGCAGTGAATTCGTTTCATTGTTGGGGCCTTCCGGCTGCGGCAAGACAACGACACTGCTGTTACTGGCGGGATTTGAACAGCCGACATCCGGACGCATTCTGTTGGAAGGCAGGGACTTGTCCGAGCTGCCTCCGGAAAAACGCGGAGTGGGTATGGTCTTCCAACACTATGCGCTCTTTCCGCATATGACAGTTGCTGAAAACATAGCTTTCGGCCTGGTGCACGGCGTGACCAAACGCTTTTCCCGCTCAGAGGCCATGAGTCGTGTGGACCGGCTCCTGGATATGATCGATCTCGCCCCTTTGCGCAAGCGCAAACCTGCTGAGCTGTCCGCAGGTCAACAGCAGCGAGTAGCGATCGCCCGCTCTCTAGCTCCAGAGCCACGCGTCCTGTGCCTCGATGAACCCCTCTCGGCTCTTGATGCTCTCCTCAGGGAGAGGTTGCGATTGGAGATCAGGCGTCTGCAGCGGGAGCTGGGTCTGACAGTACTGTATGTGACCCATGATCAGGAAGAGGCATTGGCCATCTCTGACCGGGTAGTGGTGATGAACCAAGGGAAAATCCTGCAGATCGGAACACCCTGGGAAGTATATGACCGTCCGGCCACGAGGTTCGTCGCTGGCTTCATCGGCAAGGGATCGCTCTTGGACGGAGAGGTGGTAGCCACCGGCGGGCAAATCGTTTTCAAGGTGACAAGCGGTGCGAAAATGGCAGTGCCAGCCGACTGCTGGTGTGGTGCTTCGCCGCCGCGGGCCGGGCATCGCCTGGGAGTACTGCTGCGCTCAGAGCGCGTTCGAGTGACCTTGAGCAATGACGAAGACGGCAGATCGGACAGCAGCCGACTAGGCCTGAGTGGACGTCTTGAAGAAGTTGAGTTTCTCGGAGCCCAGTGTCGGCTGCAGATTTCCGGTCCGGCGGGGAATCTCGTAGCCACCGCGCCGGCTGCGGAGATAGGAGCCTGGCAGGCTCGCCTAGGCTCCAAAGTCACCGTCTTTTGTCGCGTGGATGACGTTCGTCTTGTCCCCTGGTAGGAATCGTGGTACAGGGTGCGGATCATTTGGCCGCAGCCACTTCTCTGTCAGCGGTCGGTATGTACGGTTGATAGGTAGTGACCAAAGCCTGCAAGACAGACTGTATTTGCCGATATTCACCGGCCATCAGCAGCTGCTCCAACAAAGCGATCCCTTGAGCGAGCTCTTCGGAGGGCAACTTAGCGTTCTTACAAATGAAGATGCGCTCGTGCTCCGTGACCGAGGTGGCCTCATCATCCATGACCAGCTCCTCAAAGAGCTTCTCCCCGGGGCGCCGTCCGGTGAAAACGATCTGTATGTCTTTGTTCGGGCGGAATCCTGACAGTGTAATCAAATTCCGGGCCAGATCCACGATCTTCACGGGCTCACCCATATCCAAGATGAAAACCTCGCCGCCTTGCCCTAAAGCCGCGGCCTGCAGAACGAGCTGAGCCGCCTCGGGAATGGTCATGAAGTAACGCCGCATCTCGGGATCGGTAACGGTGACCGGGCCGCCCTTGGCGATTTGACGCTGAAAGACGGGAATGACGCTGCCCCGGCTGCCCAAAACGTTGCCAAAGCGCACCGAAACGTACTTCGTTCTATTGTGCGCATTGAGATCTTGGACGATCAACTCGGCCACGCGCTTGGTAGCCCCCATGACACTGGTCGGATTCACCGCCTTGTCCGTGGAGATCATGACGAATTTGCGCGCACCGTACTCCAACGCCGCCCGAGCTACGTTTCGCGTTCCGAAAACGTTGGTCTTTACCGCTTCATCGGGGAACTGCTCCATATAGGGCACGTGCTTGTGGGCCGCGGCGTGGAGCACGTACTGCGGCCGGTACTCCTTGAAGACTGCCATGATCTTCCGCTCATCGCGCACATCGGCGATAACCTGAACCTTGGGTACATCGGGGAATTTCTCGTTGAGATCCATAGCGGCCTCAAAAATCGAGTTTTCACCATGTCCGAGCAGGATCAGCAATTCCGGGCTAAAACGACAGATCTGGCGGCACAACTCCGAGCCAATAGAACCTCCGGCTCCCGTGACCAAGACCACCTCACCGGATATTTCAGCGGCGATTTGCTCCGCATTGAGCCGCACCGGCTCACGTCCCAGACGCTCGGAGACCGACACCGGCCGGATCTGACTGACCGAAACCTTCCCGTCAATCAGCTCGTTGACCGCGGGAATGGTGTGCAGTTTGACCTGCTTATCGCTTAGCGCCTCCACGATCTGCCTGCTCCTGCCGCCATATCGGGCGGGAAGGGTCAAGAGAACTTCCCGGACGTTATATGTATCCACCACTTCCTTGACATCATCCAAGGTTCCTAAAACCTTGACTCCATGGATCTGCATGTTACGCTTGCAAGGATCATCATCCAAAAAGCCGACCACGTGACGACCGGATTGCCGCAAGGGTATGACCAAGTCTGCTCCGATGCGACCCGCCCCGATGATGAGCACTGTTGAAGGCGGATTGGCGGAATCCGGCTTGTCTATGGCCGCATTCTTTTGGGAAAGCCAGAGTCGCCGCACGGCACGTAACAGGACCCGCGAAGAACTCACGAGAAAGGCCAAAACCACCCAGTGAATGGCGATGACTGACCGCGGCAATGGATAGCGAAGTGAAAGCAAACGCAGTGTCAAAGTGGATAACGTCGTGGCTCCGACCACATTCACTAACTCTTCGATACCGGCATAGCGCCACAGACTGTGATACAGTCCGCGCCAGATGAAGAAACCCAACGATGCCAGTGTGTACCAAAGCGCCAGATGAGTGTACGAAACCCAATAAGTTGAAGGCCACCGTCCGTCAAAGCGGACGAGAAGGCTGCCTAAGACTGCGACTTGCAAAAGTATGATGTCGCAAAGCAGCATGAGAAAGATCCGCACTTTCTTACGCTCCCAAATCCGCTGTTGCCCAGCGGTTTCATCGATAGCTTGCCGAGATTCCATTTACCACTTCCATCCTTTCACAAAGCCAGCGGTGTTTGTCGCGAATAGAACTGAGTTCCAACGAGGGTCGGTTATATTACACTATGTTCGTTATTCGCTGCCTCTTACCTACAACCTCGGTAGACATTTCCCGGGTTTTCGATGTGAATTTGTCAGCATCCAGTAAGGTGACGCTCGCCATGAGCGTCACCTTACTGGATTGAAAGGCGTTTGCAAGTCCTTGGACTCTCGGAGAGCCTGGAGTCCATGACCGGTAGGGACGGAAGGAAAGTGCGGAATCCAGATCGATAGCCATGGGAGTGACCGGTCGCTACGTACCTGAAGAAGCTCCTACGCCTCCTTGGCGGTGATCACAACCTTGCGCTTCCAACGACCGCTTCGATAATACGCGTAGTTTAAACCCAACCCCACAAAGGAGCTGGCGGCCATGCCGATCCACAAACCCCGAGTGCCCAAGCCTGCGGGCCCTGACAGGAAGCGCACCAGCGGCACTCGCACCAGCCACAAGGATCCAAGGGTGTTAAACATCGTCGCCACAGTGTCACCCGCGCCTCGCAACACCCCGGTCATGACAAACATTAAGGCAAAGGGGATGTACACCAAGCCCATGATCCGCAGATACGATGTACCGACTTCCAAGACGGCCGGATCCGTGGTAAACATGCCCAGCAACGTCTGTGGGATACTGAGCACCACGATGGAGACGGCACCGGTGATGGCGGCACCCAGCACGCCGCTCCAATAAACGATCTCTTTGACCCGTTCAAAGCGTCCCGCACCGACATTCTGCCCCACCAGCGCGGAAACCGCCATGCTGATGGAAAAGGCAGGCATGAAAGCGAACTGATCCAGCCGCGCTCCGGCGCCGGCACCGGCCACCACTGCGGGTCCGAAACTGTTGATCACCGAGTTTACCGCCAAGGCAGCGAATGAAACCATCGTCTGCTGCAGTCCTGCCGGCAATCCGATGCGCAGAGTCTGGGCAGTGAGATCCCGATCCAGCAGGGGCCCGTCGGCTCGGCTCAACCGCAGTACTTTGGCTGATACGATCAAGTGCCTGATGCTAAACACGGCTGAGAGAGCCTGAGCAAACACCGTGGCCAATGCGGCACCGCCAACACCCATTGCGGGAATCGGGCCTAAGCCCAGGATGCAGATTGGATCGAGAATCATGTTGGCTATGACGGCCCACATGAGATAGACCATGGGGGTACGCGAGTCTCCAAGTCCTCGGAGTATGGCGCTGGCGACATTGTAGAGGAAGGCGAAAAAAGTGCCGGCCAGGAAGATTCCCAGATAGACAGCGGCTTGACTGGCTATCTCCGGAGGGGTGTTGATCAATCGGAGCATCGGATGACGCACATACACCCCGACAACGCTGAGCACCAAACCAAGGATGCCCATCAAGACGACCGAATTGTTGCTGATGCGACGCACACCGACTTCATCACCCGCGCCGCGGGCCTGCGCTATCAGTGTGGTAGTAGCCACGGCCAGACCCATAACCATGGAGACCAACCCGAAAGAGATGGGCATGCTGACACTGACCGCCCCCAAAGCGTGGGGCCCCAAGAAGCGCCCGACCCATATGCTGTCTACCGTGTTGTAGGTCGCCTGCAACAGATTCCCCAGAAACATCGGCCAGGAAAACGTCAACAGATGGCGGGGGATGCTCCCTTTAGTAAAGTCGAGTTGCCTGGAAGACAATGATCACCGCTCCTCCTACGCTACTGTTTTACCGGTCTTCACGCGACGATTCTGCCTCACTTGGCAAGAGATTGCAATGCAAAATCTCAAAGCCTGGCGGGCAGATCGTGAAGGCATACCTCAGCAATTTGCACACAGACCCGAAAACACCTCCTACGAATCCGCCAAATGTTGGATTCCTGATTGCGTCCCATCGCATTTGCGGTAGCATGTGTCGTTAATTGTACCAGTCGTCACACCGAAGATCACTCAAGATCCGGTTTTGTAGCGTTTGAGGTATGGAAAACGCCAGAGTTGGGACTATAAGCAAGGACATCCATTAGGTGCCCAGGAACCAATGTAAGGAGGATATGCCTTTGAAAACGGTGATTGGTCTGTTCGAATCCCGTCAACAAGCCGAAGAAGCAGTCAGTGAACTGCGGGCCAAGGATTTCAGCTCTGACGAAATATCCTTGGTGTCTAAGGATGATCGCTCCCAGAGCGCCAGCCGTGAAGGACGATCTGACATGGAGGCGGGAGACCTCGGTGTCGACAGCGATATCAGCACAGGAACGGCTGTGGGAAGTGCTCTGGGAGGAGCTGCGGGACTCGCCATGAGCGCCGGTGCCCTGGCCATTCCCGGGATCGGTCCGATCGTGGCCATGGGACCGTTGGCTGCGACCTTGGGCGGAGCGGTAACAGGAGGCCTGGCCGGAGGCTTGGTCGATCTTGGTATCCCTGAAAACGAGGGCCGTGATATCGAGAACGAGATTCGAGGAGGAAGCACACTGGCGGTAGTCGAGACTGATGCCTCCCGGGCTGAAGAGGCCGCCGAGATTCTCCGTAGCAAGGGCGCCAAGTCGACAAAAATCCGCGATCGCTCCTGAATCGCAAGATCGTATCACAAGAGGGCTGCTGTGCAAGCGGTCCTCTTTTTATATCGAACATCGCCTGGAAGCGCTGTGCATGATACGATCGCGCCAAATCGCGTCGGCCATGATGATGATACCACGGTACCTCATGCTCAGCGCGCATGTCTTTGCTTAAACACTCGACTAGGGACGGCGGGATCAGCAGGGGTGCGTCCAGACACCCCTGCTCACGGACCTGTGTGCGGTATTATCAACCTTGCGGTGGTAGCGCACGATTGCGGAACATCACTTCTTCCAATGGTCGTTTGGGCACATGCAGGGTTCCGGTCTCGTCTTTGTAGTACTTGATGCAGCCCTTAGCCTCTACGGCCACGGGAGACTCGGCGGGATAGCCCAGGGCCACTATGCTGTGAATGATATAGCGCTCGGGAATTCCAAGCAGCTCACGCAGACGGTCACGGTCGACAGAGCCTATCCAACAACTGCCGATACCCTCACCCACTCCGGCCAAGATCAGGTTTTCCACCGCCGCACCGGCATCGGTATCATAGCCAGAGTTGCGGATCTCAAGATCCACAAGAATCACCACATAGGCCACAGGGCGCTCTCCCGGCTTGGGGGTCCCCTCCGGAGCGATGTAGGCTGCCCATTTGGTCGTGGCAAAGACAGGCTCCAGCAAATCCTTGTCATCAACCACGATGTATTTGATGGGCTGCAGATTCGACGCCTGCGGTGCCAAACGCGCCGCATTGATCATCTTTTTCAATACGTCTTCAGGAATCGGCGTCTGCCTGAACTTCCTGATCGTGCGACGGGAGACTATGGCATCGTAGACATTCATGGGCCTCTCTCCTTCCACGGCAGGATGATTGTCGTATTCTCGGCCGTCAGGATCCTTTCCTTGTCTCGTTAGTTAGGGCTGCAAGATTGACACTCTCCGGTCCGGACAGTATGCTTCAACCAGACAAGCTGGCATAGAGCAGGAGGGATTACGCCATGCCCGTGAAGACCATCCGCTGGGACGATGATCGCATTGTGATCATTGATCAGTCCCGTCTTCCTCTGGAGACAGCATACATCTCCCTTGACACGTGTGACCAAGTATGGGAAGCCATTCGCCGTCTGAAAGTGCGGGGAGCTCCGGCGATCGGCCTCACGGCAGCTTTCGGAGTCTATCTGGCCGCCAGAGCTTCGAAGGCGACAGAGGTCGAAGAGCTGTTGTCCGACATCGATCGAGCGGCAAAATACCTGGCCACGGCTCGGCCCACGGCCGTCAATCTGTTCTGGGCTCTGCGAAGGATGCAGAAATGCGCTCGTCAAAAAGCCGCCGCGATACCGGATGTGGAGACCGTGAAAGCAGCCCTGCTGGCGGAAGCCCAGAGCATGATCCAAGAGGACAATGCGGTCTGTCTTTCCATCGGCTACCACGGTTTGACGCTTTTGCGCCCGGGAATGAACCTCCTCACCCACTGCAACGCCGGTGGCTTGGGCACCGCTCAGTGGGGTACGGCTCTCGCTCCCATCTATCTGGCTCACGAACAAGGATACTCTCTGCGCGTCTATGTGGATGAGACGCGGCCCGTCTTGCAGGGTGCCCGCCTCACGGCCTGGGAGTTGCAGCAGGCCGGAGTGCATGCCGTTCTCATCTGCGACAATATGGCTGGCTTTCTCATGCAACGCGGCAGGATAGACGCCATTATCGTCGGGACCGATCGCGTGACCGCCAACGGTGACGTGGTCAACAAAATCGGCACCTACAGTCTGGCGGTCCTGGCTCGCCATCACGGTATTCCCTTTTATGTCGCCGCGCCCCGCTCCTCCATAGATCTGGAGACCTCCAAAGGTGAGATGGTCACCATCGAAGAGCGGGACGCTGATGAAATAACCTCTGCCTTCGGCGTGCGGACGGCCCCGCAAGACATTGAAGTCTACAACCCTGCCTTCGATGTCACCCCCGCCGAGTTGGTTACGGCGATGATCACCGAAGTGGGCATTCTCCGGCATCCGTGTGAGGTCTCATTGGCTGAGGCCAAACACACGGCATTTAAGATGAGCGAAGCGGTCCGCAAACGTCTTGAAGACACTTAGGGAGCGAAGACCAAAACCAAGGTCCCGGCCACGACCAGGGCAGCTCCCGCCAGAGCAACGGCGCTGGGGCGCTCGCCCAAAAGCACTATGGACAGGACGATGGCCACGACCACACTGAGGCGATCGATGGGAGCTATGCGACTGACCGGTCCGCTTTGCAGGGCGCGGAAATAGAACACCCAGGAAGCGGCACCTGACAACCCGGCCAGGACGATGAACAACAGTGTTCTACCGGAAATACCGGCAAAGCTCATCTTTCCGTTGAATAACGCGACAACGACCAACGTGGCGGCCATGATGAGACTACGCACCATCGTCGCCGTAATCGAGTCTACTCCCTGTACGCCGATCTTTCCGAAGATCGCCACCAAACCTCCACAGACAGCAGCCAATAAAGCATCAGTGATCCAACTCATAGTGCACCTCTTCTCTCTATGTACGTGTTCTGTCACTTTCTTGGATGGTCTTCAGCCGAGCCGCCATTCTGTCAACTACTTCCGGATGCGAAGGCGCCAGGTTTTCCTGTTGACCTATATCGGCATTGAGGTTGTACAGTTGCGGATACGGTGCGTTGCCGGATTCTATCCCGGTGTATTTGCGCACAGCGGGCCCTTTGTAGGGAGGAATAAACACCCATTCTCCTTGATGCAGCAGAGTCTTGCCCCCGGTTCCTTCAAGAACGAGTTCCGTTCGGCCCACCGGATCTTGACCCAACAAGGCCGGTAGAACGTTAAGACTGTCTACCGCGACATCGGGTGCCAAGGGCTGTCCGAGCAAGGCCGCAAATGAAGCGAAGAAATCAACTTGGCAGACTTTGGCGTCAGTCCGTCCAGGCTCGATGTGTCCCTTCCAACTGATCAGCAGCGGGACGCGCGTCCCTCCGTCAAAGAGGCTGTACTTGCCGCCGCGCAGAGGTCCTGCGGGGCGATGGCCCGCGCTGAGTTCCACCGCTTGGTCTTCGTAACCGTCATCCAAAACAGGTCCGTTGTCGCTCGAAAAGATGACAATCGTGTTCTCGGCCAGTCCGAGCCGCTCGAGCGTATCGAGCATTTGCCCTACGCACCAATCCAGCTCGGCAATCACATCACCGCGAGGGCCGAGCCCTGTGGTGCCGGCAAAGCGCGGTCCGGGAACCCGCGGCACATGGGGCTGGTGAAGGGCATAGTAGAGGAAGAAGGGCCCTTCCCGATTCTCATTGACGAATGATAGCGCCCTTTCCAAAAAGACCTCCGCCATCTCTTCGTCTTTCCACAGAGCTTTCGTTCCGCCGCGCATATAGCCTATGCGGCTGATGCCGTTAACGACGGCCATATCGTGTCCGTGGCTGTACTTCATGCGCAAAAGCTCAGGATTGTCCCTGCCTGTCGGCAAACCCGGGAACGGATTCTCATAATCCACCTCAATCGGATCGTCAGGATCCAATCCGACCACACGTCGCCCTTCAACATAGACGCAGGGGACTCTGTCATTCGTGGCCGCCATGATGAAAGAGTAGTCAAAGCCGACATCGAGCGGCGACGGATCGATATCGCCGTTCCAGTCCAGATCGCCCTCGCCCAGGCCCAGATGCCATTTACCGACTATGCCGGTGACATAGCCCGCCTCCTGCAACATACCTGGCAGAGTCTGCATACCCCGCGGGATAATCATCGGAGCGTCGCCGGCCAGGATGCGGGCCCCAGGATTGCGCCACGGATAAGAGCCTGTGAGCAGACTGTATCGCGAGGGCGTACACGTCGCCGCCGTCGCATACCCTTGCATGAACTGCAAACCTTGATCAGCGAGTCTGTCCAGGTTGGGAGTCTGCAAACGCGTCGCCCCGTAACAACTGAGATCACCGAACCCGAGGTCATCGGCATACATGATGATGATGTTAGGGCGCTGAGATCCATCAGCCATAGACACTACCTCCCGGAAAGTCGGATGCTCAAGAGATTATCCCCTTTTACGGTAAAATCCTGCGTGCTGTTGCTCATCCTCCGGAGCGATGGTCACGGGTGCTGAGAAAGGCGCGAATCCCCTTCTTTATTGGTTGAGTATGAAATCGCCGCATCCAGTCGGAAGGTTTTTCATACGGAGATCGCTAATAATGGATAGGCCTATAGACGTAGGCCTGTGCACATCGAAGAAGAGAAAGGAGCGTTGCCATGAGGAATGATAGGTTTTTTGCTCTAATGTTGGTCTTGCTGATCGCACTCTCCGGCTCTGCGGTGGCGGCACCCGCGACGGTACAGTATGTCGTACACGGAGCCCAGAATCTCATCGACACTTACAGAGAGATCTTCGCGGATTTTACTGCTCAGACCGGCATACCCGTCGAAGTAGTACCCACGACGGGCGGTCAAAAAGGTAAATGGGAGAAAGTACTGACCTTGGTGGCCGGCGGAGTCTCCCCCGACGTGGTCGGAGGGGTAAGCACGGAGTTCGGGGAGTTCGCCATCAGCGGCCTTTTGCGTCCGCTCGACGATTTGATCCGCGCCAGCCGGGTCCGCATGGACGCCTTGGTTCCTCCGTTTGTCGACGCCTTGCAGCTCGGCGGCAAGCAGTACCTGTTGCCCTACGGAAGCTCGGCGTTGGCCATGTTTTACAATGTACGGCTTCTTGATACCGCCGGTTTGGCTTATCCTCCGCGGGAATGGAACACCCGTGAATGGGATTATCCGACATTTGTCGAGTATGCGAAGAAACTCACGATAACCGCCCCTGATGGAAGCATCAACCAATACGGTATCGCCGGCATTTTCTGGGACAGCTGGATCACACTTCCCTATCCTTGGGGCGGCCGTTGGGTCTCAGACGATCTGAGAACCTTTGAAGGCACCCGTCCGGACACAGTGGCCTCCGTACAGGCCCTTCAAGATCTGATCTACGAGCATCGCGTCATGTTCAACGGCACCGGACAGACCAACTTCGTCTCACACAAAGGAGGCATGGCCGGTCTTGGAACCTGGTCACTGGCCGCACTCGCTCAGTCCGACGTGGATTGGGACTTCATGCCTTGGTTCCGTGTCAAAGACCGGGCACAAGCGGCTATCTTCCCCATCGGCTACGGTATCCTGTCCACGTCGGATAAGCTGGAAGAGTCCTGGGAACTGGTGCGTTGGCTGACGTGGAACGAAAAGGCCAATCTGGAATACGCCACGGCGGCCGGAGCCATTCCGTCGCTGCGAAGCAATCTGCCGGCCTGGCGCAACCACTGGCGAAGCGTAGTCGGTCGCCCGGTCAGTGCGGATGTGGTCATCGAGCAGGCCGGTTTGTACTTCGGCATCGTCCAGATCCGCAAGTCCCCGGCGTTCTGGACCATTAACGACATCATGGGTGCAGCAGTGCGCCAGGTGACCGCCAACAACAAGTCCGCGCAGGCCGCTCTCGAGGAAGTCGCGCCTCAGATCCAGTCCCTCCTGGAAGAGACAGCACCTCGATTTGACTGAGATCGCTCGGCGTTAACGACAAGGCGTGCCCGTTCGACAAGGATGAGCACGCCGATATAAGATATAAGGCGAAATGAAAGCAGGGTGACGCTCGCTCAATCCGCGGGCGCCACCCTGCTTTTTTGCCTCTGACTTTAATCCCTCAAGTGCTCGGCAAGAGGCAAGTTCGCTTCCTTGATACCTTCGACGACTAGCCGGGCAAGTTCGATCGCTCCGTACTCACTGAAGTGAGTGTTATCCTCTTTGCCGTCGGGGTAGTTGGGATGCTCGCCTTTTTCCAGCCAAAGAAAGATGCGCTTGGTACCCTCGGGCCCCAGTTTTTCAAAGAGCACCTGGCTTTTTCGGTGAAGATCGATCACCGGCACCTGCATCTGCGCACCCAATTCCAAAATGGCTTGGGGGTAGGCGCCGTGGGAGAATCTGATGGTCCCATCCGGCAAGAACTGACGGCGATGCATCGGAGTGATCAGGACCGGGTGAGCGCCTTTGGCCCGGGCTCCTTCGATATACTGTCTCAGATAGGTCTTAAAAGTAGTCCGAGGCTCCGTATAGCGATTTGGATCGTCTGCCTTTTCGTCGTTATGAGCGAACTGAACCAAAAGGTAATCCCCCGGCTGAATCTGCCTTAAGATGGCATCAAGGCGCCCCTCATCGATGAAGCTCTTTGAGCTGCGACCGGAGACGGCGTGGTTCTTCACGGTGACCGCATCGGTGAAAAAGCGCTGAAGCACTTGTCCCCAGCCCGTCAAAGGCGCTCTGTTGGCCGCATAGCTGGCCACGGTCGAATCACCGGCCAGATAAACGGTGATCGGCCTGTCGGTCGTTTCTGTAGCCATTGCCGGTGAGCAATGGAGCCCAAAAACGATCAACGTTACAAAAAGAGCTATGATAGCGAGTTCGTGACCTAGTGTTGTTCCTGACGTCTCCAACGAAAGAGCCCTCCTTTTTTGTATACCCCAACATAAAGAACACCGGCGGAATGCCCGACCGAAAGGCAATCCGCCCAGTGCCCTAAGAGTGATTATACAATCTGCCGTATTCTTCCTGCCGAGTTCAAACGAGAGCTGCTAAGCTCGCTGAAGAATCCTCTTGACGGGTTATTCATGGATCTCCAGCAACCAATCGACAATGCGCGCCCGAACCTTTTCGACTTCCTCGGCGGACAACGATCTGACGTTCCAGGGGACTTCGTCAAGCAGGCGCTGAAGCCCGTCAAGAATGTCCGTGCGATTGGCTTCGCTCGCCAAAACCCTTAAGGTATGAATGTATCGGTAGTCGTCGACCCCTTCGCGAATGCCCTCCCATTGCAGCGTCGGATACGAGCGGGTGGGCATGAAGAAGCTCGGATAGGTGATCATTGCATCCTTCTGCTCTTTGTGACTGGCGCCGTCGAAATCGTCGTAGGGTTGATCCTTGGGGCGCTGAAAGGTCCAGCTCCACATACCCTCGGCGCCGCTTTTGGCCAGGAAGAGTCCGGTAATGTAACGGTTGGCCAGCATGCGGCCTTCCTGTCCCGTGTAAGAGCCACTGCCATAGCACCAAAAGCGCCCTTCTACCGCTTGAGCCTCTGTCTGGCGCGTCTGCGCGGCAGACGGCGAGGAGGCAAAGCTGATGTACCAAGTGCGAACATCCAGCACGTCATCGAGCAGTTCATTGACCATCTGGACATTATTGGCTGTGGTGAAGGTGGGCAATCCAATATCCTTGATGATGCTTAGCAAAGCCCGAGCGTCACGTGCTTTATCGGCAGTTGACGGCTCATCAACCGCGTGGTAGACCATCTCTCCCCAACCTTCACGATGTCCCCGTTCGGCAAAGTGGCGAATCACTTCGGCATAAAACTCAGCAAACTCAGGGCTGCCGATCTCTTTGCCGGTCAGTTGGCTGACCCGGTTGCGCAGGCCTTGGAAGTCCATGACAATCGGCCCGTCCAAACCAACTTCGCGGACCATCTTCATGTAAGCGGCGAACTTGTCGGAGTTTATAACCGGTTTGTTGTCCCGCGCCTGTATGGTGCTGTGCGTCAACGGATACATGACCAGTCCCGTGATGCCATGCTTGCGGAAATCCTCAAGCTCGGCTCTGACCGACTCTTCAGGAAACATCTCCCATCGACTGCTGTCGGTGTAGAGGCCCCAATGGCGATCGCTGGGCTGAAGCAACGAGAATGGCAGAACCCACAGCCTAAGCGGCCGGCGTATCGTCTGTCCGTTTGAGTCTTCGAAGACGACTTCGCCCTCGTATACACCCGCGGGTGTGCCTTCGGGTACGTTGATCGTAAACCAGATCTGGGCCTGCTGAAAAGCGGCCAAGGAGAGGGTCGCCGAGGGAATCGGTACTCCCGTATGAACGCTTCGAATCATGCGAATTCGGCTCTCAGGCATGTCCGGATCGCGCAATGGCACCAAGACTTCCGGAACAATCCAAAAATCCGGGCTGTTCCAGTTCGTACGTTGCGCCATGTAATGCGCTCTATGGATGTCGATGACTTGCGCGGGAATGATCTTGTCAGGCCCTGTCAAATCGGAAACACTTACGGCAAGCGCCTCTACATTGGAGAAAGCCAGGACGCCCATGGTAAAGGGCACACTCTCTCCCGGAGTGGCAAACACCGCCGGTTCCCGTTGGAGATCCTCCTCATCCGGACGATAACCATAGCGAATGGCCTCTACGGCTGCCGGTGTAAAGACTCGCCAGGCCTTGCCGCCCTGGTCAGGCAATGGTCTGGCGGGCACACTTTCCAAAGACTCCGTGAAAGGCACACCGTATCTTTGCACCAAATGGAGGCGTTGCACGTCAAGGATCTGTCCTTCGGAAGTGTAGGTTTCTATCTGCCAACAGAAAAGACCGTGTGTTTCGGGACTCTCGTCACCGAAATCCACCGTGATGCCGTCCCAAGATAGACCCTCAAAACTTTGACGCCGCAGTATCCGTCTGTCGGGACCTGCGGGTTCTGAGGATATCCCTGAGACGGACACCTCAATGACGAAGCGGACATCAGCCAGCAGGATTGGATCGACTTCCGGTCGCACTATCAGTGCCGGCAAACCTTTTTCCTTGAAGTGCAAAAAACCTCTGACCAAAGGTCTGTAATCACCGAAGTAGAGAACACCGGAAGTCAAGCGCACTTGAGTGTTCAGTGCCATGATCGTCTGCCCGTCAGAATCCAGCAGTTGGGCGATGAGAGCGTATGATCCGTTAGAGAGTGTGCTTGGCAAGACCCATGTTACCGGACTGAGAGGTTCCGCTATCGCCCATTGATCCTGAACCACCGCTTCTCCGGTGCTATCAGTCAAAACAAAACGAAGCTCGGCGGCACCGGCCGGAGGATGCGCATTCCAATCAAAGCTTAAGGCCAATTCCCGATCGGAGCGAATGACAGGAGGACGCTCCATGCCTTGCAAGAAAGGCACGATCAGGCTTTTGGCCTGCGTCGAAACCCCTGAAATATCCGGAGAAAACCAAAGGTACGCGTCCTCGATTACTCCCTCCGGAGCTCTCAACAGCTCCACAGTCCAGACGGCGCCGTCAGCGCCTTGGGGAACTTCCACACTCAACACTTCGGGTGACGAACCCCACGATACGACCTCGCCGTGGATTGATCCGTCAGGCCTTCTGACCCGCAAGAGCACATTCTCATTGGGGCCTCCTCCCCTACCCCAGACTTCAAAGGACCTGAGATCCTGAGGCACGAAGAAGTACAAAGGACCGGCGGCAAAGATACTGTGTATCTCCTGGCCCTGTCGGGCGGGTATCACCCAACCCTCGGTTTCGGGTATCACTTCCGCGGCGTTGAGGCCTGTCTCAACGACAAGGCGGTATAACCCTCTTTTGGGGGCCTCAAATTCCAGCGTCCCTCGTTCGGCAGGTTGCAGTGTGAGTTTAGCCAGTCCGCTAGCCTGTTGATCGTCGACAATGACTGATACCTCATCTTCATAGCGCCCAACCCGAACCGATCGGACAAAAACGCGGGCCGGCCCCGGTTCTGCTACATACACCAAAACCTCATGGCGACCTCTGAGCGTGAGACGGCCCGGTGCAGCCGTAGCGATCTCATCATCCAACCTCACGGGAAGCCAACCTTCACCCAATTGGGCGGCAAAAACATGCACTGTGCCCATCAGTATGAAACTGGCTATCAAAAGGATCCTCTTGATGTAATCGCCCCTGACACGTATCATTCGATCGCCTCCCAGAGTGTTTTTTGTGAGAAGAACGACAATCGACAACACGGACATGAGACTATGCCGCCGCCAAACGCCCGCGGCGTTTGCAAGCTCTCCTACGTGGCGTATGAACGGCCCAACATGAGGGTGAGCGCATCTGAGATGGCTTCATTGATGCGTGAATAGATAGCCTTCCGTGAGACCTCTTCATTGCTGCCGACCACACTGGCCGCCACTATCGGAGGGGCAAAACTCACATGAATGTGCCGCCGTTCGCGTTTGATGGCCACCGGGACAATGGGAGCTTTGGCGCGATGACTCAACATTGCCGCACCGGCCCGCAAAGCCCCCAACCCTTCGATATCCTTGCGCCTGGTGCCCTCGACAAAAATACCGATGACGCGGCCTTGTCTGAGCAGCTCCGAGGCCGCGGCCACGGCACGCCTGTCCGAGCCTCCTCTTTTTACGGGGATGGCTCCCGTCCGACGCATGTACCAACCGACGATCGGCGTGCTAAACAACTCATCTTTGGCCAGGAAGTGAACCTGACGATCGACAGCTGCGGCAACGCAGAACGGATCCAAGTTGCTTTTATGATTGGAGGCCAAAATCACAGGCCCCGTCGACGGCACGTGCTGTGCGTCGACGACGACGAAATCTGAGATCAACCCGAGATACAGTCTTCCCACGGTCTTGCCGAGGGCGTACCACATAAAGCTCACATCCTTTTCCATACCGCTACGCTGCACGAGCAAGGCAATCGGCACCCAAGGTGCGTACATCTCGTACAGCGCCGTCACGCAACTCCTTGTGAGCCGTGCTGCTTAGTCACCTACCAAAGAGCCTGGAGCCACAGAAGCACTCCAGGGCGCCTAGGTCATTTACTCGTCACGTAGCTCGTCATCAGACGAACTGAGGCCAGTTGAGCTTGCGACTGTCGCCACAGATGATCGACGCCTACAGACCACGGACTGGCCAGAAGGTCGATCAAGTCAGGTGCTCAACTTACTGTCTTGCCAAATCCAACCGTCCCGATACGGCGGTCAGGAGTTTTGTTCCGGCACTCGTCAAAGCGATAGCTTGGTGTGGTTTTCTCCTCACTGATCTTTCTACCTGCATGAAAAAAGAAAAGAACGGCTAAATCGACTGTGGCAGGAATCAGATTAAAGGTCCCCAACTTACTCAGGAGTAGCAGCTTTCTTGGAGGTTAACGATGAGCGACAGACCCAACATCCTTTTTTTCATGGTGGATCAGATGCAGGGGCGAGTTCTTGAACCGGATCACCCCTGTCTCACGCCGAATCTTGACGCTTTGGCATCGCGAGGTATCCGATTGTCGCAAGCATATACACCGAATGCAGTCTGCTCTCCTTCCCGCGCCAGCCTGATGACAGGCTTGTTGCCACATAATCACGGCGTTCTGGAAGTGATACACGTAGTGGACGAAGACCAATGCTGCTTGCGTACGGACAGATTGCACTGGGCACAGCGTCTGGAGCACCTGGGCTATCGTACAGGTTATTTCGGCAAGTGGCATGTGGAGAGAACGGAAAAACTCGAAGACTTCGGCTGGCAAGTACACTGTCTCCCCGCCAGTGCGCGCTATCGTCAGCGGCAAAGCGAGTTGAGAGGGACATCCGGTGCACAACAGCAGTTCACATTGGCGCACTACATAGACCAGCCTCCGGGGTATAAGCGCAATCTGCTGTATGGCGTCACGGACCAACCCCCGGAAAGGCGTGGCATGGGGGTGGCTACAAGTCTCGCCGCAGAGTTCTTGCAAGAGGTGTTGCGTGGCGAGACGCCGTGGTGCTGTTTCGTGAGCATCTCCGAGCCTCATGATCCGTTTATATGCTCCGAAGAGGCGTTCAGCCTCTACGACGTCGATGCCTTAGCGTTGCCTGCGAACCTGCATGATGATCTTTCCGATCGACCGGGGCTCTACCGCAAAGCGGGTGCTCCCTTTAGTCAAATGACCGACAGGCAGCATCGTGAGGCAGCGGCCTGCAATTGTGCCAGTATCACCGAGATTGACAAGCTGTTCGGCGGCCTGATCGACTTGGTGAACGATGCCGGCGCCCTCGACAACACGATCGTCATCTTCACCGGCGATCACGGTGAGCTGCTGGGCGCTCACGGCCTCTACTGCAAGAACATCTCCGGTTTTGAAGAGGTGTACAATATCCCGATGGTGATGGCGGGGCCCGGAATTGCCGCTCTCGGCACGGTCGATGCCCGAGTGGGGCTTCACGATCTGTGTCCGACCATTCTCGATCTTGTCGGCGCCGAACCTCTGCCCGATCTCGATCCCGACTCTCGTTCATTTGCTCCGCTTCTGAAGGATCCGTCGCTTGCCCCGTCTTACAGAAGCGGCTATGCCGAGTACTACGGCGGACGCTACCGCCTGACACAGCGCATTTATTGGGAAGACGACTGGAAGCTGGTCTTCAACGGCTTTGACTACGATGAGCTCTATAACCTGAGCCGAGATCCGTTCGAGATGCACAATCTCGCCTCGGATCGGGCCTATGAAGACCGATTGAGACACATGTTGGCCTCCCTGTGGCGCCGAGTTCGCGACTCAAAGGACCGCGCTTTGTGGAATTCGCATTACGCCGGATTACGTCTGGCGCCTTTCGGGCCCGGTATCGCCGAAGACTGATCTGGTAGGCCTCCCCAGCAGCGCCAGCAATTGTGCCGAGGATCTCGCCCGATGTACGGCGTAAGGAATCAGTGCGGTACACATTATCATGGGAGGCCTTCAACATGCGTTACATCGCAACAGTACTCGTAGCATTCACTCTGTTTGCCGCCATCCCTGCAGCAGCGGAGAGAGTCACAACCATCGATACCATCGCTCTGCGGGAGAATATCCTTTCCGTAGACCATGAATGGGTACGTGATCTGACATCAGTCGGCATAAAGTTGGCCGCGGGTCGACAGATTGCGGACACCGGTGAGCTGACTCTCCTCGGAGGTGGAATCGGCAAGCGTTGGTACGTGGCCTCGGATGATCATAAGCACAGGGCATACGCCGGCGGGTATCTTTTCGGACAACACATCTCACTCGATGACGGTCAGGATGTCGGAAGCCAAAGCGCCATCGGCTTGATCTCCGAGCTCGGCTTCCAGGTAAAGACACGCTGGGGTGCCACCATCGATGTCGGTCCGGTGGTCACTATCCCTGTGTATGCCCAAGCGGTCTATCCCGACGGCGACATTGAGACCACGGATTTCCGCTACACCCCCATCACCAATACGTGGAAAATAGGTGTTGGTTTCTCCTGGTAGTCAGTACATGACCCGCGGCCTGCGCTGCGGGTCTTTTTGTACCTCCGGCGCCGATCAGCGGCGACAGGCGCTCAGTACCCCCGTCTGACAAAACCCCTTTCTTGATCCCCTGTCTTCTTGGAAGGAATGGAATAGACACTCACCGGCTAGGGAGGCTTCGATGAAAAAGCACCCTTGATGCTCGCAGCTTTCGCAGCGCGATCTTGATCGAAGCGGTGGCTCCCAAGCCTCATGGATGCTGCCGATCATCTCTTTATCTCTATCCAATGATAGTCTGGCGACACAAGTCATGCAGACCGGCACATGGATGACTCAAGGAGATCATGGTCTGCGTCCCCTACCTTGGACCCATACGGCTGCCGTACAAGCGGCATCAACAGCCGGGGTATCTCCTCGAGATGCAAAGACGTGGAGGCGGCTTGGAAGCTCGATCAAGTGTTTCCCCTACGAAGACGGCTATACTGCGTGACGGCATTATGAGTCATTGCCACCTCCCACGTACAGACAGTACCGGACACACTCAGTGGAAATCCTGCGGCGCGCCTTGCCGAACACAGACTTGAACGTTCCTTGGCAAGGGGACAACTACCGTCACGGCATCCTCATGTTACTTCTGCCAAACTGGACTGGCAGCATCAGACCAGTCTTTGAAAGAGCTGTGCGAAAACCCGCCGGCGGCGAATAAGCGCCCGAGGCAGATATGCGGATTGCGCTCTTCACGTCTGTTCGCTCACACCTTTGTCTGATAACCCCCTATTTTCACCCTAGACATTACTTGACTTTTTTAGGAGGAATCAGACCTGTTAATGAGAAACACAGTGTTACTCTTACTAACCGACTATAAAGAAAGGTGTGATATCCATGGTTACACTTAAGATGCGTCGTTTCTTTCTTTTCGGTGTACTCGTGTTGTCATGCGTAGCGGTCTTGTGCGGAGTCTGCGCTGCAAAACTGGTGGCTATCAACCCTGGTACACACGATGGCACCACCAAAGCCGTAGCCGAGTTTACGAAAAAGACGGGCATCGAAGTGGAAGTGATCGCCACCAACTGGACTGCTTTCGATGAGAAAGTGCCCTTGATGCTGGCGGCCGGGCAACAGTTGGATCTCATTCGCTTTGATCAGGGCCATGCCGCATTAGCTGCCCTGAGCGGTTGGATTATACCTCTCACACCGTTAATCGAACGCGACAAGCTCAATGTGAATATGTGGCCAAAACCGGTTCTTTGGCACGCCCCCTACGACCTGCTCGGCGATGTTTACACCCTGCCCTACAACATGGCGGTCAGTACCACCTTTTACAACAGAGCTCATTTCCGGGACGCAGGGGTAGCTTATTTGACCACGGAATACGGAGATCCGTCCATGCAAATCGACGCTTGGGTCGCCACACTGAAAAAGCTTCAGCGCGTCGGAGCCGACGGGAAGGTTGACATTTGGGGCACGATGATCTCCGTAGGTGTCGAAGCGTATTATCTGCTCGGCATTTTCGGAGTCGACTGGGTTACCCAACGGATAGACCGATTCCTCGGTGCCACTCCGGAGGTTGTGGCCGCCTATCAACGCCTCGTCGACGTCTGGCTGAAAGACAGAGTGGCGCCCACGCCTGCGGAGCGCTCCGGTCTGGCCTTGGTGAACGGCAATCTGGCGACACAGGTCATGCAGACCGGTTCATGGATGGTTCAGATAGACCCGCAGCAGGTAGACATTGGCGTGGCCCCTCTCCCTTGGGGCACTACCGTAGCCGTTCAAGGCGGGATTAACAGCTGGGGCATCTCTTCCACATGTAAAGACGTGGAAGCGGCCTGGAAGTTTGTCAAATACTTCACCTACGAAGAAGGCTATGTGCCTTGGCTGCAGTATGAGTCATTGTCACCTCCCGTACACAGGCAATACTGGAGACATTGGATGGAAACCTTGCGGCACGGTTTGCCCAATGCCGACTTGACTGTACCTTTGGAAGGGGCCAACTACTACTGGAATACCAGAATGTCGCTTCTGCCGAACTGGACCGGCAGTATCAAGCCCGTCTTTGAGCGAGCCGTTAGGAAAGCTGCGGCCGGAGAGGCCCCTGTGGCGGCGGCCATGGCAGAGATCGAAGAGACCATGAACAGTCTGATCCGAGAGCAACCGCTGTTTAAGTAGTCTCTCAACAGGAGTTGAGTCATCCTTGAAGTTCTACATCACTACTGATCTCGAAGGAGTCGTCGGTGTGGAGCGTTTCAGCCAAACCTATGGGGATGAGCCTTTCCGATTTGCCTCCATGCGACAACTCACTCAAGAGGTCAACGCCTGTATTCGAGGAATCTTAGAAGTGTATCCTGACGCCGTCATCGATGTCTCCGACGGACATGGCTCGGGGGGGATCATACGAGAGGATATGGATCCGAGGGCGAATTACCTGCGCGGCTCAGAGCAGGTGCGCCCTCGGCGCCAGGCGTTCTATCAGTACGATGCCACGATGTTCATCGGGCAACACGCCATGGCCGGCATGGTCCACGCTCCGTTGTGCCATACCATGTCCTCAAAGAACATCGTCTACTACAGGATGAACAACATATATGTCGGTGAATTCGGTTTCTGGGCAGCTATGGCCGGATTCCACGGAGTGCCCGTGATCTTTGCCAGTGGCGATGATAAGTTGGTAGCCGAAGCCCAAGCGCTCGTGCCCAACATCTCCACGGTAATCACCAAATGGGGCGAAGGGTGGCAGAAGGCACGTCACATGCCGGCACAGGAGCTGCTGGAGCAGATCCAAAGCACCGTCAGCTCAGCTTGTCAACAGATCGATCAAGTCTCTCCCGTTTGGTTTGATCCCCCCTATGCTTGGGAGGTCCGCTACATCTATCCTCATCGTGCTCCCACGAGAAAGACACAGGGGGTTCGGATAGATCAGATTGATGCCCACACGATTCTGTATCGCAGCGACGATATGCTTCAGCTGCTTGACGCCAGATAGGATCCTTAGCAGAGGAGTGGACACGTTTTGCATCCCTTCATCTCAGCGGATTTCCAGAACGGCAAGCTGGACGGTTGGTCCGTCACTTCGGACACCATACGTCTGGAAATCAAAGACCCCGAAGACGAACCCTGGTTTTACTTCGTGATTCAAGGAGTGGACCAACAGACCTGGCATTTTGACCTACCCGGCTTGGATCTCAAACAAGCCCCCGTAAGCGTATCCTATGATCGCTTCGACTGGATTCCGGCGGATAGCAGACATGCCAACGGATTCAGCCACCGCTTTGATCAAGATGCAGCTGTTGTCAGTCTTACCCTGCCTTACACCAACAACATGCTCTATGAGTTTTCACTTTGGGCCCGGCGCTCGCCGCACGCGGATCTGATACCCTTGGGCGGACGTCACCTGCAAGATCCTCTGTGCCTGCACATCACCGATTTCGGTGAGTGGGAAGACAAAGCCGTGGTATGGGTTGTGGCCCGGGAAAGCCCCATTCAAGCTGCCGGTTCGTGGGTCGCCGAAGGTCTCATTCGGTTTTTGGTGTCACCTCATCCGGTAGCCAAACAACTGAGACAGACCTATCGTTTCTGCGTTGTCCCACTGTTGGATATCGCCGGTGTGGCTCAGGGTGAAAGCAAGAGAACCCTCAGCTGGAAAGGATCCCTACAGGGAACCGCCATGGGGCACATAGAACAGATGATTAAGGAACAGGTGCAGTCAGGGGCTCGTATGGCTCTGACAGTGACCGTAACGGCGCGAGTCTGCGGAGCCGGGCAAAGCATTGCTACCTCGCATATCGGAGAAGATGAGATCGCCCGTTGGTTTGCTCACGCTACCGTCACCACTGATATAGGCGCGGATAGCTTCAGCGCTTGGGCGAGTCAACTGTATCCTAAGAGCAAGTGTCTCACTCTGGAAACCGCCTGGTTCGGTCCGGAGAGCGCGCTCAAGTCTCAGTACGATCTACTGCAAGAAGGACGTCAACTCGTCCATCTGGTCGGTGAGATCCTCGGGGAAAGGATAAGGGAAACCGCGGCGAGTGAAGATCCCGAGAACATGGAAAGCTACTTGCCTTGCCGTCCTCGCCGAGAGCGCAAAGCAGATGCCAGCCTTCTGTAAGAACATTGGATGCACGGCTCGCCAAAAACTGTTGACGGACCGTGCGTCCAAGAGCCTTGACAGCTGTGAGGGAAACATCTATAATGTACTCAATTGCTGTAGTTGAAGGTCGACTGGAGAGTCGCCGCTACGGCAATTATGGGGAGACGAGCAGAGGCGAGTCAGTTTAGCTTAGCTTAGTTCAGCGACTCTTTTTGAGGCCTATAGCGAGCTATGACGTTTTCCGCCGATCTGCAGCGTCGGCGGTTTTTTTGTTTCACCATAATGCCCTGCTAGACCCTATCATAAATACTTCAAGGGGGACGGCATCATGTCCGATCAAAAACGCGGCTACTTCGGTATGTACGGGGGACAACACGTACCGGAAGTACTCATTCCTGCTCTTGATGAAGTCGACGAGATGTACCAAAAGCTGATAAAAGATCCCACCTTCCACGAGGAGTTCGCCTACTACCTGAAACACTACACCGGACGACCTTCGTCGCTTTATCGCGCTGATCGCCTGACGGCCGAATTGGGCGGGGCTACCATCTATCTCAAGAGAGAAGATCTCAACCACACGGGCGCACACAAAATCAACAACACGATCGGTCAGGTTCTACTGGCAAAACGAATGGGTAAGCGGCGCGTCATCGCCGAGACCGGCGCCGGACAACACGGAGTGGCTACCGCTACCGTATGCGCCCTTTTTGGCTTGCAGTGTGTCATCTATATGGGCGAAGAAGACATACGGCGCCAGGCCCTCAACGTTTTCAGAATGCGTCTTTTGGGAGCAGAGGTGCGCTCCGTAACCGCCGGAACGGCTACTCTCACCGAAGCGGTCGATGCGGCAATCGAAGACTGGGTGGAAAACGTGTCGGATACCTTCTATCTCATTGGTTCAGCGGTCGGCCCACACCCCTATCCGACCATGGTCCGTGAATTCCAATCCGTTATAGGTAAAGAGGCCCGTGAACAGATCCTGGCTCAAGAAAACCGACTGCCGGATGCTGTGGTGGCCTGTATCGGCGGCGGCAGCAACGCCATAGGCATTTTCCATGCATTTATAAACGATCCCGTACGCCTTATCGGAGCTGAGGCTGCGGGTTTGGGTGTGGACACGGACAAGAACGCGGCCACGCTGACCAAAGGATCTCCCGGTATCTGTCTCTTATACACATCT
>LFTP01000007.1 GCA_001513395.1 Clostridia bacterium DTU080
AACCAAGACGGGGTGATCATCAACATCAGCTCCAACGGGGCACGTCGGGGGCACCGGGGCCGGGTAGCCTATGATGCCAGCAAAGGAGCCCTGGAAGCGGCGGGTCGTTCATTGGCTCTGGAGTTGGCTCCTTATGGCATTCGCGTCAACAACGTCGTTCCGGGAGCGATTCGCACCTCCCGCTGGGACAGTCTCCCCACTGAGACTGTGGCTCGGCGCAGGGCAGCTATTCCTTTGGGTCGGGAAGGCTTACCCGATGACGTAGCCGGGGTTGTGGCCTTTTTGTGTTCCGTCGACGCAGCGTATATCACCGGCGATACGATCACCGTCGACGGGGGTATGATGGCCCAATTGCGACCGACAAGAGATGACGGCTAAGGAGGCGGGCGATGGCTTTCAGTGTAGCGGCAGAGCAACCGGTGGTCATTTTTGTCGGTGACAAAGAGCACATTGCCGTCAGACTCGCGGCGCAGGATCTCGCTGGCGATATCCTGCGCATCACGGGTCTGGCGCCCCGTTGGGGATGGGATTCTACGGCGGTCAATGCGATCGTCATTACCACATACGGGGTTGGGGATCTTCCCTTTGCCTCACCCGGGATCATCCCTCCCGCCCATCCGGAAGGGTATGTGATCCGCAGTCTGGATCTTTTTGGCACGAGTGTCCTTTTTATCTGCGGACATGATTTCCGCGGCACCGTGGCCGGGATCTATCATTTCTGTGAGGCCTTCTTGGGAGTCGATCCCTTCTATTTGTGGACCGAGGTGGCTCCGGCGCCGCCCCATGGCCTGTCGTGGCCACAGATCAGTATCCGATCGAAACCTTCCACGTTTCGCTGGCGCGGTTGGTTTATCAATGACGAGGATCTGCTTACCGAATGGCGAGACGGCGGCGGTAAACGTCATATCGATTATCCTTTTTACCATCAAGTCATCCATCCTGATGTGCTAGACAAGGTCCTCGAAACCGCTCTGCGCGCTCATTGCAACCTGATTATTCCGGCCAGTTTCGTAGACATCCTCAATCCTCCGGAAGCCCGGTTGATCGAAACCGCGGTCCGGCGCGGACTCTATGTCTCTCAGCACCATGTGGAACCCTTGGGAGTCAGTCATTTCGCCTTTGACAACTACTGGGCCAAGCGGGGCAAGGAGATACCCGCTTCGTATTTCAGATTTCCGGATGAGATGCGCGAAGTCTGGCGGGTGTACGCCCGGGAGTGGGCCAAGTACGGCGACAGCGTGATCTGGCAGTTAGGCTTGCGGGGCAGGGGGGATCGGGCCGTCTGGGTGTCGGACACCAGCGTGGGAGCGTCCATGGAAGAGCGGGGCGATCT
>LFTP01000206.1 GCA_001513395.1 Clostridia bacterium DTU080
GTTCTGCCGTCCGCATTCTTGTCGATGGTGAGCTTCTGCGCATACTGATACGCCGTATCCCAGTTCCATGCGTCGCCCAGGGTATTGGGTGATGGCAGACCCGAGTTTTCCAACAGGGGCACGTTATAGGCCGCGTTCACGTTGTAGAGCATATACGGAAAGGCGAAGACGGCGCCGGGCTCGATATCATAGGGATCCGGGGCAGTAAAGGCGGCCAACGAAATGGGGAGTAGATCGTTCAGCTTTATGCTCCGCGAGCGGGCAAAAAGGTCCCTGAGATCGAGGAACAAACCCGCCCGGAAGAACAATAAGCCGTTGTCGGACACGATGTCCACCGCGTCCGGCAAGGCATTGCCCGCAGCCCAGACCAAAATCTGACTGCGATGGTCGCCTACCGCGGAAATATTGACCTGAATGCCCGTCTGCTCATAGAACTCCCTGGCTTGGTCCATGACGAAGTTGACATACCATTCGCCATGCGCCGGATCAACCGCGTGGGTAATGGATACCGCCTGAACACCCAAAGGCAAAGCGAAAACCATGACCAACAACGCTATTGTTGCCGTCAAACGGCCTTTCAGTGTGTTGCCTACATGACATCAATCGATCCTCCCGCTCTTTTAATTCCAGCCTCTTAACCTCTGTACGGCCTCAGGGCATTCGGCGGCGTACCCGGCAAGCCGCGCCGCTGCCCGGGCTTCGCTTCATTTGATTCTCCATTACTGCCGGCCATTCCCTGCCTCGGCGCGAAGTGCATCTTGTGCACTATTTGCCAGCATCCTCTCCCAATCCAGGTCTAGACTACTCTGGTCAAGCAAGAGCAGACGGTGCCCCTGTTGAGAAAAGAGACACCCGTTGTCCCACATGGTCGAATGGCGCTGTCTTCCCTCCTGAGATGCAGCGAATATCGGAATGCTTCGCATCCTTCGATTTGGTCATCTCCACGGATCCGTCTCCTGTGGCGATCGTGTCCGGTGAAAACGACCTCACCGCGATCCGTTCCATCGCAGCGTATGGATCGATCGACGACTCCGTATGATCGTGGAGGCCAAAAAGGCTTCCAAACGGTCAGTCAGAGATCTCACGCCCCATGCCGGGCGCACAAAAAGAAGGATGACGCTTGCCGGTCGGGCTCGGCGCCATCCCTTTTCAAAAGAAGGCGAATGCGGTTTGGAACCAACCGCTTGGATTTGGACCTATTTGCTCTACCTCAACACTTCGTTGATCACCGCTTGGATACGATCCCGTGTGACCAACAAAGCACTGCGAGGATCTTGGGTTCCCTTCCCCGCGGCCTCAACCGCCTCTCCGATCAGATTGCGGGCCCAGGTGTAGTCGATTCCGGGCACCAACTGGCTGGCGTTGAATACCGTGTAGTTCGTCGCCGCCATCAAAACGTCCCAGTAAGGATTGGCGGAGTAGTTGTGAGGATGCTGGTTAATACGAGGCGATGCGGCCAGACGGTTCTGTTGATGCACAAACCACCCGGCGCCGTCAGGCTCGATGGCCAGCCACTTGATTAGCTCCCAGGCCTCTGCTGTCTGCTTGCAGTGAGCGGACATGTTGTATCCCCAACTCGGATGGACGCGAGTGCGAGGGGTGGTCTGACCGTCCGGCTGCGGCAACAGTGCTATGGCCACGGGAAAATCGGGATAGGAACTCACGATTTGATAGTACAGATGCTCCTGATCCAGACGAATGGAATGCTGGCCGCTTTGCAGATTTCCTCCGAAAGTCATCGATTCAGCCGCCGACCCGATCGTACGTTCTGCGAAGTCGATCATCCACTCCAGGGTTCTAACCGCCAATTCGAAATCCGGCAAGACGGTGCGCATGGCTTTATCGTACAAGCCGGAGCCTTGTTGCTCGACAAAAGCCTGGAGATTCAGCTGACGCAGGCTGTGGGAATTGCCCAAGATATTGACTCCCAGTCTCTCCAATCGCTGATCGGGACCTCGACGCGTCAGACGCTTGGCGGCCTCTTGGAATTCCGAGTGATAGCGCGGTGGGTTGTTGGGATCAAGTCCTACCTCGGCAAAGTGCTCTTTGTTGTAGTAAATCAGATGGTTCCCCGTGCTGATCAGTAACGGCAAGTAGTAGGTCCTCCCCTGATACTGAATCATCTCCGCCACCACGGGGTAGATCAACTGTCCAAGGTCTTTGCCGTCCGCTTTGATGAACGGATCAAGAGGCTGGAGAAAGGCTGCCAGCCCATACAGCTCATTAAGGTAGTTCATGGCCACATCAGGCCCACTGCCTGAGGCCCAAGCCACCTTGACCTTCTCGAAAAACTGTGAAGGGTCCAATACGATATCTTCAACCTTGATGTCCGGATTGTTCCGTTCAAAACGATTGAGGACTTCCCGCAACAGCGGTTGCCTGGTCCCCGTCCACACGTGCCACAGCTCGAGGGTTATCTCGCTGCCTTGCGACACGCAATTTAAGAACAAGAACACGGACATGACGATCAAAAGGATCGTCACGGAAAAACGCCTCATGGACATCCAATTCCCCCTCCTGATTAAGCGCTAAACACCAAACCCCCGCGAAAGGGGTGCACATATCCTGTGCTCCGTCAAACGGCTCTTTTTTCGAACACACCTCCTTCTCGCACTATTCTCTGTACGTCATTAGGCACGAATCATAGGTGTCCTTCACAAAGAGCTTCACATTGTCATGCAACTGCGGGTCAAAACGGAAACGGAAGCCAACGACGCCGCGCTGCCCCGGACGCAAACCTTCGGGATGGTCAACGAAGGCCTGTTTCAGACCATGGGCCTGCCCACCCACACAGAGCAGGCCAGAAACCGGGACTGGACGTGGGAGAGCGTAATTGAGTTGGGTAGAAAGCTGTCGAGAGACGTTGACGGAGACGGTCGAGCGGATGTTTTTGCCCTCCAACATCCCGGAACCAATGCCTGAGACCGGTACGGCAAGATCAGCGCTCTCTGCGGTGAGGTGATCAAGCAACACCGCGCCGTGATCGACTCGCCTGAGACTCAGCGCGGCCCGGCTCTTTTCAGATGTATCTCGCTAACACCATCTCGCGCCCACCCCGGACAATCGGCGGACTTCGAACAGGGAACGATAGCTTTGCGCTATATATGGACGTCAGAGACTCCTGACATGACCTACCGGATAGCCAGAGGTTTCCCCATAGGTCCGGTCACGATCCCCACGGGTCCGGGAGGGATGTTTCACGTCGCCGGGGGTCGTCCGGTGACCGTTTCCACTACTACGATGTCTGCACGCGCCTATCCCGCCCCCGTTTCACTCACACACCGCATCCTGTAGCACAACTCATCATCATTCGTTCTCAGCTTTTTCGTTTGATGTGCAAACCCTGCGCTCTACGGGTAAGGTGACGGACCATTCACCGCAAGAGCGCCTCACCATCTCTCACCCTTGGTGCCGAATCTTTTATCTGCACATTGACATAATTAACATGTCGATCTATGCTATTGATACTTACTAAATGTAATAGTCTAATTCGGAGGCGGTGATCATGGAAGCCGCGGTTGCGGCTGTCGATCTGCGCAAGCATTTCCCGCGCAAACAAGTCGGCGGCAACATACTCGTTCGCCGCCTCAGAAGATATGTTAAACACCGGCGGACGAAAGAAGTCCAAACTGGCGCTTCACCGGCCCCTGCTGCCGACGGCCAAACGAAGACAGCCGGGACAATCGAGGACAGTGCGGCCGGCGACGATGTCATCCTCGCCGTCGATGGTGTCAGCTTTGAGGTGAATCCCGGGGAAGTATTCGGCTTTCTGGGACCCAACGGAGCCGGGAAGACGACGACCATCCGCATGCTGGCGACGCTTCTGGAGCCGACATCCGGCCACGCCTATATATGTGGGTATGACGTGACCAAGCAATCGAGAGAGGTTCGGCGCCGACTGGGTGTGGTCTTGGCCGGCGACCGCAGCTTGTATTGGAAGCTGTCCGGACGGGAGAATTTGGAGTTCTTCGCTACGCTCTATCATGTGCCGCGCCGTCAGATCAAAGGACGCGTCGACGAACTGCTCGAGCGCACGCAGCTTGCTGACCGGGCGGACGAACTTGTGGAACGCTATTCGACAGGTATGAGGCAGCGGTTGTCATTAGCCCGGGCTCTTTTGGCCGATCCTCCCGTGCTGCTCTTAGACGAGCCGACGCTGGGCCTTGATCCGCAGGCGGCGCGCAACTTGCGAGCGTTGGTGCTTGAGCTGAAACAGGAAGGCCGGGCCATATTGCTGACGACTCATTACATGGAAGAAGCCG
This sequence comes from Clostridia bacterium DTU080, assembly GCA_001513395.1. Classification (GTDB taxonomy): domain Bacteria; phylum Bacillota; class Limnochordia; order DTU080; family DTU080; genus DTU080. The sequence goes on from LFTP01000206.1 coordinate 4,263, forward strand.
ACTTTCTCAGTGACCGCATCGCCATCATAGACCACGGAAAGATCATCGCCTTGGACACTCCGAGCGGGCTCAAAAGCCGTCTGACAAGTGACCGCGTTTTCCGCCTGGAGGTGGCCGGTCTCCACGGCAATATCGATTGTTTAGTCGAACGAGTACCAGAGTTGAACATTGTCGAACTCAGACAAGATGAAGAAGCTGAAACGACGCAACTGACGTTTACGATGATGGATGGACAGACGAACACGGCGGCGCTTTGGCAAGCCGTCGCGGCCGCCGGCCTGATGGTGCTCAACTACACCGTAAAAGCCCCGACCCTGGAAGATGTGTTCATCGCCCTGACCGGCCGCGGACTGCGAGATTAACACGGGGGGAGACGACATGACGGCTAACGATATTCGCACCGCCGCGGCGGTACTGCGCAAGGATCTCATCGTCTTCCGGCGTTATCCGACGTGGATCGTGTCCCTGCTCATATGGCCCGCTCTGTTTCCGGCGATGTACGTCTTTATGGCGCGGACGCTGTCTGGACCGGGCGGTCAAGCGGTCGCCGCGTTTCAAAGCGTGTCGGGCACCGACGACTACATAGGTTTCCTCCTCTTTGGCATAATCCCCTGGATGATTCTGAACACGACCCTGTGGGATTTCGGAACCCACCTGCGGACGGAACAAGTCCGCGGCACACTGGAGGCAACGTGGACCACACCGGCCTCTCGCCTGAGCATGCTCATAGGCGCCTCCATCAGACAGCTCGTAATCTCGCTCTTGTTCCTCACGATCACGCTGTTTATGGCATGCTTGTTGTACGGCTTCGAGCTGCGCGGTGATCCGCTGACACTGCTGGGGCTTTTATCTTTGTCGCTGCTGCCGATCATCGGACTCGGCATGCTGTTTGCCAGCCTCATCCTCTGGATGAAAGAGACCAGCTCCTTGGTGGTGATCGTGCGCGGCATATTCATGGCCTTTGCAGGCATGACCTACCCGATCGAGGTGTTGCCGGCCAGAATGCAAATCCTCAGCAAGGCGTTACCGCTGACGCATGCCATTCGCGCCATGCGACTGGTGGGGCTCATCGGTGTCGGATGGAACGATGTGAAATACGAAGTGATGATGCTAGCTATCTTGAGCGTCGTGTTCATCGCCATGGGACTGATGGCGTTTCGGCTGGCGGAGCGGCACGGACAATCGACGGGGACGTTGGGTCATTATTGAGGAGGGACCGCTGCATTGCAGGCACAGGACTGGTACGTTCTGTGGGCCATCGTGCGCAAGGAGTGGCGGATTTTCTTACGCTACCCTCTCAACGCGCTTCTGCGCATCGCCGATCCCTTGATCTGGCTGACACCGGTTTATTTCATGAGCCTCAGCTTTTCCGTCAACGGGCGTGCCCCGGGCTTTGAGGCCTTCACCGGCACCCATAACTTTCTCGCCTTCATTCTGCTCGGCAACATCGTTGGCAGCTACATCAGCGCCGTACTGTGGAATATGGGCTTTTCTTTAAAGCAGGAGATGGAGCAAGGGACGTTGGAAAGCCTGTGGTTGACGCCCAACTCCCCGTGGTTGCACTTGATCGGACGCAGCACGGTCAGTGTCCTCGTCACCGGGCTCAATACGTTGGGTGTATGGTTAGCGGCATATCTGCTTTTTGGTTTTGAGATCACAAGCGCCCTTGGGCCGGCATTGCTGGTGCTTATCCCGATGGTCATCGCTCTGTACGGCTTCGGCATCGCCTACGCCGGCATAGTGTTATACTTGCGGGACGCCGTTACCTTATCCGATATAGGAACTTATACCCTCCAGATATTGTCCGGGATCAACTTCCCCGTCACCGCTTTACCCCGTCCTTTGATGATCGTCGGACTAACACTGCCCATGACCTACGCCATCGACGCCATACGGGCCTTGCTCATCGGCACAACGCCGCTGGTAGCCATAGAGGTGTCTTTGGCCATCGTCCTTATATCGATGTTCGTCTTTTTGATCCTCGGACGCGTGGTTTTCGAGCGCATTGACACGAGAGTGCGCAAAATGGGCACGCTGAGCACGCATTGAACGTGCTGCCACAGTCGACCGCTTCGAATGGCGTCAGGCCGTGGGTTTAACGAGTATCGCCAGATACGGTGAGCGGAAGCGGTCTAAGCCGCTCCGCTCGTCTGTACGTGGAGTGTCACCCCTCGCCCGCCACGCTCGATCTCAACCCTGATCCATTCGCCGGCAGCTATCCGGCACATCTGATGCATCAGACTTGTGCCGTCGTAGACCGGCTGTCCGTTGACGGTGCGCAGGACATCCAGCGGTCTCAGACCGGCGCGGTGGGCCGGACTGTCAGGTACCACTTCCAGGA
>LFTP01000331.1 GCA_001513395.1 Clostridia bacterium DTU080
GCCTTTCCTACTGCTTCGCCACCCTGCTTCTCGAATTTACACCATCATACTGGACGCTACTAGGAGTAAAGACGGTTGTCGTTGATGATATACAGTTTTTCAACATCAACTACTTGTTTCCTTCGAACCATCAAAAGAACTGAATTGACGAGGCGCCCTTTTCCATCGCTCGGTCTTTCACGTCAGCGCCGAGGGAAGCTCGACTCGGGATATCTGCCCTCGGTAAAAAGGGTCATTCGACGCCTCTTGGGGGCGAACAAGCGGCGGTCAGCGCATCAGGGTGTTTTTTCGGAATAGCGGATGCAAAAGAATTGTGAAGGAAGGCATGCCGCAGCAGGAGAAACAGAACTACCGACAAGCAGATTGGGGGGAGGGAGACTAGACTATGGAACAAAAGATCAGACGTCGAACTTGGTTACGTTATGTAGGCCTAATAGCTTTGGTTGTCTTGTTTGTCATCGATCTGCACTCGACGGTGGCCCACAACTCGACGAAAGGCTACCAGCTTTTTTATAAGGTGTCCGAAGTGCAGCGTCCGGCGCCGTGGGACAGAACCACGGTCGCTGTGGTGCGCACCAATACCGAGGGGATACCCGATCCGGTCGATCCGGATAAACTGGGCTTTAGAATCACGACGGAGCAGATTGAACAGATGGTCCGTTTGGCGGTCGAGTTGACCGGCGGAATGGAAAGCGTCATCACCCCCGAGGATAGGCTCGTGCTGATCAAGCCGAACTGGGTTACCGATGCTCCTTCCGGCAGCGGTTCTATTACCGACAATCGGGTGGTCCGGGCGGTCATCAAGTTGGTCTATGAGGCCAATCCTGATGCCGAAATCGTCGTGGCGGACGGATCCGGCGAGTGGATACAACCTGAGTTGGCGGCCAAGTACTCCGTGACCAGGGCTCAAATCCGCGACGGATTAGGGACCAACGGTTACCGTGAGATGGTGGAGGAGTTAAAGCGCGAGTTGCCGGGGCTAAAGGTACGTCTGGATGATCTCAACGTACCGCTGTCGGATACAGTCTTGGTGCATCTGCCGGAAGGCGGATGGTATCAAGATACGTATTGGACGCACCGGCTGGTAACGGAGGCGGATAAGATCATCTCCGTGCCGGTCATGAAGATCCACGGCACCCGGATCACGGTGAGTCTGAAGAACAACATCGGGGTGGCCCCCGGTTCGCGCTATGGATGGGCGAAAAACGGTCTCGATCACAATCCGGCGGTCATGGACAAGACCATCGTCGACATGGCCCGCGTCGCGGATATCGATTATGTGGTTGTGGATGCGGTCACGGCGCTGGAGAGGGCCTACACCAGGGCCAACGGTTCTCCTTTGTACCGCAACATGATCGTCGCCGGACGTGACAGCGTGGCCGTCGATACCGTCTGCGCCCGCTTGATGGGGTTCAACCCGGACGACATATCGCATGTGACCATGGCTGCGCTGTGCGGGATGGGCATCAACGATCTCGAGCGGATCGACATCGTCGGTGAAAGCATCGAGTCGGCCGCTTACCTGTTCCAGAAGAACATCGTGCACCAAAACTGGTTGGGACGCTCCAAAGAGGGACAGAGCGTGCGTTTTTGGACGCTCAACGTAGCCTCAGAGCCCATAGATCCCGACACAGTGCCGCTGCCGGGTCAGAACGGTTGGAC
>LFTP01000149.1 GCA_001513395.1 Clostridia bacterium DTU080
TGTCACCTTCGGGGACTTGAAGGGCATTTTGACACTGGTCATCCGGGAGCTTTTCGATAAGGATCGCGGCGTGCGATTCAGACCGAGTTATTTCCCCTTTACGGAGCCCAGTGCCGAGGTCGACGTCTCCTGTTTTGTCTGCGCGGGCGAAGGATGTCGCCTGTGCAAGTATGAGGGTTGGATTGAGATCCTCGGTTGCGGTATGGTGCATCCGAAGGTGTTTGAAGCCGTAGGTTACGATCCCGAAAAGGTGACCGGTTTTGCCTTCGGTCTCGGGCTCGAAAGAATAGCCATGTTGCGCTACGGTATTGAAGACATGCGGCTGCTTTATGAAAGCGACGTACGCTTTCTGCGCCAGTTTATGTAGGCCAGTGGCTCAAAAGGGGGATGGATTAGACGATGCTTGTGCTGTTGAGTTGGCTACAAGAATACGTGGACGTTCCGTGGCCTGCACACGAGTTGGCGGAGCGGATGACCAATTTGGGTCAGAAGGTTGAAAGCATAAGACGCTTCGGTGCAGACGTCAGTGGAGTCGTCGTCGGTCGGATAGAAGGCTCGGGATCTCATCCGACAAAGGATCATTTGTTAGTATGTCATGTCAATATCGGTGATCGCGATATCAGCGTTGTGAGTGGGGCGCCGAATCTGGAACCGGGGATCAAAGTCCCCGTCGCCTTGCCCGGAGCTCGCGTGGTCGGCATTGACGGGCCGGTGGCTGTTGCGGAGTTCCACGGTGTGAAGTCATACGGAATGCTCTGCGCTGAGGATGAGCTGGGGATTTCGGATGACCACTCCGGAGTGATGGTGCTTCCTGAAGACACCCCGTTAGGAAGCGATGTCGCTCAGCTGTTGTACCTTGGCGATGCTGTGATTGAGTTTGAGATTCACCCCAACCGTCCTGATTGTCTGAGCGTGATTGGTCTGGCGCGGGAAGTGGCGGCTCTTACCGGGGGAACGGTACGTGTGCCGAAGCCTGAGATCGCAAAGACCGGTGAACCCGTGACTTCTCTCGCTAAAGTAACCGTCGAGGATTCTGATCTATGCCCCCGCTTTTGTGCCCGCGTGATACGCGGTGTGAGAGTGGGACCGTCACCCCTGTGGATGCAGCAGCGGTTGCGTGCCGCCGGCGTGCGTCCGATCAACAACGTAGTGGACATCACCAACTACGTCATGCTGGAAATGGGACAACCCCTGCACGCCTACGATCTTTCCCTGCTCAGGGGCAGACAGATCATCGTCCGGCGGGCCAAGCCCGATGAGATACTGGTCACCTTGGACGGCCAGGAACGCCGACTGGATCCGGAGATGCTGGTCATAGCGGATGCTGAGGGAGCGGTGGGCATTGCCGGCGTCATGGGCGGTGAGAATACTGAAATCAGGCCGGAGACCACCGATGTGTTGCTTGAAGCGGCCAACTTCGACACCATATCCGTGAGAAAGACATCTCGCAAACTGGGTTTGCGCAGCGAAGCATCGGGTCGTTTTGAAAAAGGATTGGATCCACACCTGCCCCCTGCTGCGGCTGACAGAGCTGCCGAACTGCTTTGCAGACTGTGCGGCGGCACGGTTGCCTCGGGGATGATTGACGTTCACGGCGACCTGGAGTCGTCCCGGGTGGTTAACTTGCGGCCTCAGCGGGTCAATAAGCTATTGGGAACCACGATGTCCGTGAGTGAGATAGCTGAGCACCTTCGTCGGCTGGG
>LFTP01000005.1 GCA_001513395.1 Clostridia bacterium DTU080
GACATGCCGGGCGCACGAGGTGGCAGTGGGCGCCCAAACACCCCTGCCCATGAGCCTGTGTATGTGCCGATGACTGCCTTCTCCTTCGCTCATCCTATCGAGCGGTATTCACAGTTGACACTGCCCGTTGCCTTGATCCGTGCCGTTTAACCACCTGCCGCGGAACCCGGAGTCGGAGAAGCGGTCTAGGCTGCCTATGTCACTTGCTCGCAACGCCACCGCTCGCCGTCAGACGAGCTGTGGCTGGTTGAGTTTGCGACCGTCGCCCACATGACCGACCCTCACAAACCATGGACGGTCGAAAAGGTCGATCAAGTCAAGTGCTCAACTTGCTCAACCCATGTGCTGAAGGCCAACAGCGCTCCCAAAGCATAACGCGCTCCAGGCAACACCGACGAGACGTCCAGATATTCATCAAGCGAATGGAGCGCGCCGCCTGTGGCTACGCCGATACAGATGGCAGGAATTCCTTTGGACAGCGGCACGTTTGCATCAGTGCTGGCCCACGAAGGGGTCACCTGCACGCCCAAAGCCGCCGCCATCTCGGCGTGAGTTCGAACAAGCGGATGATCATCAGGTATACTGCCTCCCGGCCGTTCTCCCACCACATTGATTTCGACATGCACCTCGTCGTCGGCGATGGCTTGCCTAATGGCTTCCCGTACAGCCCGGTCAACAGAATCCAGGGCCTGTGGCTCTTGCGATCGCATGTCGATCAACATGCGCGCTTCACCTGCGATCGAGTTCACGGAAACCCCACCTTCGATCACGCCCACATTGAGCGTGGTCCGCGGCTTGCTAGGCAGACGAAGCGAATCGATAGGGGCAATGGCCCGTCCTAGAGCATGCACGGCACTGGGGCGCCCGTAATCATACCAGCTGTGCCCGCCGTCACAGGTCATGATCACCTCAAAGCGGCGACTGGTGACCCCCTGATAACAAATCTTGCCAAAACTGCCGTCCAAGACCAGCACGGCCTCCACAGGCCAGTGACTGGCAGAACCCTCCTCGAAAAGGTACTTCATCCCTTTCAGATTACCCAGTCCCTCTTCGCCCACATTAGCCACAAAGGCAAGCCCGTGCTTCGGGCGGTAGTCAATCTCGCCCAAAAACCGCGCCAGTTCAATCATCAAAGCCACGGATGCTGAGTTGTCACGGATGCCGGGTGCATACCAACGCTCTCCCTCGCGTCGAACGCGCACGTCCGTGCCGGCGGGAAATACGGTGTCGAGATGAGCAGTCACAAGCAAAAATCCCTGGCCGGCCTCGGGTTCCCTGAAGACATAGACCACATTGCCGCAGTCGTCAATGGTCGTCGTTCCCCGCGGAAGCTGTTGCATAACTGCTGCTACATACTGAGCCCGTGTCTGTTCTGCAAAGGTTGGCGCTTCTATCTCGCAGATCTTAACGATCTGCTCCAAGAGCTCATCGATTCGCTCCTCAAACCAGACCGTCCCTTGCCGGTGAATCTGCCAGTCGACTACCATGCCCCGCCGCCCCCCTCAATGCATCTAGCCGCGTAATGAGACATTCTCAGACGCCAAAGCCTTCTTGATACGTTCCACAACCTCATTGATCTCTTCATCAGTCAACGTGCGATCAGCTGCTCTGAAGCTGCACGAGTAGGCAAGACTTCGATAACCATCGGGCACTTGCCTGCCCTGGTAGATGTCGAAGAGCTTAACGTCATCCAGGACGGACCCTCCTTCTTGCCTGATTATCTCAACCACCCGTTCCGCAGGCATCTCAACGGGCACCAACAGAGCAAGATCACGGAAAACAGCCGGATAGCGAGGCAGTGACACGGCCTGAGGCGGTCCGCCGGCGTCCTCGAGCACCTCAAGATCAAGTTCCAGATAAAATGCTCTCTCAGGCAGATCATAGACCTGCTGTACGAGCGGATGCACCTCGCCCAAAAAGCCTACGACCCGATCTTTCCAGACAATCTCTGCCGCACGCCCGGGATGAAGACCGGCACACACGGCTGCCCTGACGGAAAGATCTATGCTGAGTGTCTTGGCTATCACTTCCAGGATTCCTTTGAGTGTGAAGAAGTCGATTTCGTGCTTACCCCAGGCGCTGACAGGACTTCCCATCATGGCGATGCCCAGAGTACGCCGCTCTTCGGGTTGCGATGTAACGGGCCACTCTTTCGGGAAGAAGACATTACCGATCTCAAAAAGATGCACTACGCCGTTTTGTCTGGAAGCGTTACGACTCAGGGCTTCCATGAGGTTCGGCATCAGGGTTGTGCGCATCACGCTTTGATCTTCTGTCAAGGGATTGAGGATCCGCACAGCACGTCTCCTGTCATCGTCCGGCGGAAAGCGCAACAGATCAAAATGACGCGGCGAGATGAAGCCGTAGGTGATGGTCTCATACAGACCGGCCCCGATACATACTGCTCTGAGCTGATCCAAAAGACGCATCTCCTGCGACTGCGCGCCGACGCTGGCTGTCTCTTGAGGCAGCGTGGCAGGGATGGCATCGTATCCGTGGACGCGGGCCACCTCTTCAATGAGATCTTCCTCAAGCTCAATATCCCGGCGATAGCTGGGAATCGACACGTGCAGTGTCTGATCCGCACCTTCCTCGGACTCAAGCCCCAGCCGACGAAGGTGCTCAGCTATCTCACTCACGGACATCGTGGTTCCCAATAGCTTATTGACCCGCTGAGGCCGCAAGTTAACCACCCGGGACGACTCCAGGTCGCCGTGAACGTCAATCATCCCCGAGGCAACCGTGCCGCCGC
>LFTP01000200.1 GCA_001513395.1 Clostridia bacterium DTU080
ATGCTATGTAACCCTTGATCAAAAACCGGGGGGAAGTCAGGCAGAAGGGTGCGGAAAACCGGCCGAATCAGGGTGGTTGCTCCGCAGACAAAAGGAAGACGAGGCTTTGATAGCCTAGACTTGCTTTGTCCACTAAACCGAGGCAACTTCAACTACTCAAGCTCCCGTTTTGAAGCGCATCGGTCCGAGGGGGTAGGGCAGNNCTTTTATGCCTAAACGGGAGTCACAAGTCCTGGCTCATGACATCACATCAACGCGAAACGTTTTATTTGTTATAGACTGTGAAATTACTTGGTTTATGCTAAGCGCATAGAAAACAAATATCAAACATCACAACCCGTATGAACAGCAGGTTCTTAGAGTTAGCTGCACGGTCTTCATGGAACGGCGGATTTTAACACAAAGATTCAAAGGATCTGTAGCGATTCTGCGGAAGTAAGGGAAACACGTTGTAGCGTATGCACTATGGTTCCTGCTGTGCGCAGAATCATCATGATGGGGGAGGCTAACCGCCGATGTCGAGGCTCTTTGGAGTTCGGAGATCGTTGCTAGTTGCTATGGTCGTATCGTCGATGGTTGTTTCTTTGGGTAAAAATGTCTTAGCTACATCGCTTCAGGTTGCCTGGGGCTTCAGCCAGTTAGGGCCGGAATTGGAGGCCGCATTCCAAAGATTTGCAGACGCCAATGGGATCGAGTTGAACGTTGTTCCTCGCACAGGATCCTGGGCGAATCATTACGAGAGATTGCTTTTGGCGCACCTGGGTGGAGTCCCTTTTGATGTAATGTTTATAGACCAACAGTACGTGCCAACCGCGGTACAACAGGTATTCGAGGACCTGACACCTTACATAGATCGTGACAGGTTTTCATTAGGCCAGTTCATACCGCAGGCTGTGACAGCTTTTCAGTGGAAAAACGCACAATACGCGCTTCCGGCTGTGGTAAACAACAACGCTATATGGTATAACGTCGATCTTTTCAGTGCAGCCGGTCTAGCGACCATCCCCACTGATCCGTTTACGGTTGGCGATAGCTGGTCTTGGGATGATTTTGTGAATGCAGCACGAAGGCTGACAAAGGATCATGATGGGGATGGCCGTTTCGACGAACTTGGGCTCTGGACCTTGCCGCCATGGCTTCACGCACCGTGGTTGTGGGATGGCGATTGGGTCAACGAGGAGGGTAGACCGGATGTCACGGCTACACCTGTAGTAACGGGTATAACTAAGTTTGCGGAGCTTGGTTTGGTCCACCAGGTGGTTCGAGCTCCAACCGTTGCCCATTCGGTATCAGGGGGATTTGCCAGTGGGCGTGTCGGTATGATCATTTACGGAATGACACAAGCCATGCAGCTGCAAACCATTGAATGGACCTATTCGGTGGGTTTACTCCCTAAGGGCACCTCGCGCGACACTGTCTTCTATTCGGACGGTTTTGCGATGGCGCGAGAATCCAAGAACAAATCAGATGGGTGGACGCTGATCAAAGCTTTTACTACTGCACAGGAATATGCACTTCCGGTGTCCAGTGCCGCTGCTTGTTTGCCGGCCTATATACCCTTGCATCGGTTTTACCTTGCTCAACAAGCGCAGCAGTACCCCAGCGTGAAATGGCATGATTTTGCCAACGCCCAGTTTACGGGTCGCCTGCCTGTTCTGAGGTTCTCTCCGAACTTCAGCCAGATTGACACGCTGATGAGTCAGGCATATTCCGCGGTGACCTCGGGTGAGAAACCGGCTATTACGGCACTTAGTGAAGTACAACCGCTGATCGAACGTCTGTATTGATACGAGGAGGGTGATGCCCAGAGGCAGGTAAGAGTCGTACAAGTGTTGGAATCCACGCACGGCCGGGAAATGATCGGAAAGCATGATCCTATCATTTGCGGCGGAGGACCAGAGAGGATATCCGCGGCCATCACCGCGGCGCGATTGGGCGTACATAACCTGCTCGTTGAGGCAACGATTGCCTGGGATGGAACTTGGACCTCCGGATTTGTTGCCATGTGTTCGACCAAGCTGGTCACTGCTGAAACGGTTCTCGAACGGCCCTTGCACACCATGCCCGCTTTATCTTGTTACGACGCGTGGAATATGGCCATCTGTCAATGGCCACTTGAGAATCCCCAATTTTGGCCACGAAAAGTCCCCACGGTACCCATA
>LFTP01000346.1 GCA_001513395.1 Clostridia bacterium DTU080
GCGTGTCTTCCACCACCAAAGTCCAAGCCTCATCTTCAAACGGTTCGGCTAGTTTCTTTAGACCGGTCAGCCAATACTCCTCATCTTGAACCGGGTCATCGTCACCCCGACGAGCCAGTATGACCGCTCCCAGATAACAAAGGAATACATGGAAGGCATCTTCTTGATGTCGTTGAATGCCGACCAGATGCTCCACCTCATCCCGGCCCAAAGCGGACATCAACTCAGGCAAGGTCATGACCGTCGGCTCTGCCGAGGTCTGTACCCGAAACGTCGGATTCGTAAGCAAATTCATGGCGACACCTCTTCCGATTCCAATCCGTAACGACTATAGACGTATTGCCGGTTCCCGCAGGCCAACCGTACCGAGCCTTCCTCTGCCTGCAGCACTTGCACCGTTTCCGGCTCTGCAATGGGAAGCATGTGGCCTGGAATCACTATTTTCGTGATACGTTGACCGAAAGGACTGGTAAACGGAGTCTCAACGGGCAATTGAAGGCTTGATGCGCCCAAGCGAACGGTCACTTTCCCGCCCATTTCGTTGAACTGCAGGGTAGGATCGCCAAAGAATCTGTCATAAACTGCAGCGGCGTGAGCGGCAGCGATCGCTTGAGCCAACTCACCGCCTTCTATGGCTTGTCCGTGACGAGCCCAACGCTCGCCCTTAAGAGAGGAAAGGCATTCCGGATGAGTGACCGCTTCCACCAGGCGACGATTATCATCCGGGATGCTGACTTGCGGATGCTCGGTCAAAATCCGTCTGGTCAGCTCCAGCATGCGCAGATCATCGTACACACTGCCGTAACCGATCTCCATGTAGCGTCTTGATACGTTTCCCCTGGCATCCAAAGCGGCTTCCAGATCCTCTTCGGGGACGAGTACCAGACAACGGGCCTGTTCGTAGCCTGCCGGTCGCTTACGGTTGTGACGATGCAGACGTCCGACCCGCTGCAACAGGACATCCGCCGGGGCCAGATCCGTAATAAGCAGATCAGCGTCGATATCGAGGCTCTGCTCGAGAGTTTGGGTGCCGATCAACAACAAGGGATCGGATGGACTATGGCGCCCTAAGCTCTGACTGACGGTGCGATCCAAGACCTCGCGATCCTCCGGAGCAAAACGGCCGTGATGCGGACAGATGACCCCATTGCATTTAAAGAACCATTCCTCGTTCATTCCCGCGAGGCTTTCAAAGGCTTTGATCAGCGAAATGGCCCGGTTTACCGTGTTCAAAACCACCAACACCCGCGCCCCGTCGGCCAAGGCGGGCAACACCCGCTCTGCCACTGCCTCCGGGGTAAAGGCCACAGGGAGCAGTTCGAAGCGAACTCGCTTGGTCTTGGTCGGTATGGAACCCGCAGACTGATTCACACCGTCGGCCAAAGTCACCGCCGGATACGGAACGCCCTGAGCATCGGCAAGACCGGGTAATTCTTGCTCCGCGCGCAGATGGACATAGCCGTGCCTGGCCCGGGCGCCCAAGGTGGCCGACAGTAACATGGCCCGTCCTCCGACCGCCAAGTGATGCTCCAAAAGACCGCCCAAAAGCTTGGACATGTAAACATCGGAGGCGTGCACCTCGTCCACGACCAAGAGGCTGCGATCAAGACAGACTGAGCGCAAATGAGCATGGGCCGTCTGCACGCTTGACAACAAAGCCTGATCGATGGTTCCCACGGCCACGGTGGCCGCCAAGAATCGCTTGGGCTGTTCCGCCGCCCAACAACGCTCCCGATACTGCAGATCTCTGTCATCATGCCAACGGTTGGCGGCCTCATCTTCCGGCAACAGTCTTGCCGGGGGCAATCCGTCCACTTGGGCGTATCCCGGAACGGCAAGCACCGTGACTGGCCGCGTCCGGGGATCGGGGAACCAACTCTCCATGACTCGCAATACCCGTCCATAAAGCTCCCGAGCGGCAACCCGCGTGGGAAGGGCGAAGTACAATCCGTCGACCTTGCCCGCGGCGAAGAGCTTAAAGAACCAGTTGAGAGCGGCTTCAGTCTTCCCGGAACCGGTCTCTGACTCAGCTATGACCAGGCGAGTACGCTCATCTTCCGGATCAAGATCATCGATAGCCGCCTGCAAAGGATACGGAGAAAACCCAAATCGTCCCTCGAAATCCTGCGGCCCGGCGGTCAAGACAGAGCGCAAATCACTGACATCGATCCCCACGGCCCTGAGGAGCCGGGAAATCACCTGCCGATCGTGTCTCAGCCGCTGCTCCAACGACACCCGATGGATGGGAAACCAGTATGAGTGCGATCCCAACCAGTCAGCAAGCATAACCAGACCGGCAAAACGATGCTGAAAACGAGGCTCATCAGGCAGAAAACGCCCACCGGGTTCAAAGGCCTTAGGAAAAGCTTCTCGCGCCCAGCGCATCACCTCAGTCACGGCGGCCATGGGATCCCACTGACCTTGTGGGCGCCACCATTCGTTCTGAGCCTTAAAGAAAGAGCCGCTCCTTTGTCCCTGAAAGGCCAGAGGGCGGCCGTGATGAGAAAAGGTCGCCATCAGATAGCCGTAGGCCACTTCCGGATCGGAAAACCACGAGAACAAATCGCGCGATATAGCCTCTACAAACGCCATATGGAGGTTTTCATCACAGATGTCCAAATCGAGCAAGGGAGCCAACTCACGAATATGACCGGCTTGCGGAGCCTTGACGTCGAAAACCTTGAGCTGAAATCCTAAGTTGGCCTTTCCCAGATCATGAATCATCGCCAGCACTGCTAAGCGATCCAGTTGCTGCTCACTTAAACCCTCTCCGCAACTGCGCGATAGTGCGCGCCGGATACCGTCCACGTCACAGAGAGCCCGAAATACCATCCCTACGTCTAAGCAGTGAGCCGCCAAAGGCAAACATCGGGGACCTTCCTGAGAGAACTTGCCCCAGAATATGCAGCTCCGTTTGGTTTCATAGGTCGCCGATTCGCTCAAGGCCTGGGCAGACATACAAACACATCCCATCCGGCATGATGTTGGCGGTAAATGTATCCTAATCGTGAATTCCAACTGTGCTGAGTAAAATCCTCCTTCTAATATGCGAAATCTTTGCTTTATGACCTGATCAGGGTTCGATATTTCACTTTCATGCCTCGGCCAAGAAGACAACGAGAACATACGAAAAACGAGTTCCGAAAAACTCGTTTTTCGTCCTGGAGTCTAAGAGGAAGGAGGTCAGGCATCCATCTTCCTCAGTCTATCACTGCCGTTCTGATTGCTTCCTAATAATCTTGCGCACGCTGTCACAGGAGAGGAAAAAACAGCTGGCCAGAGCATCGATGTTTTCACCGGCGGCATAGCGCCGGCGTATCTCTTCATTGCGTTCGGCCAGTTGTCGGCGCGTGCCGCTTTTTTCACCCCAACGTGCCGGTTCGCCCTTGATCGGTACGTAGATATGCACGCCCTGCACATACTCCTGCAACTGTTCGAGCAACTCCGGAGGTAGCACCTCTGCTGCATTGCGATAGATCTTCAAATGAACCCCTCCGCTGTGACGGATTGTCATCCCTGAAAGCCAAGATCATCGCCTTCACCTCCCGGGGGAAATCGTGACTTCACCGTAATAATTCACAGAGATTCCGAAGCGTCCTTCTCTTGTTTCGTCTTCAGACCCATGTCCCAAGACCTTACGAGAAGCCGGTTGGCATGGTCTACTACCAGCGACTCACTTCGTTTGCTCATGCGAGTAACCGAAGCTTCATAGCCACCTTCCCAAAAGGCCGTGCGCGTCGGCAAATAGCCCGTGGATTGATTGGCCATCGACAAGACGAGAGTCTTCGGAAACGGCGAACGCTGTTGCAAGGTCAAACCGGTCTCTGCGAAGATCTCACCCGGCAAAGCCACAACTCCCAGATCACCCAGATGCAGGACGGTTATCTCAAACTGCATTGCGGAATCATTAGCGGCGGGAAGATCCAGACACTTGTGGATGACGTTCAAACAGACGGGACTCAGTTGAGCCGTCTCCGCCGCCTGACAGACCGCACCGGCCAGATAACGTCCCAAGCGCTCTCTTTGACCTTCGCCACGCTGCAAAGGTACCACGTTGCCCGCCGTACCCAGAGCGAAAACACACGGAACCCCGTATACGGCTTCTGCGGCCCGGCGCAAAGCCCCGGGATAGTCAGCCGAAATCCCGTAGAAATCCCCGCCGCCGACGACAGGATGGATGCCGACCGAAGCCAATAAAAGGATTGGCTCTCCGTTAGGATCATCAAATCGCAACACGGTCAGTTTCGGATCGACCGGACCGAATTCCAGGTCTTCTTCAGGAAGCGGAAGACGATAGACCGTGCAACAAGTGCCGTCAGGACGCCTCAGACGTCGGTTAAACATCATCTTTCCGACGTCAGCCGTGCCGACACGCAGAAAGGCTTTCCTGGTGTCCTGCGCCGCTGACAGGATGGCTTCCTCCATAGCGCGGACTGTCTCTTGCACCCAGGCCTGGTGTTCTTCTCCTACTGTCTCATGGACGCGTACCGCCGGTCCGAAATGCGTGTGAGTCCCAAACAAGACGATGTTCTCGGCAGGCATGGACAGCTTCTCACTTACGCTTTTTCGCAAACGGCGTCCCCAGTGCTCATCGATTCCAATTAAATCTGCGATAAGCAAAACGGCGCGTGTCTTCCCCTGTTCCAGGAAGATGGCACGCGCCGTCAACGGGTCCTCCACCGTCTCAAAAGGACGTTTACCTCTTGCGGCATATCCGGCCATGGGCAACGCCACCGTTGGAGTGATCGTCGCCTGAGCGTATCCCACATTTAAGGAATAGGCATCTTCGACATCTCTCCTACCCTCCCAATGCAGCGATGTTTGTTGAGCCGCGCAAACGTTCCGACACGATTCCAAGAGCACTATATATCATACTGAAGGACGCTCCGGACAAAAAGCCGGAGCGTCCTTGCTGTGCATCGAGTCTGCTCACTGTGTTTAGTGTATGTTGGCCGCGATGTAGATCAGCTGTTTGATCCCCGGATAAATCGACTCGATTTCAGCCCACTCATCAACCGAGTGACCGCCTCCTGCTCTGGTGACTCCGATAGCCACCGAATAGATCCCTTTGCCGATGGCAGCATTGGAGTCGCACGAACCCATATCGCTCAGTCGGGCTTGAATGCCTACGCTCTCCAAAGCGGCGACCGCGGTCTGCGTCAGCTTATGTTCCCGGGCTCCGGGCAGCTGTCCGCCGGGGATGTCGGTCTCCACCTCAAAGCTGACCGTGGCTCCCGTCTCCTGGGCCACCTCTTCACTGATCTGCCGCACCTGCTCACCGATGCGAGTGAGGATGTCTCCGTCCATGGAGCGCATATCGACCTTGAACCAAGCCTCAGCCGCGATGGCGTTGACCACCGTTCCGCCGCCCAGCATGCCGACATTCATCACGCTGCGGGGCTCGGCCGGAATCTCGATCTCATTGTAGAGACGATCAATGGCTCTAGCCAGGCTCCTGGCCGCGCTCGGCTTGCCACGACTGCTGAGCGAATGGCCTTCGGGAGTATTGAAGGTCACCTTGAGCCATTGGATGCCCAGCGCTCCGTAGGCGACGCCTCCAAGACCGCCGTCCACGGCCACTACCATGTCGATCGGTTTGTCATAAGTCTCCAGGAAGTATTTCATGCCGTTGAGTCCGATCTCTTCTTGGGAAGTGGCCACAAAGACAATGTTCACCTTGGGCGTCACATTGCCGGCTTGAAGGGCCTTGACGGTGTGAATCAAAGCGACTACGGAAGGTGTGTTATCTCCGGCTCCGGGTACATGCAAGATGCCGTCTGTGATGACCGGATCAAGTACTATATCCATGGGAAAGACGGTATCCATATGCGCCGCAAAGACCAATGTCGGGGCGGTCTCGCTGACCTTAAGCGTTCCGACCACGTTTTTGAGACCGTCGATATAGACGTCTTCCAACCCGACCTCCAGCATCTTCTGTCTGACCCACTCCGCCCGAAGATCCTCTTGCTTCGAAGGAGCCGGGATACGCACCAACTCCAACCAATCGGCGAGAATCTGCTCTTTGTTCTCATCTACGTAAGCATAGGCCTTCTGCAAATCCACTTCAGAGGCCAAGGCCGCGAAGGCAAGTAGAAGAACAACCAACCCACCGATCAGTGTCGTACACATCCACGAGCGAATTCTCATACCCACTTGAACACCTCCGTTTCAGGATGTAATGAGCTTATATCACCCGGAGGCGCATAAACAAGGGGGTCTTTAGACCTACAGGTATTTTTTGGATTCACAACAGAATCTCTTTAAGATCGCCGTCAAAACCACAATCCGAAAGCAACTGCAGATGCTGAGCAAACTCACCGACCTCATACTGAGCGTGAGCATCGCTGCCGAAAGAGATCTTCACCCCAGCGTCAATACACATCCTGAAAAACTCAGGATCCGGTGAGTTGGTATGGAAGTTAAGCTCCGCCGCCACCTTATGCTCTTTCAGCAGCCGCACCATGGGTTCATACAAACGATCCGGCGTCTCCACGCCGCTGCGACGAAAGATTCGGAAGGGATGAGCGAGCACATGCATCCCGTCAGGCATAAGCTTGGCCAAGGTCGCCATATACTCATCGGCTAAGCGCTCGACGTCCACCGGTCTGCGCATTGAGGCGGGGAGGAAATGCACGGCACCGACAAGCAACTGCGAACGCTTGCGGTCTTCCTCCAGAAGCACGGGCCGACCGTGGAAGTCGTAGTCGACTTCGAGCCCAACCTGCACCGAATCGCTAAGGAAAGGCTTCGCGCTCTGCCAGTATTGGGGCATCCGTCCGGGCATGCCGGGATAGGTAGGTGAAAAGCCCTGACGCCAGGCCGGATCTCTTCCGTAGTACAGATGGCTGGAATGCTCGGTAAAGACCAGTCCGGCCAATCCGAAAAGCTCGGCCAGCTCCACCGAAACCTCCATGTCCATATCCTCTCCGCAGTAGGCGTACTCGCTGTGAACATGTCGATCTATCAGGCCCAGATGAGCGGGCATTTTTAGCGAGTGGTTCATCGCCGAGATGCCGTCGTCATCAATGGTTATAACGCAGAACTCAAACGGATCCTCGCACAAGGCCTTGACCGCCAGGTATGAGCTGCGGTTGTGATGCACCAACTCCGTCCCCCGGTGATAATGTCCGCCAATCGACAGCGTGATGGCATATTCATCCATGATCTCGATGATCTCATCGATATTGGTGTATCCATACGGACACTTCGTCAAACCCGAAGGGAAAACCGGCACATGCTGCAAAAAGACAACGGGTCCGCTATGGCCCTCTCGCGCTTTTCGCATCCGCTGGAGATCTTGCGGAAGCCGTACGGCATTGTAACCAGGCTCTTCGGGATCCAAGAAAGTCAAAAATCGCACCGGCCCGATATCCACGACAGGTGCAGGTCTTTCCATCACTTCGTAAAAGACATCGGGTTCCGGATCATGGTTGCCGGGAACGGCGATCACCGGACATTCGGCCTTGTCCAGAATGCTCTTTAGAGTCTCCAACCGTTCTTTGGCATCGGCTGCCTGGGGCACATCCAGACAATCCCCCATTACCAAAAGCACATCCGGCTTGATGATGTGATTCAAACGATGGACAACCCGTGCCAGAAATATATGTGCGTACTCTCCCCGGCGCACGGGTAGGGGACAACCGGAGGAGTAATGCAAATCCGCAACCACGGCTATCTTGAATGCCAACAAAGACACCTTCCTCTTTTTCTCTCAGACACCGCATATGGTACTCTTGCACACATCCGGTGCCGGCTAATCGTCGACCGCTCTGTTATCTTCTAAACCCTTGACATCTCCTGAACGTGGTCAAGCCTCGTTATTGCTGCTTTCAGCGCTGTATACCCGACGATGACGGCCTTGTCAAGCAAATCTTGCTAGTCATCGTGCCACATTTGCGGGATCCGCAACCGACAAAGCACCGTCACGGTGCCCGCATCGTCGGTCCCGCAAGTGCGAGGTCCTTAGCGGTTGAAAGGCCATCGCCGCTAATCATCTTCATTCATGATCGACCTTCAAAGATCCCTTTAGTCTTTGAAGGTCGATCAACAACTCAACCGTTCAGCCTATCATGACTGCACTTGAGCCCGCTTCTGGGCATCTTGGGCGTAGCGGGTCAACCATGTGTTCCACTGCACGCAGTCGCAGACTTCATGCAACTCGTCCTCGTGCTTCATCACATACTCTGCGGCCGCCCGATAGGCGTCGGCCATGTCTTGATAGCGTCCCGCCGCCAGTCCCTGCAATCCTTTCAGGATGATCTCCATGAAAGCCACTCCGTGGTTCAAGTAGAACCAGGACGCTTTTTCCCCGACAGGCAGATTCTTGTTCTCCAGATGTCGGCTTATCAGGCTCTTCAGCTCGGACAGCACAACCTCGGCCTGCCTCAAGTCCGCCTGATAGGCCTCATCGGGAGTCGGTCCCATCTTAAAGGGCAGATCGGAGTCCATCAGGGTGCTGAGCCTTTCCATCTTCTCTTGCACCTGGGATCCGGCCTCACCGAAGGCTGCGGCGAAGTACTCCCGTCGAACCTCCTCCAGCGGTTTGCTTTTGTCCCACATGGCCTGGCCGCTGACCTCCATGGCCAGTCCCGTGGGGAAGAAGTAGCGCTGCACCTGGCAGTTGACGATGCCCTTCAGGCCCAACCGCTCCGTGCCCACGATATCCCGGTAGAGGATGTCCGCGATAAAAAGCCCCGTAGGCTCTATAATCGACGGCTTCCACAGGAAGTGATAATCAAAAGTAAACCCGTCTCCGGTGAAGATCTTCTGCCACTCTTTCAAGTAATGAACGTTGACCGCCGTGGAGCGGGGGAACACATTGCGATTGAGTTCAAAAGGACGCGGTTCTTCTGTCGCCGGGCCCATCGTCCCTTCCAACAGACTCTGCCTGTAGTTGCGGGAAATCGGGGCGAACATCAAGATAAAGCGATCGGGGTTGTTCAACCTCGACTGTTCAGGGGCCCACAAAAGATCGACGTAGATGAGGAAGACCAACTTCGTGGGCAGCCCTTCTTTTTCTAACTCCGCATCAAGAGCGTTTAACAGATCTACGTACCAGTCCGAGGGGAGTTTTTGTCGGCAACCGTCGCATTCACAGCGGTTGTTTGAACCGTCGGACATCCAAATATGCAGGATATCGACCTCGGGGTGCTCTTTGGCGTACTTGACGATGTAATCCACTAACAACTTGAACGCCCGAGGATTAGACATGCAAAGCTCCGTGTTGATCGGGATACCGCCCCACCATTCACGTTTGCCGTTGACCAGAGCCAGAAGCTCCCGTTTTTCGGGCGGTAGCTCTTGCTCAGCGCGAATCCACCCCAATCCCGGCACGCCCAAGCACTCACAAGTCCAGCCATGCCCCACCATCTGCAGGGCAAGCCCCCGTTTTTTGATCTCTTCGATCAACTGCTGAGTGTAGGCTTCAGCCTGTTCCACCGGCAGCTGCGGCTTGCCACTTTTGCGGTCGTACCAGCGGCTCCAGAATATGTAGGCGTTTTGAAACTGGATGAAGTACGTGTTGAGTCGCTTCTTCGTCATGTAGTTGACCATGGCTTTGGCATGCTCAATCGAGACGCCGCCTTCGATACAGACCCCTCGGTAGCGATAACTCGCATACTCCGTGACGTCATAGCCGTCCAGTTTGGCCGTCACGCCTTCAGGTAGAATCTCGCCGTCTTCGCCCATCCTCACCCAGCGGCAGCCCAGGCTCTCCAAGTAAGTGTAGACGGCAAACAAAACACTGCGAGGATTGGCTCCCGACAGAAGAAGCTGATCAGTGCCCACAGAGCGCAGGAAGATAGCATCATCCAACTCGTGATCGCTTTGTGGAGCAGGAAAAACCGTGCCGAAGGCATCCCACACTCCGAGCCAAATCCCGCCCGTATCGGGGTCATACGCGGTGCGATTGCTGACGACAGCCGAGCCGCTGCCGATTCGTTCCAGATAGCGGGCCAGCTCTTCTCCGGCAAAAGCCACTACGGGATCATCGCCGAGCGTGTACAGATTCAGCACTCCGTCTCATCCTTTCTTTGCAGTACTTCGTGCAGCCGATCAGGGAAGTTAGTGATAATCGCATCAACACCCAAATCGATAAGCTGACGCATAACCTCGGGTTCGTTGACCGTCCAGGCTCTGACCGTTATACCGCGGCTGTGAGCTTCTTTGATCAACTCTCCATCAACGGCACTCGCATTGGGATGCAGATCCCAACCTTGTTCAGCAGCCTCCCGCCAGGGCTCTGCGAACGGTTTGGAATACAAAAGCGCGGCCCGAACTCTCGGGGCCTTGCTCCGCAACTCCAACAGATACTCTTGCCGAAAAGATGACACGACCAGGCCTTCTTCTAAACCGTTTTTCACCACATGATCGATCAGCCGATCGATGATACCCGGATACAATCCTTCTTGACCGGCTTTGACTTCGACATTGAGGGCCATCCTGCCCCGCACTAAGTCTATCACTTCTTGCAAAGTCGGCACGCGCTCGCCGGCATACTGCGGTCCGAACCAAGTACCGGCATCGAACTTCTTTATATCCGCCAGCGTCAGCTCACTCACCGCGCCGGCTCCGTCGGTAGTGCGAGACACCTGCGCGTCATGGATAACAATCAGTTCGCCGTCCCGGCTTTGATGGATGTCCAGCTCTGACATATGAGCGCCCATGTCCATCGCTTTGACAAAGGCCGCCAATGTGTTCTCCGGTGCATGGCCCATCGCTCCGCGATGAGCGACGACGCAAAACTCTTTTAATGGCCGCTGCCGCTGACCCATCAGAGCGTACCCCTCTCAGCATGGTATTCCCGCCAAACCTGCTGCAAGATCTCGGGATAATTAGTCCCCACGCCATCTACACCGAGCTTGATCAAGGGCCGCATCTCCTCGGCCTTGTTAGGATTCCAGGCCCGAACCAATATCCCTCGCGCATGAGCTTCGTCCACGAGTCGGGAATCCACCAGGCTCATGTGCGGGTGCAGATCCCAGCCTTGATCGACTGCCTCCTGCCAAGGTTCGTCAAAGGCCTTCGAGTACAACAAGGCAACTTTGATGTGCGGTGCTTTCCTGCGCAACTCATGCAGATAGGGGCGTTGAAAAGAAGAAACTACCACGCTGTCGACCATATCGTGCCGCTCGATCTCCTCAATGAGCCGATCGATGATACCCGGATAGACCCCTTGGGGGCTGGCTTTGACCTCAACGTTAAGATCGATCTTTCCCTTGATGAACTCCATCACTTCGCCCAAGACGGGCACCCGCTGGCCGGCAAACTCCGGAGCGAACCAGCTGCCGGCATCAAGGTTTTTTATCTGCTCCAAAGTGAGATCGCAAACCAGGCCTTTTCCGTTCGTGGTGCGATCCACGGACGAATCATGTATGACGATCAGCTCGCCGTCCTTGCTCAAATGGATGTCCAGCTCGGTCATATCGGCCTGCAATTCGATGGCCTTGGCAAATGAGGCCATCGTGTTTTCCGGTGCATGTCCCATGGCTCCTCTGTGACCCAAGACGCAAAAACTCTTAGTCACCACGATCTTTCACCTCTCTTGCTTTGACTACCAACGCACGCAATCCCGGGCGACTGTTCGGGCGACCGATTCCAGGCAGCCTGCGGCCGCCGCCAGATCCAGTATGCCGAATCGATTTCGAAGCTCCCTGGCATACAACAAAGCTTTTTCCGTATCCTCCTCCGTGATTCCCAACTCCCGCGGAGTGGCCGCCACACCGTGAGCCCGCAGAAGATCTACCAGCTGTCGGGGTTCGGGAACGGCCTCCGCCAGCAGGCCTCGGACGCTGGCCCAACGGGCTTCGGCCTCTTTGTGAGACAGAGTCCCAAGATTCCGGGCGTCTTTATCCTGAGTCTCCCCTTCCACTTCGGCTGCAGCCTCTCCGTAACCCGCCTCCAGACGTTTTCGACGGATCTGCCTGTCGCTCAAACGGTCAATCCGCCGCCGCCAAACTTCAGCTGAAGGAGCCAGATGCTCCTTTTCCAACACGGCCCGATACACGGCCGCCAAAAGAACCGTACCGACCGCCACGTACTCCCCATGCAAACATCCTTCTTCGCCGCGGGCCAAGGCCTGCATCTCCCAGTAGTGAGAGATGTGATGCTCCCCACCGGAGGCCGGTCTTGAGTTTCCGGCATAGACCATGGCCTGTCCCGTGATCAGCAAAGCCTCCATGATCTCTTCCACGACACGCGACAGATCACTGACCTCATGCCGAGCTCTCTGGCGGCAACGCTCCACGGCCGCATGCACCATCTTGCTGATCGCCGGGCACCAATACTCATCGGTCATGACATGTCCGAGGCACCAATCGGCCAAGGCCGTGATCTTGCCGATGACATCGCCGAAACCGGCGCGAGTGAGTCTGGCGGGAGCAGCGGCCAGCACCTGCAGATCAGCTACCAC
>LFTP01000264.1 GCA_001513395.1 Clostridia bacterium DTU080
CCCTTCTAAGAATGCGATCGGGATCAGGCAGTCGGATCGGAAACGGATGCAAGCGTAACGGACCGATCCCAAAGAGCTCTTGTGTGCCGGCTTTGTTGGACGCCATATAGGCGTGCAGCTCCTTGGCGGCGCGCTCATAATCCCCGTCGGCCACCGCGGCGCTGACGTCGGCCAACGCTGGGTTGTCGTAGTCAAAGGCGGCGAAAAACTCCTCCACGGTCAGATCAAGAGTCGGATACGTGTAGTACGGGGTGGCAGTGCCGTCCGAAGCACTCGCAGGAAGAAACGACATAGTCCCAAAAAGAGTTAACATCAATAACAACACCACTCTTCGCATGCCAGGTCCCTCCTTTATTTCGGATACATCTTCACGCCCCCTGCCGCAAGTTCGCCACACCTTAGGGCGTTCCTTCTAAAAACTTCCGCGTTCTATAGATGATGCTGAGAAAACATCGCTGCACTAACCCGGTCACCCGAGTCGAGAAACGCGGGATGCGCATGTAGGACAAGCCCTGCCCGGAAACAGCGACACTGACTATTCCTCGCCGGCGGCTGCGACGGCTACGACTCTATCAACGGCGGCTATTCGATGGAATTCCAGACCTACTACCGCATCATGTCTTTGATCGCAGACGGGATGGAGACCTACGACGTGGCTCCGATTCCCAAGTCACCCACAGGCAGACAGTTTACCACTGCCACCCCAAAGTCTGGGTGATCTACTAAGCTGCTCCGCCGGAAGTTAAGGAAGCGGCCTGGCGCTGGATAAAGCATCGGATAGGTCCAGAGCCGCAGCTGCTGCGCATGACCACCGGAGCCGGAGTCCCGGTTAACCGTAGAGTCGGCCCGGCCTTTCTGCGGATACCCGGACCGCCTCAGCATCGCCAGGTCTTCTTGCAGAGCTACTCGTTCGCTGACACGCTGGAACAGAACGTCGTCTGGAGCGAGTATCGAGTCGTGCTGCAAAACGAACTGAATGATCTGTAGCGTGGACGGATCACCCCGCAGACAGCGGCGCTCAATGCCCGCAACAAGGTTCAGGCCATCTTGATACAGGCTTCTCCGTGATCCGCGGTGACCACACGGAGTCCACGCGCCGATCAATACAACGAGCCAATGACGGTCACAGGAGAATCCCAAGCAGCCGATGCGGCAGGCTAGGTGGGGATTCGACCCTGAGGATGCCGCAGCAGTACCGTAGGCTGGCTTCGATTCGGGTGCATCGATGCCGGTGAGGCGGATGGCCAACGCGATCCCGCGGCTAGCATCTCTGTCAACGAGCGATCCCCCTCATCACTTCCTGCTCGATGGCGCGACTGAACGCTTCTACCTCACTTGGGAGTGTGAGCCGGAAGAACCGGATATGAGACCAACGAGGGTCCACCATGTACCTTAACATGCTGTGCCGCTTCCGCCCGTGTTGAGTGACGATCCACCACAGCAGCGATTCCTCTTTACGCCATACCATCAATTGCGGCCAGAAACGCTCGTAGTTGGTGCCCCAAAGCAGTTCTTTTGAACGCCAGCGGCGCCACGAGCGGCGAAGGAGCCGAGACACCAAAAGAGGCAAAGGCAGATCCAGCCAGATCACGGTGTCAAGGCGCGACCAAAAGACCTTTTGGGAGAAACTTGTATAGGAACCCGCTACAACCCAGCCGTCGCCTTTTGTCGCTTCTTTAATAAGTTCCTGAAAGCGATCGGGATCGGTGGCGTTCAATCCCACCCAGTTGGGCTGCCAGTTTAGAGCATCAAGCTCCACAAAAGGAACACCCAGAACCTGTGCCAACCGCGACCCGAGAGTGCTCTTGCCAGAGCAGCTATTGCCAATGACGTGAATCCGTTGCCCTATGGGCGAGGTGATCCCGGAAACTGCGTTGCCCACTCCCCAGCCCCCTGACTTGCGGAATCATCATATCCTGTAGCGGTTGTTTCGAGCAGCAAAGGGCATCTCCTTGCCTCAGCGACTATCTCGCATCGCTTGTCCGAAATGGCCGCCATGGCCGCCACCACTTCCATTGCCGCCACATAGGTAATCAGGCGACAATCAGCAATACAAAAAAGTCCGGTTTGAGGTTGAAAAAGGCAAGAGCTGGGTGTGCTAGCCGCGAGGGCTGTTCAGCGGCCGGAGGTGAAGGCCCTGGAAGAGGCGATCTCCTAACGACTGGGGTCAGGCGGGAGAAGTGCGACAGATACGCCCCCAGCACCTCTCCCACAACAGTCAGAGTCCGATCACCAATAACCAATCCTGATCGTCCGGGGCCCTAAACTCGCGGGTGACGCTGTCAATGTGGCCGCGATGATGCCACACTCCCTGGCGGGGGTCGTACCAGCGCACCGGGAGTGACATCAAATCTCCGGTTTGTAGGCGAACGCTGCCGCCTTGAGAGAAATAAGCCACCAGCCCGGGTTCATCGGGTGTGTGGCTTACGGCGACAAAGCGAAGCATATCGTCCGTATCCGCATTCAGAACAAACCGGTCCCCACCCGGCTGTAGCTTCCACCACGGCAGGCCGCGGAAGAAGCCAGCGAGGTGTTGCACTGACTCTGCACCCGGACTCTCTACGGCCTCATACCAAGGCGGCGCTTCTCCGGAATTCGGATGATCTGTAGGGATTTCCCTCTGGCTCGCCCACGACCAAATGCCATGGTGTCCGTACGTCACACCGGCAGTCGGCGTCGTCAGGAGACTCAAATATAGAGCCTTTCTTATATCAGCAGCAGTGAACCGCTGCTTGGATCGATAGGACAGATGTTCTTCGTAGCACGGCTCAAGATTGATTATTGGCCGGGGAGGAACGCGGCGCCATGCTTGCGCCGGCGGCCCAGCGGAGATCCAGCGCAAGGTGTCGGCCAAATCACCGTGGCCGCTTTGGTAGCCAACAAACCCGTACCAAGACTCCCCCGCGAACCTATCGGCTACCCATTGCATGCCTGCCGGATGCATGGTGGTCAGAGCATGGCCGCTTCGGAGCACCGAACGCGCCAGTTCACGCCAACGCTCAGCCTTTTCTCCAAGATATGCCCCATCGCCGCCAAACAGCCATACCGGACGGTATTGACCGTAGCGAGCCACGATGTAGCGGGCCAGCAACGCCGCATCGGCCTGAGGAAGATAATAGCCGGGATCCTTTGGCGTGCAGGCCCACAGCACGACCAGTGCGGGCACGAGGCCGTGCCGGCTGATGGCCGCCACCTTGGTGTCCAGACGACGGAAAAACGCAGGATTGATGCGAATGTCGCTTGTGCCGAAGAAGGCTTGTTCGCCGGCGGAATCCTGTTGGAAAGCCCGCCAATGGGTGAGAACACATTGCACCGCCGTGAATCCCTGACTGCGCCTAAGAGCGAGATAACGCTCCCAATCCGTTGGTTGAGCCTTTAACACGCCATTCCAAGC
>LFTP01000119.1 GCA_001513395.1 Clostridia bacterium DTU080
CAAATCCGCTGCCCAACGGACCCAAGACGTCAACGTCGGCACCCGCCTGCAGGCTAGCCATCTTCTTGGTGCCAGCTCCCTTAACGCGAAAGATCACTGACCAGCATCCTCGGGCCGTCTTAGCATCACCCGTGTCATAGGGCTCGATGACCGAACAGATGCTCATGGGGCGGCGCAATAAGGGATCGAGCGCGTCCGAGGCCGAAATGTGCACGAATTGGCCCGGATGAGCCTCTGACATGGCTTCATGCCCTTCGAAGACCAGCTCGTGGATACCGGGGGCTATGGATCTGTTGTGACGGACAGTGGCTCTAAAAGAACTCTTCATGCTGCTCCCCCTACGCTGACTTCTGTAGCTCGCTCAAAAAACGGTCGATCAGGCAGAATTCCGGCTGCGAGTCCGGAGAGGTCAAAGGGTCATACTGTACCGAAGAGACGTTTAGATATTTGTGCCGCAGACCCTCTATGCTCTGGTCATGAAGGCTGATATGAGTCACGACGAGCTCACCGGGAAGACTCCGGGCATCGACGACAAAGCCGTGATTTTGGGTCGTGATCAAGACGCGCCGGCGCTCAAGATCCATCACCGGATGGTTGGAGCCGCGATGGCCGTGTTTCAGTCTGTAGGTATCGGCACCGAGAGCAAGAGCCAAGACTTGATGTCCCAATCCTATACCAAAAATAGGCACGGAGCCAATCAGACGAGCTACGGTTTCAATAACGTACCGATAGACCTTCGGATTCCCGGGACCGGAGGTGAGCATGATCGCATCCGGATGGAGAGCCAAGACAACCTCGGCCGAAGTAGACGCCGGAACTACGGTAATGCGAAAACCCTGCGCTTTGAGGTGGTTCAGTAAGTGTCGCTTGTCACCGAGATCGATGACAATAATGCGTTTTCCGTTGCCGCCCGCTTCGACAAACGGCTGACTTGTGGTCACTGCGCTGACGAGATCCTGCTGTGATTTGTCGGGTGCAGCGATGATGCGCTTCAAAAGCTCGTCCGGATCCACATCACCCGTGGCAATGGCTCCTTTCATGGTACCCTCATCGCGCAGCATACGGGTGAGTGCTCTGGTGTCTATGCCGGAGATGCCGACCAGGCCGTGTCTTTGCAAAAACTCGGTGAGCATTGCCTTGGATTGCCAGTGGCTTGGGGTGAAAGACACCTCGCTGACCACCAAACCACGCGGGAACGGGCGATTGTCAAGTGTGGCGGCGTTGATTCCATAGTTGCCGATCAACGGATAGGTCAGCGTCAAGATATCTCCGTAGCAAGTTGGATCGATTAGAATGTTTTCATACCCCGTCATGCTCGTGTTGTACACGACCTCACCGTGGACTTCACCGGGTACTCCCAGAGATTGTCCTTCCCATACGGTCCCGTTTTCCAGCATCAAAATCGAGCGCAAACCCATCCCTCCCGAGAAGTTACACTAAGCTCGTCTCAGCGCTTCGTTTATGGATTGCTTGACTCTCAATGCAGCCTGCCTCGCAGCCGTGGCAAAGGCGCGCGGATCACCGGCATCTTTGTAGGCAAATAGGATGCCTCGACTGGAATTGACCACCGCACCCATACCCCGGTTATCAAAGGCTTCGACGACATCATCTGCACTTGCACCTTGAGCGCCTAACCCAGGCAGTAGGAAAATGCTGTGGGGCATGATCTGACGCAGAATCCGGATCGCCTCCGGTTGCGTGGCCCCGACTACTGCTCCGAGCGCGCTGTAACCTGAGCTGCCGCAGTAAGATGCTCCCCACTCTTCCACCAAGCGACCGATATGCGTATACAGCGGGGCGCCGTTCACACTCAGTTCCTGGATTTGGTCAGCGCTGGGGTTTGAGGTGCGCACCAGGGCAAAGACCCCTTTCCCCCGTTTCCATCTTTGTAAGAACGGAGTGATGCCGTCGGTGCCGAAGTAGGGATTGACGGTTATGGCATCCGTCTCCCCTGCCCGACGTTCAGCATCCTCTGAACATGAGCCCAAAAAAGCTTCCGCATATCCTTCCGCAGACGAGCCGATATCGTTGCGCTTGGCATCTGCAATGACCAGTAATCCATGTTCCAATGCGGTTTCTACAGTGGCTTCATAGACTTGCCATCCTGCCGTTCCCCATTGCTCGTATAAAGCCAGCTGAGGTTTTACGGCCACGGCATGTTCGGCGACGGCGGCGATGATCTCTTGATTGAACCGCAGCGCGGCGCGCGCCATGTATGACCGCGGATCGCAGTCATCGTCTTGGCGGGCGTTTTCTATCAGGTGCTCGGGCAACAGAGCAGCATGCGGATCGAGACCGACTACCAAACGACTGTTCTTGTCAGCGCAGGCATCTAACAAACGATCCGCGAAGTGGCCATTTGTAATCATCGGACATCCTCCCACACTAATCTGCCGCCCACAAACGTGGCGACGGGCCAGCCATGCAGGCGCTGACCGAGCAGGGGTGTGTTCTTGCTCTTAGAGATCAAATCCGATGCTGAGACAACGCGCTCTGTTTCGGGATCGACGAGCGTGAAGTCAGCAGGGGATCCTAAACGAAGGGTACCGGCACCGTCCCTCAGTCCCAAAAGCTCTGCCGGCCGCGTGCTGAGCGCTTCCACCAGTCGTGTGAGACTGAGGCGACCGACAGACACCAATTTCGTATATAGTAGCGGCAGGGTGGTCTCCAAAGCCGTTGCTCCCCACGGAGCTTGAGCGAATTCCACATCCTTCTCTTCGTCTGTCCACGGGGTGTGATCAGTGGATACGCAGTCGATGATTCCTTCGGCCAAACCGCTTACCAGGACGTCCACGTGATCGGCCGATCTCAAAGGCGGCTGCAGCTTACAGGTTGTGTCGAAGTTTGCCAGGGCCTCGTCGGTCAGCACCAGATGGTAAGGAGAAACGTCACAGCTGACCGGAATGCCGGCTGCTTTCGCCCGGGCCACAAAACGCACCGAATCGGCAGTGCTGATCCGGTAAAAATGCACCGGGCAATTCGTATCGGCTGCCAGCAAAAGATCGCGCACCAGGGCTGTCTCTTCAGCGACGGTCGGTATGCCCCGCAAACCGTACAGCGTGGAGGCGACACCTTCATGCATTAGGCCGTCTACCACCAGTGACGCATCATGGGGTTGCACGCCGATGAGAGGAACCATTCCCTTGACATACTGAAGCATGCGTCGAAACAGGGCGGCATCACCGATGGAGCCGTCGGGTTGAACAAAAGCCTGAGCACCTGCTTCGGCCAGGGCGGCGAACTCAGGCATAGCCTCGCCCCGCAGGCCGATGCTGAGAGCACCGCTAACCAGGATGCGGACGTGACCTTTCTTGGCTCCGTAATTGAGCGCTTGGGCTACGGCAGGTGCGGTATCGAGAGGAGGATCGGTATCGGGCATCATGAGGATCGTCGTATATCCGCCGCGCGCTGCAGCCAGCGATCCGCTCTCTATGTTTTCGCGCTCTTCGGCCCCCGGTTCGCACAGGTGAGTATGCAAATCGATCAGTCCGGGCAAGAGCAACAGCCCTCCCGCCTCAACCAGGCGTGCATCAGGATGATCGATCTCCGTTCCGATTTCCGCAATCCGTCCGTTGATGACCAACAGATCCAGTTTCCGGTTGAGATCATCCGCCGGGCTTACCACATGAGCTCCTTTAATCAGCCAATTCACTCTTGTCACCTCCCGACAGCAGGTACAAAACGGCCATTCGCACCGCAACACCGTTGCGGACCTGATCACGAATGACCGAACGGCGATCTTCCGCAGCCACTTCGGTAATCTCAACTCCAAGATTGGCAGGACCGGGATGCATCAAAACCACGTCTTGGCCCAGGGCGTCAAGGCGCTGTTTGTTGATGCCATAACGCCGTGAGTACTCTCTTAAGGATGGCAAAAGGCCGCCCTTTTGACGTTCGAGCTGTACACGCAGCACTTGGATGACCTCAGCCTGGGGCAGAGCTTCATCAAGATCGGTGTACACCTTCACGCCGAAACGTTCCAGGCCGGGAGGCAAAAGAGTGGCCGGTCCGCACACGGCGACCCGTGCTCCCAGTTTGGTCAACGCCCAAATATCAGAGCGAGCGACGCGACTGTGCAATATATCGCCAACGATAAGCACACGTCGTCCCGCCAGCGAGCCGAGCCGTTCTCTTATGGTAAAGGCATCCAGCAAACCTTGGGTGGGATGCTCGTGCGTACCGTCACCGGCATTGATCACTCCCGCCCTTACGGTGCGGGCAATCAGGTGTGGCACACCGGGCGAGGAGTGCCTTATAACCACAAAATCCGCTCCCAAAGCTTCAACGGTACGCACCGTGTCTTTGATACTCTCTCCTTTTGTCACACTACTTGTGGCGACGGAAACACTCATCACGTCTGCTGAAAGACACTTGCCGGCCATTTCAAACGACATTCGGGTCCGGGTGCTGGCCTCGTAGAACAGATTGACCAGGACTTTACCGCGCAGCGTCGGCACTTTGCGTACAGGTCGTGACAGGATTTCTTTGCAGGCATCAGCTGTATCCAGTATCAGCTCGATGTCTTGTTTGCTGAGCGATCTGAGATCAAGTAGATCCTTGCGCATCCACGCCCTCCTTTGAGTATCGTGCCCGATCCGTCGCCTTGCGGCATCAACCCCATGTCGCGACGGTGGGGCAACCTTTAGGCCGCCCCACCGAAATGCAAGCTTATTTTTTCGAATACTCCTGAATCACGACTCGCTCCTCACCGTCTGTTTCCATCAGACGGACCGAGATGATCTCTTGGCGGGATGTCGGTACATTCTTGCCGACAAAATCAGCGCGGATAGGTAACTCCCGATGTCCCCTGTCGATCAGCACGGCCAACCGTATACAGGCCGGTCGGCCATGGTCTATAAGCGCGTCCATAGCAGCGCGAACCGTGCGACCGGTGTAGAGAACGTCATCGACGAGGACGATCGTCTTGCCGGTGATATCGAGGGGAATGTCCGTCTTTTGAAGTACGGGCTGCTGAGCAACCAAGGTGAGATCGTCACGATACAAGGTGATGTCTAAGACTCCTACCGGGCACCGCACCTGCTCAAACTGGTAAATGAAGTCAGACAGCCTCCTTGCCAGTGGCACACCGCGCGTGCGTATTCCAACCAGCGCCACATCCTGGACGCCCTTACCCGCTTCAATGATCTCATGAGCGATTCTCTTAAGAGCGCGTTGGATGGCCGCTGCATCCATGAGTTCGGCCTTTATAACAAGGTGCTCCTCGGGCATGCCTTAGCTCCTTCCACTTGGGTTTGAGCACAAAAAAACTTCCGCAGCGTGAGACTGGGAAGCACAGACGGGCCGTAGACACAGATATCCCCTATGGCAGCACTTCCTTGGCAGTCTCACGGAACTGCTCTTAAAGGATGCAGTGCACTTTCTACTTCAAGTAGAATACACGACTCCTGGACCGCGGTCAAGTTAAATTTATGTGGCGGCTCGCAGTGAGGCGAGCAATTCGGCGAAGTACCGAGGCAGCGGGGCAACACAACTCATTTGCAGATGACCTATGGGATGAGCAAAAGCGACCTGCCAAGCGTGCAAGACCTGTCCGTTTGAGACGATCTTCGGTCGTCCCCTGCCATACAAAGGATCCCCCACAACGGGAAAACCTATATGAGCCAAATGAACCCTGATCTGGTGAGTGCGACCGGTTTCCAGATCGACCTGCACGAGTCCGTATGAGCCCAACGACTCCAAGAGACGAAAACGGGTTATCGCCGGACGTCCCGTAGAGACCACGGCCATTTTGAGGCGGTTGATCGGATGTCGCCCGATGGGCAGACGTATCGTCCCTTCGCTGGGCGGAATCCCGTGGACAAGGGCTACATAAGTCCGGCGCATGCTGCGCGCTCTCAACTGATCGGCCAATGCTTGGTGGACTTCATCCGTTCTGGCTATGATCAGACATCCTGAGGTATCTTTATCCAGCCTGTGAACGATTCCTGGCCTTTCAGGGCCTCCGTGGCCGGACAACGAACTGCCGTAACGATGTAGCAAGGCGTTGACGAGTGTACCAGAGGTATTCCCGGCACCGGGATGGACAACCATACCCTTGGGTTTGTTGATCACGGCCAGGTATTGGTCTTCGAAAATAATGTCCAAAGGGATCGGTTCAGGCTCAACGCTCAGGGTCTCTCCCCTGTCGGACGGTAGGGTGAAGCTGAGGCGTTCCCCGCTCGTCAGACGGCGACTCGCACGCTTAGCGGGTTGACCGTCAATCAAAACCAAGCCGTCGGCGATCAGTCTTTGGGCCCAACGGCGCGACGGTGTGTACGCTGCCAGGAAGATGTCGAGGCGTTGGCCGGCCGCCTCAGGCGGGATGACAAGTGATACGATTCGCCGTGATCCCGACTGTGAGATACCGGATCCAATCAGGAGGCGAGGCTGAGATGAAGGGTCTTGATTGAGACGCATCTGCTTCTCCTTCGTGCGGTCCTATTAGGGATGGCTGTGGAATTGATTCCAGATGATCAGCCCAAAGCCGATGACTATGCAGCAGTCGGCTATGTTGAACACTGTGAAAAAAGGTACGTCAAGGAAATCAATGACACTTCCGTGACGAATACGGTCTATCAGATTGCCTGCCGTTCCTGCCAGAGCCAGGGCCAGTCCCCAACGGGAAGAAGGATTCTCCCGAGTCATTTGGACCAGGTGTGTCCGGACCAAGATCAAGAAGGCCAAAGCCACGACGATGAAGAACCAGCGCCAGCCCGGCAGGAGACTGAAGGCTGCTCCCGGGTTTTCGACATAAGTGAGATAAAGCAATGGCGGCAGTATGGCGTGGGGTTTATTCATGGGGAGCGTACGCTGCACCCAGAACTTACTTGCTTGATCGATGATCAGCAACAAGATGGCTAGCACCAGGTGCACATCGAAGCCTCCTAGCGAGAACGGCTTGAACAGGGGTAGCCCTGTCTTGTCGACCGGTTCTACCCCTCCTGGTTCATCTTTTGGTGCGCCTTGCCTCGTCGCGCACCGCCCGATTGTAGTCGCGGGCTATTTCCATGGTATCCGAAGGAGTCAATTCCGCCGCCATTTCCGCCTCCGGATTGCCGGGGAAGTCGCGAACCAGATCTTTCCACAGAGCCTCCGGAAGATCCTCCTGAGGCGCATCTTGCGGCGAATTGGCCGTGCCGTACGGCGCAAGCTTGTCCCAGATATCTTGACCGTCAATGCCGGGAGTCGTGTCCGTGGGCACTGAAGACAACAGTGCTGTCCTTTCCGTTGGCCTTGGAGCCTGCTCGCGTTCTTGTTCGCGTCGGCTCTTGCAAGAGATGCAGAGAGTGGTTGCCGGGAGAGCCCGCAGACGTTCGCCATCGATGGCCTGTCCGCAATCCTCACACAGGCCGTAGGTGCCCTGTTCCAAGCGATCTTTAGCCTGCAGAACTTGCTCCAGTTGTATATAGCTGGCCAACAGCAGGCCAAGGTCTTTTTCTCGCTCGATGGTCTCGGCACCCAGGTCTCCGGTGTGCTGATCCATGCCGGAGAGCTCACCGACGGCGTCGGTCTCTGATATAGCCAGTGTTTTTCGCAGACTTCTGACCAGATTCCAGAGGCGTTGATACTCCGTTTCCAGGTTTTTGTATGCTTCCTCGGGACTGAGTGATGTCATATCTCCCCGCCTTAGGCAGTGAGTCCTACCGCAGCCTCAGCTCGTTTTGGACGATACGAGCTACGTCTGCCACAAACTCACCGATGATTGGGAGGTTGAGCGTAGCTAAGCGGGCCAAACTCAGAAGGAACACGGCACCTATGACGGTGAAACCGACAGCCATGCCAAATCCCCGCGCCAGGCCGGCCACAAAATTGAGCCAGATCATACGGCGCGGGTGGCGAAACAGCTCAACATAGTCGGCTATGCCCGATTTGACAAAAGCGTCGGTTGCTTGTTCCAATCTGTGCAGAAGATCGCGTCTGTTTTTCTGATCGTTGGCTTCACTCACTTAACGCCTACCTCCCACTATAGATTCCCCGAGGCGCTGACGGCGGTATCCTGCCCGGCCTGAGGCAGGTATGGCCGGCGGTTCCGTCGAAGGTCGCAAATGGATAACAGAAAAGCGGTCAAAAGGAGAACACCAAGTGAATCAGCAGAGTCACTCCAGGTCTGAACAGCTGTTTGAGAAAGCACAACGCTACATCTCAGGAGGAGTCAACAGTCCCTCCCGCTCGTTCGCCGCCGTAGGCGGCGGTAGCCCGGTCTTCATACAACGAGGTGAGGGTGCCTATCTTTACAGTGTTGACGGTCATCGCTACATCGATTACCTCTGTGCATTCGGTGCGCTTATTCTCGGTCATGCCCATCCGGAGATAGTCAACGCCGTGTCGGCTGGGCTTCGCCGCGGCACGGTCTACGGGGCACCGACCGAGCTGGAAGTAGAGTTTGCAGCCAAGCTCTGCGAGATCATCCCAACCTTAGAGATGGTGCGATTCAATGTTTCCGGTACGGAAGCGGTGATGACGGCCATTCGCTTAGCGAGAGCCGCTACGGGGCGCTCCAAGATACTCAAATTCAGCGGCAGCTACCATGGTCACAGCGACCTGGTGCTTGTCTCCGCGGGTTCCGGATCGTCAACTCTGAACATCGATGACAGCTTGGGGGTCCCGTCGTCGGTTAAACAAGAAGTGGTCGATGTGCCCTTCAATAACCCGGAGGCTTTGCGTCAGGCCGTGGCTCTGTATGGAGACGAATTGGCAGCCGCTTTAGTGGAGCCCGTGGTCGGCAATTTTGGCATTGTCCCACCTGAACCCGGTTTTCTTGAGCTGATCGAGCAGCTGATGCACGATTGTGGGGCGTTGGTTATTTGGGATGAGGTTATCACAGCGTTTCGCTTCAGCTACGGCTCCATCCAGAATCTCTTCGGACTGCGTCCCGATATAATCACTCTCGGTAAGATCATTGGCGGCGGCTTGCCCATCGGAGCCTACGGAGCGCGGCGCGAACTTATGGAGTATGTGGCTCCTGTTGGCGGAGTCTATCAGGATGGTACCATGGCAGGCAACCCACTTTCAATGCTGGCCGGGATGACCTGTCTGGAGCTGCTCAAAGAACCTGGTCTTTATGATCGCCTGGCTCACCATGGACGCACATTGGCCGATGCAGCTCGTGCCGCATCTCAAAAGTACGGAGTAGCCACCCACGTCGGTCATTTCGGCGGAGCAGTCTCTATACTGTTTACCGATGAGCGCGTCATAGACTTTGAAGGATGCAATCGGTCCAGCTCGGACAGATTCACCCGTTTCTTCCGCTGTATGCTCGAGCAAGGCATCATCATCCCGCCATCCAAGTATGAGGCCATGTTTGTGTCAGCTGCGCACAGTCAAGAGGATATAGACTACACGGCGGAATGCATTGATCGAGCTCTGGCCAAAATCGCTGAGGAATAGAGGAATAACAAAGGGGCTGTCCCAAAAGCAAGGTTGGGACAGCCCCGGCTTTTGTCTATCAGACGTGTAAT
>LFTP01000335.1 GCA_001513395.1 Clostridia bacterium DTU080
GTCCAAAAGATGGCTGTAGCGTTCGCCGTCCCACATGAAATAGCGCTGATAATCCCCCGAAGTGGCCACCGCCTGCTCGGATAAGGACAAGACGGCAAAGACATCGTCAAGACGCCTGGGATGGCGCAAGGCGATACGCCAGGCTGATCCGTCGGGCTTGGTGCCCATCACTCGTATATTACCGCCCAGATCAAACAACGCCGCCGGCACGCCTAAGCGTTCGGCTAGGGCGACAAGGCAATCCAAGGCATATCCCTTGGCGACGGCGCCCAGATCAAGCTGCATGCCCTGCGGCAATCTGACCCTCCGCCTCGAAGGGTCAAGTTCTATTCTCCCGTAGTCCACTCGTGGCCGCAGCCGAGAGATCTCCTCATCACTCGGAGGAGGATACTCAGGAATCTGACCGTCCTGCTCGCCAAAACCCCACAGATCCACAAGTGGAGCCACACTTGGATCCAGCGCTCCCCCGCTGCGCTCAGCCACATCGAGCGCCACTTCCAAGACTCTGAACAGATCTTCCGACACCTCGAGCCAGCCTGCTCCCGCCCGAGCGTTCAACCGGCTGATCTCGGATTCGGACAAAAAGCGATCAAACACCGATTCAAGCCTGGCCAACTCGGCCAGGCATGAATCGACAACTTCGCCTCCCTTTTGGTCATAGATGACGAAGCGCACATAGGTGCCCATGGCAAAGCCATGACGTTCTACCGGAGCCACGGTGCGGCGTCCCGTCCGCAGCCCCGGGAGGATCCAAACTACAAGCAACAACAACGGCAAAGCCGTCATTATGAGCCGCCAATGCCGACCGAGACGACTCAAGCCGTACCTGCGACGACGAAGGTGGTTCCCGCCGGCAGGATGCACTTCGTCGGGCACTTCGCAGCACACTCCCCACAGCCCGTGCACTTTTCAGGATCAATAACCGCCAGGCCGTCTATGACATGCACGGCCTCATGTTTACAGACACGTTCGCAGGCGCGACAGCCGATGCATCCTTCCCGACAGACCGTGCGCACCGTCCTTCCCTCCAGCGGAGAGTTGCACTGCACAAAGCTGTGGTTGCCGTCCTCAACCATGCGAATGACTCCTCGAGGACACACCTCCGCACATTCACCGCAGCCCACACACGCCTCGGTGTCGACGATGGGCACTCCGCGTTCGTCCTGGGTCAAAGCGTCGAATTGACATGCCTCTACACAAGTTCCGAAACCTAAGCATCCGTAGACACACATGCGGTGACCTCCCACCACCATGTGTGCTGCCCTACAGTCCTGCAGGCCTTCATAGTCCGCCCGCGGATCGTAACTGAGATTTCCGCGACAGGCCACGTGGGCCACTTTCCGCTTCGTCGGCTTCGCTGTGGTCTCCAGCACATCGGCCACACGCGCTGCAACCTCAGGCCCCCCTGGCGTGCAAGCATGAGGCGATGCTTTTCCCTCGACCAGGGCCTGGGCCAGTCCCGAACAACCCGAAAATCCGCAAGCACCGCAGTTGTACCCGGGCAGGATGTTCACCAAAAGCTCTATGCGTTCATCCGAATCCACCTGAAACTTCTTGGCCGCATAATACAGACCACCGGCAAAGGCTACTCCCAAAGCTCCCATGGATACAGCAGCCATCGCTATGGTAGCTCCTGCCAATACATTCACCTCTTTTAAATCTCCGCGATTTGCGCGCTTACATAGCCACGAGACCGCTGAAGCCCATAAAGGTCATCGACATAATCCCGGCGATCAACAATGCCAAAGCGGGTCCTTGAACGCTGACCGGCACATCCGCGAACCTCAACTCCTGACGAATTCCCGCCATCATGCACATGGCCAAAGAAAAGCCCGCCCCGCCGCCCAGGGCAAAGAGCAAGGATTCAGCCAGCGTGTATTCCTGGGCGATAATCAACAAGGCCAATCCCATTATCGCGCAATTGGTTGTGATCAAGGCCAAATAGATGCCAAAAGCATCGTACAACGCCCTGCTTGTCTTGCGGAGGAAAAGCTCCAGCAACTGTACCAGGACGGCGATAATCAGAATGTAGACGGCGTATTGCAAAAAGACCAAGTCTAAGGGCACCAGGATCAGATGGTGCACCAACCAAACCAAGATGGATGTGAGCGAGAGCACGAAGGTCACGGCCGCACCCATTCCGGCAGCTGATTTGAGTTCCTTAGTGACACCCAAAAAAGGGCAGATTCCTAAGAAGCGAGTCAAGATGAAGTTGTTGACCAGCGCTGAACCGACGAACAGCAGCACCAATTCCGTCACAAAAATCCGCTCCCCGGTTATTCATTTTACGAAAATTCTCGTCACTCCTCAAGCCACCTCTGGAACGGCCGTGTCCGGTTGGGCTCGTTTCACCGCTGCACTGCGACTGCGACTTCGATTGCGGATAACGTTGATCACCGACACAATGGTTCCCATGGCCAAGAAAGCTCCCGGAGGAGTAAGCATGATCTTCCAGGCCACAAAACCAGCGGGCATCACCCTGAGGCCCAATATGGTACCAGAACCCAATATCTCACGCACGGCGCTGATCAACAACAACGCCCACGTGTATCCCAGAGCGTAGCCAAAGGCATCAGCGATGGAACGTGTCACACCGTGTTTTGAGGCGAAGGCTTCGGCCCGCCCCAAAATGATACAGTTGACCACGATCAAGGGAATGAAAAGACCCAAAGTCCGATGTATCGCGGGTACCGTGCCGGCTAAGACCAGATCAACTACCGTGACCAAAGTGGCGATGATCACCGTATAGACCGGGATGCGAACCTCCGCAGGCACCCAGCGTCGAATAAGCGATACAACTATGTTCGATCCCAATAAAACGGCCAGCACGGCCATACCCATGCTAAAGCCGTAGACCACTGCGCTCGTGACCGCCAATGCCGGACAAAGCCCCATGGCGGCGAAAAACGGAGGTGTTTGATCAATAAAACCTTCGCGAAAATCGCGCCAAAGCTGACGCATCGACTCAACCTCCCGTCACAAGGGTTTATCGGCCATTCGACGGTGTTGCCTCAGAGACTCCGTCAGCCGGATTTATGTCCAAGGCCTCCACTACAGCCCGGGCGCTGTCGCGCACTCCGTCGGCGACCGCCGTTGCCGAGACGGTGGCTCCGGAGATACCGTCCACGTCTTTGCCCAAGACAAACTCGTCACTGATCGGTTTGCGCTCATACTGCCGCAGATAATCCGGTTCCGTGATCTTGCTGCCCAGTCCGGCGGTCTCCGTGTGCGCCAAGACCTGCACGGCGACTACATGCTTACCGTCGCCGTCGAGCCCTACGGCCAGCGTAATGTCGCCCTGAAAACCGGCAGGCGTGGTCACATAAGCGATTCCCATTCTCTCGCCTTCCTTGTCTTTCACCAGGAAGACGGGGTTGTTCACACGGTTGGGCAGACGCTCTTCCAGATCAACGGGTTCAGATGAAGCGGCATCCGGAAACATGACTCTGAAACCTTCGCCCATTTCCTGCTGACGTCGTTTTTCAATGCGAGGACTCATGGCTCCGTAAAAGATGGCAAGAATGATCCCTGAGACAGCTGATACGACTCCCATGGTTACGAGGATGCGAGTTAGACTGGCTCTTTCTTTCACTTGTCGAACACTCTCCATTTGCGGTTTGGGACGAGTCATCAGATTGATCAGTGGAGTCAGGGCATTCATAAACAGAATAGCAAATGAAACGCCCTCCGGATAGCCCCCCCAGAGCCGAATGATCATGGTCAAAAGGCCGACACCGATACCGAAATAGAGGCGTCCAAGACGAGAATAAGGAGAAGTCACCCAGTCCGTAGCCATAAAAAAGGCTCCCAACATGAGTCCCCCGCTCCACAGCTGAAACAAAGGATCAGCGCCGAAGACCGCGGAGACCACAGCCACGGTACCCAGTATCGAAGCAGGTATCCGCCAGTCGATGATGCGCCTCGCCAACAGATAGACCCCGCCGATGAGCAAGGCCAGAACCGATGTCTCACCGAGACATCCG
Organism: Clostridia bacterium DTU080; assembly: GCA_001513395.1. Taxonomy (GTDB): domain Bacteria; phylum Bacillota; class Limnochordia; order DTU080; family DTU080; genus DTU080. The sequence goes on from LFTP01000335.1 coordinate 3,984, forward strand.
GCATGGATGCCAAGGAAATAACGCCAGCCGGCTTGCCCCAATGAAGAGGACACGGCCAAAGGCGTCGCCGTCGCTGTACCGTCAAAAGGTGCAATCCAACGGGTCATAATCTCGGGAAAACTGATGACCAAAAACACACGAGCCACCAACGCCGGGTTAAAGGGATTGGCTCCCAGACCTCCGAAGACCTGTTTACCCAAAGCAACGGCAACGAGGCCTCCCAATAGACAGACCCAGATCGGAGTGGCGGGCGGCATGGTGAGAGCCAGCAAAAGCCCCGTCACGGCCGCGCTGAGATCCTTGATCTGCGAAGGGGGCCTACCGCGAAAGCGAAGACATAAGGCCTCTCCCGCCACCGCTCCGACGAGACAGGCGATGATCACCTGAGCGGCACCCCATCGAAAAAGGATCACAGAAGCAATCGTCGCCGGCACCAAAGAGATGAGCACCGATCCCATAACCGCGGAGACGCTCTGTCCGGAATGAATGTGCGGAGCCGGACGCAACAAATAGCGCTTTTTCTCGCCCTCGGTATTGCTCAATGAACCAGTTGACGCTGCCACGACTATGCCACCCCTCCTGAGGTCTGTGATCTGGTACGAGCTGCCGCCTGCTCGCGCAGTATTTCACCCTTGGCCAGCTTGATCAAAGGCAAGAGCGGACGCCTGCCCGGACAACGATAGGAACAGGAGCCGCACTCATAGCACAGCATGGCTCCGGCCGCCTCGGCTTCGTGCCATTCTCCGGCCTCCGCCAGCCGCGCCAGATGATATGGCTCCAGGCCCACTGGGCACACATCCAGGCACCAACCGCAACGCAGGCAGACTCCTGTGGTGAACTCGAGCACATCATCTTCAGCGATGGCCAGCAATCCGTTGGTTCCTTTGATCACGGGCACATCTTCGGAAGACACACTCTGGCCCATCATAGGGCCGCCGAAGATCAGTTGCCGAATATCGTCGCGTCGGCCCACATGGTCAAGCAGATGCCCCGCCGGCGTTCCGATAGCCACCCAGAAATTGGCCGCCCGTTGGACTCCGCTTCCGGCCACGGTCACGGCTCTTTTGATCAACGGCTCGCCGTCGCGTAAAGCTCGGGCCACAGCCAACACCGTCGCCACGTTGTGGACCATACAGCCCACTTCAGCCGGCAATCCCCTGGCTCGCAGCCGTCTGCCTGTGACACGCCGGATCAAGACGTCTTCGGCCCCCTGCGGATAGACGGCGGGGACCGTAACCACTTCCACATCCGACATGCCCGTCGTGGCCTGCTTAAGCTTGGCTATGGCATCCGGTTTGTTGGCTTCGACGGCGATCAAGACTCGCTTGGCCCCAAGAGCATAGCGCAGAGCTTGCCAACCGTAGATCAGATCTTCAGTGCATTCAAGCATCACTCTGTGATCGCACGTCAGATACGGCTCACACTCGGAGCCGTTGATGATCAGCGTATCCACCGGTCCTTCGGGGGCCAGCTTTACCGAAGTCGGAAACATGGCTCCCCCTAAGCCCACGACTCCGGCTTCATGCACGCGCCGACGAATGACCTCGGGCTTTACACTCGTCGGATCCGCTATTCCTTCAGGCCTGTCGGCATCGACGTACTCGCCGTCATTTTCAATCACAACTGATTCACAGTAAAAACCGGACGGATGCAGTCTCGAGGCTACCTCAATCACCTTCCCGGATACGGGACTGTGAATCGGAGCCCCTAACCCCACCGGTTCGCCGATGCACTGACCGCGCCTGACAAGCTCGCCGCGCTTGACCACAGGTCGCGCCGACGCTCCACGATGCTGCAATAAAGAGACGGTAAGCACGGCCGGCGGAGTCAATTCCTCCAACGGGGAATGGGCTCCTTCTTTGTGATCCGGAATGGCTATACCGCCTCGTACTTTGTAGAGTCGCATTAGAGGCCCCCCCACTTAAACAAGGTCGCAAATCGATTTTTCTCCAAGCACTTCATCATTGTAACCATACCACAGGACGAAGACAATCATCACTCATCACAACCTTCCAGCGACCTTTCAGCGAGGCGCAAAATGATGAAGAAAGTGGAAAAATCGCCAGTCGGCAGGTAAACTACGGGTGCTGACAAAACGGACGGCCGCCCTTATACTAAAGTAACAAGGCAAAAGGAGAAATTCAATGAAAGTCATCGTCACCTACAACGTCCCCAGCTCTGCCGTCCCCGAGGACTATGCTTGTCACGAAGGCGTTTTGGATCAAGTCCGAGACGTCACAAAGGCCTTGGAAACATTGGGACATTCGTACGAAGTACTGGGCGTGGGCAATGACATCCGACGTGAACTCACCTATCTGGCTGACTGTGATGCCGACGTGATCTTCAACCTCTGTGAGAGCATCAACGGACAAAGCGGTCTTCAGCCCTGCTTCGCCGGATACCTAGAGCTTTTGGGAATCCCCTTCACGGGTTCGGACTCCGCCGGCATCACGATCGCCATTGACAAACGTCAAACTAAAGCCATTCTGCAAAGCCGCGGTATAAACACCCCGCAAGCCTGGCTGGCCGCCAGTCTGCTACCGCTGCTGGATCCAGCGCAGGAGCAAGCTTTGTCGGGCAGAGTTCGTTTGCCCGTCATCGTCAAACCCGCCCGCGAGGACGGAAGCATCGGCATCACTCAGCAGTCGGTGGCCACGACCTGGAATGAGCTGCGTTCCGCCGTACAAGAGGCCGCGCAACGCTTCGGAGCCGAAAACGTCCTTGTAGAGCGCTACATCGAAGGCCGGGAATTCTACGTCGGCTTTTTGGGCAATACTCGACTGCAAAGCCTGCCCGTATCGGAGATCACTTTCGAAAACCTGCCCTCCGAACTTAAACCGATCATGTCCTATGACGCAAAATGGGACCCTGACTCCCCGGAGCGACGCAGTTTTCGACGTCTGTGCCCGGCGCCGCTGACGCCCGAGGAGCAGGTCCGAGTTGTCGAGATCTGTGAAGCGGCATACAAAACCGTCGGCCTCAGCGGCTACGGACGGATTGACGTGCGCCTGGAGACGACCACAGGCGAGTTCTTCGTCCTCGACGTCAATGCCAACCCGGATATCACCGACGGACAGGGATTTCCCGTCACGGCAGCCATAGCGGGTCTGTCATATCCGGAGCTGATAGAAACCATCATCAAGCACGCTCTGGAACACGACCGCAATCGGTCCTAAAGCAGCGGAGCCACTACAGGCTCAAGAACATCGGCCATGCGTACAAACCCCAGATCAGTCGGGTGAGATCCGTCCACGGTCCCTTCGCCGTCATCGCCGACAAGCGGCTCGCCGGGAACGACATGAAGGCCTCCCACGCCGGCCTGAACGAGGCGTTCTACCGCCTTGAGGAAGGCTTCCTTCTTCTGTTCATAGACGCGAAGCCGTTCGGGGAGCAAAGACATGTGGTGGACATATCGTTCACCGACCAGGACAATCGGAGTAGACGGTCGGGCCTCACGCAAGATGCGCACCAACGGTTCGACGCGCTCTGAGACCAGCTCGACGGACATGTTGGGCAGACAATCGATGACATAGACGGCCGGATCTAGCTCAGCCAAAAGATGCCCCATCTCGGGCTCCATCTTGCCGTTTCCCGAAAAACCCAGGTTGATCACCGGACGATTTAGACGACGACCCAGAATTGCCACATGGTGCATGCCGGGTCGGGAAGCGCAGGCTCCCTGCACAATCGAGGTCCCGTAAAAGACTACGGACTGAGCCGTGCGGGGCGCAATCGGCTCGAAGTAAGCGCCGCTGGGCAACCCGATTTCCAGGGACTCAATACCGTTGTACAACGGAAGGTACAAAAGATACGAGCGTTTACTCCCGTCAAGGCCGCTGACAAGCGTGGACTGAGCCTCCACCTGTTCCGGCCTGCCGACACCCAGCCAGCGCCACACACCCGCGGCTTCGTCCCGGCTATACAGATCAAGCCCGCTGACCCCGGTGGCCGGCATGTGGGACATGGCCAATCTTTCGGATCGAAGTCTCCACCGAGCGTGAATCTTGGGGGCATCGGTAACAAAACCCGTACACATCCCCGCCGAGTCTCTGCTCAAATTCCATACCGGATCCCGGACCACGCCGTGCGCCCGAGCGGGCAGTCGGTCGTAATAGCGTTCTACGTCATTCCAGCCTCGGCCCTCAACTCCCCATTCCCGCACATCATACCAAACCAGTCTTGACTCTTCGATCTCATGTGCTGTCATGCCGCCGAACCCTCCGCTAAGCACCGCGATCGGTGCGACTCCGCCGAGCATCCCAGCAACACTCGGGCGCCGAATGATCGGCGGGGTATTATCATTTCACTGCTTGTCGTTGCGTGGCGCGAACGGGCAGAGACGCGTAAGCGATCATCCTGTCCGTCTTGGTCCGTTCATCGAGACACTTATTTGGACAGTTATTCTTTTCCGCACAGCGGTTCTTCCCAACGGACCGTCCATGGTCCGAGTCCGTAGATCATCTGCCATGCACATGCAAGACGGTTATATCATCGTCGTCCTTCCGACCCGAACGCTTACAGGCGGTTGGGCGAGCGGACGCAGTCAATGGCATATGATCGACCTTCGCCCACAAGCGGCGGCGAAGGTCGATCATCAAGTGCTCAGCATTATTAAGCTAGGCCGCTTTGGACTCTGTCAGCGCCGCTCGTTCAGCAGAGCGTTGATCTGAGACTCGATCAAAGCAATGGCGCTGGCGGGTGCCTGAAGACCCCAGATGGTGTTCAGGACTTCTCTGTGGATGGGATTGAAGAAGTCGGCCTGGATCTGGAACGGTGAGCGAGCTCTGTCCAAACCCTCATGCAGAAGATGGCGGCTGGCCGGCTGTGTGCGTCCCGGCAACCAGGCGGTCTGGAAGATGCGCATGCTCGGCGGCACGAGACCGGCAATCTCAACTCGCCGCTCCAACGCCTCATTGGAGGTCATGAACTTCAGGAACTCGAGCGCTTCGTCTTTAACCTTTGAGCTGCTGAAGACAAACCAACCGATGGCATTAATGTAGGGAACGCGCAGTCCGGTCGGACCCTTGGGCAAAGGAATGACGTCCCATTCAAAATCCCTGATATTCACAAAGCCCTCAGCGATGGCCACCGTGTTGCTGAGACCCATGGCGATTCTTTGCTGCAGGAACGCCTCCGTGATGCTCATCCGATCATGCGTGGCCTTGTCCTGAACGGCTCCCGAGGTGACCAGATCGGCCAGATACTGCAGGGCGTTGACTACCTCCTGGGATCTGCCGGTGAATTTAGTGGGCCGGACCCAGCTGTCCAGGAAATCACCGCCGTATGACCAGACGACCGGCATGTAGTTGCGTCCCGTCGGGATCTTAAACCCGTGGACGTCGGTAGTGCCATCCGCCTGGCGTCGAGTCAGACGCAAAGCCATGTTCCGCAGATCGTCGTATGTCCAATCTACGCTGGGGAAGGGCACACCCGCTTCGTTAAACAGATCCTTATTATAATAAATGACGCCGATCTGAAGATCCTGGGGAATGCCGTACAAAGCACCGTCCACACGGAACAGATCCAGTCCCACGGGGAACCAATCCCGGTACTGCCTCTGTTCTTTGGCCACAAAAGGAGTCAAATCCTCAAGGAGCCCCTGCATACCCCAATCGAGCACCAAGTAAGGATCCATGTAACCGATATCAAGCGGTACGCCTCCGGCTAGCATGGTCTGCATCTTGGGCACCAACGACGATCCGGCCACACTGACTAAATCGACGGTTATTCCGGGATTCTGGGCTTCACAGCGCTCTTTCATCTCAAGTTGCCACTGATAGCTCTGCTCGCGCCTCTCCGAGATTACGGTAACAGTAACCGGAGTGCTGGCACTGACGACAGCGGCCAACAACAGACTGAGACAGAATACACTGAGCACGACATGAGCAGTTTTTCGCATCGCATTTCCCCCTGAGCTATGAGAATATGGGATTCCCTCCGTGATATGGGATTCTATGCACCCGTCAGTGCTTCCTGCAGATCTCTCAAGCCAAGACCGCGACACGGCAGCAGGAAAGATTTCATGTTCGCGAGAAGGTGATAGAACCGACACATTCGAAGGTGGTTCTTGGTCCATGGAAAAGCTCGCTGATTTGACCACTGAGTCACGCTCAGCCTATACCGATCTTGACACCCTCAGCATCCCTGAAATCCTGCGGATCATCAACCGGGAGGATTGCCGGGTCCCCGATGCCGTCGCTCAAGAACTGCCTCAGATCGCTCTGGCCGTCGAAGTGATCGTCAGCCGTCTGAAAAAGGGCGGGCGTCTTTTCTATGTCGGAGCCGGCACCAGCGGACGATTGGGTGTGCTCGATGCGGCAGAATGCCCGCCTACGTTCGGTGTACCCGAAGATCTGGTGCAAGGAGTGATTGCCGGAGGCCCAAAGGCTCTGGTCTCATCCGTTGAAACCGTCGAAGACAACCCGGAAGCAGGGGCGAACGATTTGGCCGCGCGCCATTTGGGACCTGCGGACGTAGTGGTGGCCATCGCCGCCAGCGGCCGCACGCCCTACTGCATAGGGGCTCTGCGTTATGCCGCCTCGGTGGGAGCCGCTCGCATCGCCTTGGTCTGCAACAAGAACTCGGCCATGGAAGCCGAAGCGGAGATCACTATCGCGCCGGTTGTCGGCCCGGAGGTGATCATGGGCTCAACCCGCATGAAGGCCGGTACCGCCCAAAAGCTAGTGCTCAACATGCTAAGTACAGTTTCTATGATTAAGCTGGGCAAGGTCTACAGCAATCTCATGGTTGATCTGACACCGACCAACAGCAAACTGATCAACAGGGCCCAGCGCATAGTCGAGTTGGCCACCGGCGCCGATGCGACAACGATTGAGAAAGCGTTACAGGCAAGCGGCTACGATGTGAAAGCGGCCATCGTCATGATCCTCGCCGACTGCACGGTTGAAAAAGCCCGACAAGCCCTGGCCGCCTCAGAGGGCAATGTCCGACGGGCCATTGAAGGCGAAACCCGATAGAGCCTATCGGCCTCAACCTGCCGCGAGACGGACTATCGCCAGATCTTTCTTTTCAGCACCCACCATACACCGGCCAGCTGCAATACGGACGTGAGGAAAACGTCGGCGATGACCGCCCACAGCACCCCGACAATCCCCCAAGCAGGATTGCCCGCCAGCATGGACACCAAGAGGATCCGCACGGCGTTGCCCGCCAGGCTGCCGGTCAGCACCCAGGCGGTACGACCCAACCCGCACAAAACATCGGCGCTCACGGCACCCAACAGGGCAAAAGGAGCCACCATCCCCAAAGGGCGGATCAAACCGCCCACACTCGCATCGCCATAGAGGATTGACCCCAACCAATCCGCCCGAAACCAAAGCAGCGGCGCTACCGTGGCACTGACGGCCAACGTTCCCAGATAGACTTTGCGCAACAGCTTTTTGAGTCTGGCGATCGAATGGGCCGCATTTTGGGCCACCAGCCGTGTCAGCTCAGGCAACATGGTCTGTGTAACGGGAAAGACCAGCATCATCGGCATATACAGTGTAGGAACCGCCATACCTGACAGACGCCCATAGGCACGGGTAGCCTCTTCTATGCTCATGCCCGTCTCTTGCAAAAGCCGGGGAATGAGGGCTACCGTGATCAGATTCATGCTGTTGTTTAGCAGACCGGTAAGCATCACCGGCACTCCCAACGCCAGCAAAGCCCGGGCCCGCACCGGAGCACAGACCATGGCCGGACGGTGTCTTCTTCCTCTGGCGTATCCGTCGACGGCCTTTTTCAGTCCGATGCGCAAGACAAAAAGACACGCCAGCTCGCCGACCAAAAACCCGGCGGCCACCGCACCGGCCAAGTATGCAGGCCCGTGCGGCACGGCC
>LFTP01000169.1 GCA_001513395.1 Clostridia bacterium DTU080
GCCACCGTGGTTCACGGGGCGGGTATAGGCGGGCTGGATGTCGCTGCCGCGGCTCAAAGCGTGGCGGAAGGGGCCATCTTGGGAAGGTACTCTTTTGACGCTTTCAAGAGCAAGCGTGATGAACGTCCGGATGTGGAGCTCGAGATTCTTGAGTTGGATGAAGCAAAGATCGAGATCATTCAAGAGGCCGTCGAGCGGGGAACGATACTGGCCGAGTCGACCAATTGGGCCCGGGATTTGACGAACATGCCGGCAAACGCCCTTTCTCCGGAGGTGCTGGCCGAGCGGGCATTGGAGATGGCACGTGAAGTAGGTCTGGAATGCAACATCCTCCACCGGGCGGATATGGAACGCTTGGGGATGGGGGCCCTGTTGGGTGTGGCTCAAGGGAGCGCTCAGGAGCCGAAGATGATTGTGTTGCGTTATCGGGGCTCGGATGATGAGCGTCCGTATGCCTTGGTCGGCAAGGGGATCTGTTTTGATTCGGGCGGAATCAGCCTCAAGCCCGGTGCGGGAATGGCCGAGATGAAGACCGATATGGCCGGAGCTGCCGCGGTGTTGGCAGCCATGCGAGCCATTGCCCTTCTCAAGCCCGCTCAGCATGTGGTCGCCGTAGCTCCGTGTGTGGAGAACATGCCTTCCGGCACGGCACAAAGACCCGGGGATATCGTGCGGACGATGACGGGCAAGACCATTGAGATCGACAACACCGACGCCGAAGGCAGGCTGATTCTGGCTGACGCCGTGGCCTATGCCGAATCGCTGGGTGCGCATACCATTGTCGACGTGGCTACGTTGACGGGAGCCTGTGTCGTCGCTTTGGGTACGCTGTACACGGGATTGATGAGCAACGACGATCAACTGGCTGCCGAAATCATAGCTGCCGGTAGTCTGGCCGGAGAGCGCTACTGCCGTCTGCCTGCCGATCCCGACTACAAAGAGCAGTATAAGAGCGATGTGGCGGATATCAAGAACACGGGCGGGCGTGAAGCCGGAGTCATCACCGGCGGATTGATCATCAGCGAGTTCATTAAAGAAGCTCGCTGGGCGCATCTGGATATTGCCGGAACCAGTACAACCTCAAAGAACAAGCATTACCAGAGCAAGGGCGCCACGGGTGTGACGGTGCGTACCTTGGCTGAATTGATCTGTCGGGCTCGGTAAGAACTCTTTTGTCAAACAATGGCGGGGCTGTCCCAAAAGCAAGGTTGGGACAGCCCCGGCTTTTGTCTATCAGACGTGTAATG
>LFTP01000121.1 GCA_001513395.1 Clostridia bacterium DTU080
GGGGTACGTCTGGTCAGCAAGCCCGCCTATGCTCATCTCATATCTGAGTTGCTGCGGCCAGTGCGCAATTCAGGCCTGTCGCAAGCTGCGCTGGAAACTCTGGCCATCGTCGCCTACAAGCAACCGGTCACCCGTTTGGACATCGAGACCATTCGCGGGGTGCGGGCCGAATCAGCGCTCAACTCGCTATTGGAGAGAGGTCTCGTTGAAGAGGCAGGACGCAAGGAGGCACCGGGACGGCCCATTCTATACAGGACCACGACACGCTTTCTCATGGAGTTTGGGCTGGACAGTCTCAAAGACTTGCCGCCTCTTGAGGAACCGGAGGCGCCCGCCGGGTCGTAGAGCAAAGATCACTGGGGCATTCTACCATTTGGGAGGTGGCTCGTCCCGTGGTGGTTGCCCTCGTCGCGGCGCTCTTGGTCTTGATCGTTTTCATACCCATTGATCTGGAAATACGTTTCAAGCTTTCTGAAACCCAGGCTCGTTTTGACTTGAGATTCTCCGTAGCCGGTCTTGTTAAGTGGCGAGTGAATGTTCCGCTGAGCGGACTTGGGCGGGGCTTGGTCAAAGCGCGCGTCCGGTTGTCTCCGGGCAATCAAACGGCGCGGGTGACCGATAGGCTCACACCGCGGTCGCTATCACGACAACGGCGGGCGGACAAGTCTGTGATCCGCAGGGTCTTATCCGGTGTAGATGTGGTACACATGTTGTTTGGATCGGGTCCGAGGAAGAATCCGGCCTTGGGAAGCATATGGTTGCGCCTTATTGTGGTGCCTTTTAGGATCATAAGTCCTCATTTTCGTTGCCTGGAGTTTAGTTGGCAGACGCGCATCGGAGTGGGAGATGCCGCCGCCACCGCGGTTGTCACGGGGATGCTTTGGGGATTGAAATGCGGTATCCTGGCCTACCTGGACAGACGGTTGGTTCTGCTCCGTCGGCCCAGTGTGGAGATTGAGCCCGATTTCACCAAAGCGGAATTGGACACAGAGCTATTTTGCATATTCCGGCTTTCCGTCGGTCAGATTATGTGGCGAACCCTACGAGATGCCGCACGACGTTGGCAACGAAAAGAGGCTGGAATCTATGGAGGGTAAGCACCCTATTGAAGGTCTTATGCAGACCGCAATGGAGAGCATCAAAGAGATGGTGGATGTCAACACCATCTTGGGTGATCCGGTAGAAACGCCAGACGGTAGTGTGATTGTCCCGGTTTCTCGCGTCAGTCTGGGTTTTGCTGCCGGAGGCACGGAATACGAAGTGGAGGAACAGAAGGAACACAAAGGATTTCCGTTTGGCGGCGGCACCGGTGCCGGGATTTCCGTAAATCCCGTGGCCTTTCTTGTTGTGGGTCAAGGCCAGATTCGCTTGATGCCGGTGGACGGCAATGCAACCATTGACCGCCTGCTGGATATGGCCCCTAGGATGTTCGAGCAATTCCAGAGCCTCTTGCGAGGCGGCAAGAACGGACGGACGAAGGTGGCCACTGAAGTTCATGGCCTTGACATAGATCTATAGACTGCAGGTACGCCACCGTGGTGTGGCGTATCTTCTTTTCCAGGGTGAAAGCCGCCATGGAAAAGCAACGGCTTCAGAAAGTCTTGGCCGCCGGAGGCGTCGCTTCGCGTCGTCGGGCCGAAGAAATGATTCGTCAGGGTCGAGTGAGTGTCAATGGTACAGTGATCACGCAGATGGGTTTTCGCGTGGATCCGAGGACGGACCGCATCTGTGTCGATGGAGTTCCGATAGAAAGACCCCGGCGTCCGGTTTATGTTGCTTTGAACAAACCAGTCGGTGTCATCAGTTCGACGCGGGATCCGCAAGGAAGAAAGACCGTCGTGGATCTGATTACGGGGGTCTCCGAACGCATCTATCCTGTCGGGCGCTTAGACGCAGATTCCGAAGGCTTAGTGCTGCTCACCAATGACGGGGAATTGGCTCTGCGTCTTATGCACCCGCGCTATGGGGTCAAGAAGCTTTATCGAGTGTGGGTCAAATCCAAACCGACAAGGTGGGCCTTGCAAGCGCTGGAGGAAGGGGTCATGCTGAGTGACGGGCGAACGGCTCCGGCTCGGGTGACGCTTGGCATTACCGATGAGATCGGCACCCAGTTGCAGATTGAACTGAGCGAGGGTCGCAACCGTCAGATTCGGCGGATGTGTGAAGCCGTCGGCTATCCTGTCGTTCGGCTCCGTCGTGAAAAGATCGGTCCTTTGTCGTTGGGCTCTTTGCGACAAGGGCAATGGCGCCATTTGAGCCCGGCTGAACTGCGCTTGTTGCGGCGAGCCGCCGGACTGGAGCCCAAGAACGGATAGCGTGGCAGTGGGCCTTTCTTGTTGGGCTCCGGTCGCTGTGGTATAGTGATTCCAGGTGGCTCAGCAAGCCCGTGAAATGCGGAGGGATATACCGATGCGTGCGACCCAGAGCAAGGATGTCGCTCGGGCCGCCATCTTGATGGCACTGACCCGGGAGCGTGAAGAAGAAGATCACCTGCAAGACGAACTGGAAAGGCAAGGTGTGAAAGCCGCGGCCGCCGATTACGGCGGTGAGTTTCTTCCTGCCGTCCAGCGCATCATAGAGCGAGCGGTTGTGGCCGCCAAACGTGAAGGGGTTATCAAGGCCACGCATGCCGAAGAGGGAGCGGTGGCCGGAGCTACCCATGAGGCGCTGGCTCAAGTCTCGCGTAAGGCGCTGGGGTTGAATGTAGGAGGCAAAATCGGCATTGCCAGACACGGTGAACACGTCGCCGTGGCTATTTATCTATGTGTCGGTCTGTTGCATCTGGATGATGTGACCATCGGGTTAGGGCATCGGGCCGTGCCATCGAGGTAGCAGGGGGTGGTTGTTGTGTCTGTTGCGCGTACGCAAGCCCTTCGCGGAGCCACTACGGTGGAGCGGAATGACGAAAAGCTGATCATAGAAGCCACCAAAGAGATGCTCACGAAACTCTGCGAGTGGAATGGGCTGGAATATGACGACATCGTCAGTATCATCTTTTCGTCAACTCAGGACCTGAACGCCGCCTATCCTGCGGTGGGTGCACGGCAGTTGGGAATGACTCAAGTACCCTTGATGTGCGTGACGGAGCTTCCCGTTCCCGGAAGTCTGCCGCTTTGTATACGCTGCCTCATGCACATACACACGTCCCGACCCCGACACGAGCTTCGGCACGTGTATTTGCGCGAGGCTCGCCGCTTGCGCCCGGATTTAGTCCGAGAAGAATAAGGGCAAATAGATATTCAGAGAGGAGACGGAGGCTGCAGTGCGTATACCGTCGCATCGGCCGGCTATAGAACGCATCACACCCTATGTGCCGGGAAAGCCGATCGCCGAAGTTCAAGAGGAGTACGGTTTGGAGAATATAATCAAGCTGGCTTCCAACGAGAACCCTCTAGGCCCGTCCCCGTTGGCGATGGAGGCCCTCAAGGAAGCGATCAGCGGTGTACATATCTATCCGGACGGAGCCGCTCGGGATCTTCGCAATGCCATAGCGAAGAAATACGGTGTCTCGTCGGACGAGGTTTTCGTCGGGAACGGCTCGGATGAGATCATAAAGCTGTTGGCGGAGGCTTTCTTACTACCTGATGATGAGGTCATATTTGCGGATGCGACGTTTTCGGAGTACGCATACGCGACGCGCCTCATGGGTGCCCGGGAAGTCGTGGTACCGGTGCGGGAGGAGACACATGATCTTACGGCCATGGCTGAGCGGATCACTGAGCGGACCAAGATAGTGTTTATCTGCAATCCTAATAACCCAACCGGTACGTATGTGAATGCCGAGGCTGTCGATGCTTTTCTTGAAAAAGTCCCCGAGGGTGTTTTGGTGGTCCTGGATGAAGCCTATGTTGAATACGTGGATGCAGCGGATTTTCCGAATGCCATCGATCTCATCTGTCAAGGTCGGCTTGTGGCCACCATGCGCACGTTTTCCAAGATCTACGGGCTCGCGGGTCTCAGAGTAGGCTACATTATCGCCCCCCGAGACGTTGTGGCTTTGCTCAATCGGGTTAAAGAACCATTCAATGTCAACTTATTGGCTCAGAAGGCAGCTCTCGCGGCTTTGGATGATACAGAGCATCTGGAGCGCAGCCGTGAAACAAACAGCCAAGGTAAAGCCTATCTCTATGCGGCATTTGCGGATATGGGGCTGCGGTATTGTCCGACTCAGGCTAACTTCATCTTCGTTGACATCGGACGGCCGTGTCGGCCCGTTTACGAAAGGCTGTTGCAAGAAGGGGTGATAGTGAGAACCGGTGACATTTTTGACAGACCCACGTTCTTGCGGGTGACTATCGGCACACAGGAGGAGAATGAGCGCTTTATCGCGGCTTTACGCCGAGCCTTGGCAGTAGGTTAAAAAAAGTATAAACCAGGGCGCTGATAAGCACGGTAGCATGGTAGAATGGAGGGCGCACCATGGTTGTGGTCATGCAACGGACCGCTTCGCAAGAGGATTTGGAAGCGGTTGTCAATCGATTGCGGGAGTTGGGATTTGCCACGCATATCTCGCGTGGTGTCGAACGTACGATCATAGGAGCGGTCGGTGAGAAAACGATAGACCAGCTACAGCGGCTTGAGGCCATGTCGGGCGTGGAAAGGATCGTTCCCATCCTCCAACCCTTCAAGCTGGCGGGCCGGGAGTTTCAGCCGGAAACCAGTCAGATACAGGTAGGTAACGTGGTTTTCGGAGGCCAGATGATTCCGGTGATCGCCGGACCGTGTGCCGTGGAGAACGAGAAGCAGCTGTTTGAGACCGCCGATCATGTGAAAAAAGCCGGAGCATCCATGTTGCGAGGAGGAGCTTTCAAACCCCGTACGTCGCCCTACACGTTTCAGGGTTTGGAAGAAGAGGGCCTGCGTTTGTTGGCCGAGGCTCGGAGGCGCACCGGCTTACCGGTGGTCACTGAGGTGGTTAATCCACGGGACGTAGAGACGGTGATTCAATACGCGGACATGCTGCAGATAGGCGCCCGCAATATGCAAAACTACACGTTGCTGAAGGAAGTGGGCATGTCCAGACGGCCTGTTCTGGTAAAGCGTGGCCTGTCGGCCACGGTCGAAGAGTGGTTGATGGCCGCGGAGTACATCATGCTCGCGGGCAATGAGAATGTCGTGTTGTGTGAGCGCGGGATTCGCACCTATGAAACCCAGACACGGAACACTCTGGATATGAGTGCAGTGGCGGCCGTCCAAGAGCTTTCGCATCTGCCGATCGTGGTAGATCCCTCGCACGGTACGGGTAAATGGAGATATGTGACGCCAATGGCTTTGGCAGCGGTAGCCGCCGGTGCAGACGGCTTGATGATCGAGGTCCACTGTCGTCCGGAAGAGGCGCTCTCAGACGGGCCGCAGAGCTTGCGGCCGGAAGTATTTGCCCGATTGATGGAGCGATTGGCTCCGGTGGCTAAAGCTGTGGGGCGAACGCTATGAGAGATCTGACGGTGACTATCGTTGGCGTGGGACTCATCGGCGGTTCATTGGGGCTGGCTTGGCGCAAAGCTGGCGTCGGGCGCGTCATCGGAGTGACACGTCGGCAAGAGACTCTCGATCTGGCCTTGAAATGCGAAGCCATTGATGAGGGAACCACAGACATGACCGGCGGTGTGAAGGCGGCGGACGTAGTGGTCCTATGCACTCCGGTTTCGGAGATTGTGCCCTTAGCGGAGAAGGTTGTCGGCCAGGTACGTCCGGGAACGCTCGTGACAGATGTGGGCAGTACGAAGGCTAGGATCATGGAGAGTGTCTCCAGATTCTTGCCCGAAGACGTGTGGTTTATCGGCGGACACCCTATGGCCGGTTCGGAGCGCACCGGTGTGGAGGCCGCCGATCCTTATCTTTTTGAGAACGCTGTCTTCTGTCTCACCCCTCCTCAGGGGATGCCGGTTTCAGCTGCGCCAATGCAACGCTTGCAGGAGTTGGTTCGAGCCGCTGGGGCCACGCCTTTGGTATTGACTCCGGAAGAACACGATCTGGTTGTAGCGGGAGTCAGTCACGTTCCCCATCTGGTGGCAGCTGCCCTGGTGAACACGGTTGCGGATATCGAGGGTTTGCCGATGTTGCGGCTGGCAGCGAGCGGCTTTCGGGATACGACCAGAATCGCCGCCGGCTCATCTGAACTGTGGCGGGATATATGTCTTTCCAATGCTTCTGCCATCACACAGATGTTGAAGGCATTTGAAGATCACCTTGCTCAACTGCGTCAGGCAGTTGAGCAAGGTAACGGTGAGGCTTTATACGAGCTTCTGGATAAGGCCCGGGAGACCCGTCTGACCATGCCGGCATCATCGGCGGTGCATGAGTTTGTGGTGACCTTGGTCGACAGACCCGGTGCCATTCATGAAGTGACGGGCCTGATCGCCGAGGCCAACCTCAATATCGTTGACATCGGTATCCTCAAAGCGCGGCATGGTGAAGGGGGCACCTTGCGCGTTGCTTTGCCCACTTCTGAAGCTGCTGACTTAGCCGTGGGATTATTGCGAAACAATGGTTATGTAGCTTGGCGCCGTTAACCTTTGATTTCATGCAGGTATAGGTGTGGCGGACAGAGAAAAGGTCTCTTGCGGATCAAACACGCTTGGTCTGGACAGGTTAGTCTAACCAAGGGGATAGCAGTCGGCTCCCAAGGGGGATTGTCGAAATGCCCCAGCCTCTACAAAGAGGATTTGCTCTGCTATCCTAAGACCCTTGTCCACTTGTCAAGGTCCAACTGACAACTCCAATGTACTAGGGGGAAATATTGCTTGGGCGGACGAACCCTTGTCATCGCCATTGACGGGCCGGCAGGGGCAGGAAAAAGCACCGTGGCGCGCCAAGTGGCATCTCGATTGGAGTATTTGTATATTGACACGGGCGCCATGTACCGTGCTATAGCGTTAAAGGTCGTGCGATTAGATATCCCTCCCAGTGACACTGCTCAAGTGGCCGAGATTGCATCCACATCGACGGTCGAACTGGACTTCGACCCGTCCAAAGGCGTCGTTCAGGTCTTTCTCGATCGCGAGGACGTCACCGAGTCCATCCGGTTACCCGCCGTAAGTAAGGTTGTCGCCACCGTAGCTGCAAATCCGGCGGTGCGTCAGCGCTTATGTGAGATGCAGCGACAGATGGCCCGGCGGGGAGGTGTCGTTATGGACGGTCGGGACATCGGCACCGTAGTCTTTCCGGATGCCGATGTGAAGATCTATC
>LFTP01000106.1 GCA_001513395.1 Clostridia bacterium DTU080
ACCGTGTACCGCTTGATATCCCTGTTTGTTTACAAGAAGGTAATGATCAACCATTGTATAATCTATAGGTGAATCATTGTTGTCTATTGTTAATAATGTCCAGGTGAATATCTCAAATCCGCCGGAAGGGAGATGGCTCATGGATCGCTTTATAGCTGTGTTGGTTTCCTTCGCTTTGATCATAGCTCTTGCTTGTGTTGTAGTAGCAAGCGCTGCCGAGCAGAAGACTGAAGTATTGGTGTGGATGTGGCCCAGCCATTCGAGAGAGCTCTATCTGGAATGGAATCAGGAGCTGACGAGACGCTTTGAGGGAGCAAATCCCGGGGCAACACTGCAGTTTGAATTCCACGATATGCAGAAGTTTGTCGTAGCCTCAGCCGCGGGCGTGCCTCCGGACGTGACCCTTGCTTCCGTAATGTACGCCCGGCAGTACTACGAATCCGGACTGTATAGAGAGCTTAATGCCTACATCGAATCGACACCACACATGACTCCCGACAACTTCCTACCTGCCTCGATGGTCGCGGCGCAAAAAGATGGCCGGATCTACGGAATGCCCTGGAGTTGGGAAGCGCGCTCGATCTACGTCAATACGAGCCATCTTGCAGAAGCCGGTCTAAGCACTGACCCCGAAGCGATCGCCACCTGGAAGGTCTTAGTTGACTATGCCAAGCGATTGACCAAGATGGATGCCAGCGGCGAAATCGTTCGCAGCGGGTTTATCACTACCGTCAACACGGCAGATTTTGCGTCGTTTCTGTATTCCAATGGCGGGCATTTTTACAGCGCCGACGAAACGGCGGTAGCGTTTAACAGCCCTCAGGGAGTCGAAGCGCTGGAGTTTATGCACGACTGGCAACGCGTGCACAACGCTATGCGCAAAGGGGCCGTGGCCGGTAGCGATTTCGACGGTGAAATCGCTTCGATGGTGATCCGGGACACATCGTCTATTCCTACGCTCCTACACGACGTGCCCGAGCTGGTGCGGGAAAGGTTGATCATTCTCCCCATACCGCAGGGACCCCAGAGTGACGGCCGTTCGGGTGTCAGCTGGAGTAATATGTGGGTCATCCCGTCAAACGCAAAGCATCCGGATCTGGCCTGGGAGTTCATTCAGTTGTTCCTGAGCCCGCAGGCGGTTGTTGACCGCTTTGTCCACTGGGGCAGCTTCTATATAAACTTCGCTCGTCTGGACGCTCTGAAAAGCAGAGAGTTCCTCACTGCTCTCAGAGAGCACAGATGCATGTCTCAAATCCCACGCATATTCAATACGGCAGGCCCATATCCCCACATATACTATCAGGACATCAATCGCGGCATCGCCAGCCTGTTGCAGCGCTCAGCTCGAGATGGTCTACTGGCACCCACAGCGGCCCTGGACGAAGCAGAAAGGGTGGCCAACGCCATACTGCAGCGTTGAGGCAAGAATAGAGCTCACATCCGGGTCAAAGACGGTGTCTTTTCTCCCAGACAAGTCGATAAGTTGGACAGCAAACCATGCTATCGATGTCAGGTAAAGGGCTGAGACGGAGAGGGCTCTTGAGAGCTTTTGCACGTAGCGTTAAGCGAAAGATCCCCTGAGGGTGTTGCGTCTCGAGGAAGCCCGTCAAGTGCGCGGCGATGGCCAACGGCGAGATGAGTCATCTCACGTCCACCATGCTGCCACAAGCCTTTTTGCCGTCGGAGACGGCCCGGCTCCTCAGGCATAGACGTTGAGACATCGAAAACAGCTTGTTCAATGGTCTCAAGCAGAACCCGCCCTTAGAGGCACTGCTTCATGCAGGACGTAACGGCGTTCGGATCCCGTCCCACAGGGAAAACAGAAGATGCGGTAGACGGAGACTCTCATGTTGGGCCTACTTGGATTGCAAACGCGCCAGTTGCCGGACAGAATTTTAGAACAAGCGTTTCTAACAACGTCAACGTCCGAGGGTCTGTCTACAACGGGTTTTTACTTGCATCACGGTTCACTCGTGCTCCTACCCGCACGCGCGGGGGATTGACCGTGCCTATATATTTGTTTCGGATTCATCCAAGACTCTCGGAGTTGTCCCAGAGGCAAAGTTGGGACGGCTCCATTGCTCTGTTTTCTCCCTCTTGTGATTGAAGGCTGTCTCGCCCTCCCCGCGTGTTTATGTGTCGCGGTGATTGCCTGATGGCATTTGGCCAACAACTGCACTTACCGCTCTATGGGTGATTTCCGGAATCAGCGAGGCTCAACAACAAGAGCCTTCACGGACCGTTCGGATCCTATCCCGGCAGTCAGATACTGCGCGATGAAAGCGAGAACATCTCACGCGGCGCAACAGGGATAGACTCGGGCAGTGTACCGGAGNNCTCTCCGGCACACTGCCCGCCTGTTAACGCGGATTCTACCGTCACATCGTCGGGTAGGCTCAAGACCTGCCATGCCTTGTCGGCCGATCAAAAGGACGCGCATTGCACAACGCACAAGGCTATACTCGTAATCCGGGTCGCCTTCGACTTCAACAGGAAGATCCCGGTACGGCGGCGTAGTCTCCTTCATATCGACTTATTAGCTGCCGCATGCCAAGGAGAGAGCATCGTGATCATTGACAATCCCTATGCGAATCACAAGCCATACCCGTACAAGGCCTCATTGCATAATCACACACTGTTTAACCCGGCCTACAGCCACGCACCTGTGCCCGCCCCTGATCGTCTAAAGGACTATCGCGACTATGTCACATCTCCCCCGTATGGAATCGTAGCCATCACGGATCATGATCGCCTGACCACTCCGTGGAACACCACTCCGCCTTGTTGGAAAGGTGTATACGACTATTCCCAAAGCGAACCGCCCTGGGGAGTCGATGGTATCCTTTGGCTGCCGGGTATGGAGCGTATTCTGGGACGCCGCGACGGCAGCGACAACGAGCTTTTTGGAGAAATAGTCTGCATCAATTGCCGTCCCGAGCTTTTGGAAACCGAATCGAAGTGGCAAAAGATCAGGTCGGATGCCGACCGTTCGGGATGGTTTTACCATACGCATGAGTCTCCGGCTTCGGCTGAACTGGCATTTGTCGGAAGCGGGATTAGCTGGGTCACACGCACCGGACCAAACGGCTGCATAGCCAAGGTGTTCATTGACGGCAACGAAGTGGCCGAGGTCGACTTATTCTCCCCCGAGACGCGTTATCAACAGGATGTCTTCACTCGCCAAGGGCTGCCCCTAGGAATGCACACGATTCGCATCGTACAGACCGCTGAGAAAAACCCCGCCAATACCAATCGGTTTTCACAACACATAGGATTAGACTCCTTCGTCGTGCGCAAGGCAGACGGAACGGACGTCGACTACGGCGCTGATCATACTGAGATTCGCTACAGCCCGTTGCGTCATCGCTACGATCGTCGTCCGAATGAATCAGCACGGGACGTTTTGGCACAACTGATACAAGATAACGTCTATGTTATCTTGGCTCATCCCAATGCCCGACTCGAAACCGAGGGAGAACATGCCGGAAAACAGATCTGGTCATCAGCGGGCTATACCTATGAAGAGCTCGATGTCATCTTCGGCAATCAGGAGCTGGGAAGACTCGGGTACCCCTACCGGCCCCACGCTCTTGAGATCGGAAATGTCGGCTATGACCTGACGGGCGGAGCTCGCACGCAATGGACCAACGCCGAAGCCAAGTGGGACTATCTGCTCACCCAAGGCCACCGTGTCCACGGTGTTGCCTCTGATGACTCCCACGGGCGGTCCGGCCGCGGCGGATGGTGTATTGTTTACACTAATGCGCCGACCGTTGAAGAGCTCACCGTAGAGGATGTAATGGACAGTCTGTTTAGAGGAGTCTTCTATGCCTCACAAGGCCCCGAGATCAGTCTCATCAGCGTTGAGGATGACAGGTTTATGGTCGAAGCCGACGCGCCGGCCACGATCGAGTTCATCTCAAAAGGAAGAGTGGTTCAGGCCGAAAGCAACGTGAGATCTTCTTGCTATCTCATACGCGGCGATGAGGGTTACATACGCGCCAGAGTGACCCGCTCTGATCCTTCCTGGCGTTTTATAGACGGAGGGGTGGGATATACGCGTTCGGCGTGGACCAACCCCATCTACGTCATCGGGTGAGCTTCCCGACCTTCTCCAGCGCATGGGGGCCGCGGAAAAACCCATGGCCCCCGATTAGTATCATGTCCAGCCAGCCTTGGCTAACGGTACAACGCCCGAACAGATTCCGCAATCTCCTCAATCGCCGATCGGACCGACTTCTCATTGCGTACGACGCTCACTCTGAGAGCGTTGTTAATCAGAGTGGTTGCCGCCTTAGCCTCCACCATAAGCTGACTTGGCGAAACCCGCGCCTCTTGAGCGGCTTGCATATGAGCCACTAGGTTCTTGTCGGGATGGATCTTCAAGTACTCGTTGTAAACCGACAGTATGGCCGGTCCTCGTCCTAGAATTCGCATGTGCGGTATTACTCCCGGGCGTGTCACCAGGTACTTGACCATCTTCCACGCCTCCTCGGGATGCTTGGATGTGCTGCTGATGGCGAAAGCATCGAAGGAAGTTGTGTGAACTCTGGCTACAGGCCCAACGGGACGTAAAGCGATATCGAAGTCGAATTGCCCATCGATCTCCTCCGCAAAGCGCGTGATTCTGGATGTACCTTCGAGTCGCATCGAAACCCGCCCGCTGGTGAACGCTTCCTGGGTTCCCAACTCAGACAACGTATAAGGAACATGCACGCCATATGTCCAGACCAGATCCTGTAAGAAGGCGAGACCTTCAATGGCTTCGGGCCGATCAAGCAAGAAACAAGTCGGGTCTTGGGGATCAAACACCTCGCCTCCCGCGGAATACACCCAGGCGGATGCCCGATCGATGGACGTCGTATCACCAGAGTTCAACGGCCATCGGGTAACGATATCGCTGTCAACGCGCTTTAGTTTGCGCGCTGTCCCAACGAAAGTCTGCCAGGTCCATTCTCCCTGCTGATCCAACTGATCCGGGTACGTCAGGCCAGCCTCATCGAAGTGGGCCTTGTTGTAATAGATCAACGATATGTTTCCGTATGATGGCAATCCATACTGCAAGCCCTTATTGGGTCCGTAGTTCAAAATCCCGGCTTGATAGAGGTGCGGGAAAAAGTCGCGCAACTGTGCAGAAGAAAGATCGCGCTTTACGTAGGGAGCCAGGTCGAGAAGCATACCGCGTTCAGCCCAATCTCGAGCGAAAGCACCATAGATCTCTAGGACGTCTGGAGCAACGCCAGCGGCTGTTCGCACAACAATCTGATCTTGCCAAGCGGACGTGCCCGGTGAGATCTCCCACTCAACTTGGATATCGGGATGTGTTCTTTCAAAATCTGCGATCCAGTACTTCACCAGATCCTCACGAACCGGGCCACCCCGGTTGGCGAAGACAATCGTTGTCGACGCTGCAAGTGATGTGACGGCCATGCCTTGCAACAACATCATTAGGACCCACGCAATCAGGTTTCCCGCTGCTTTAGCCATCTTCAATATCTTCACCCTCCCACTGCACAATACGATTATATGAAAAAGGATACGATATATAGACTCCGTATCCTTTTTGGTATCTATTGAGCAGTGAGCAATTCTTTCCGGGTAATAACACCCGAATATAATAATCTGATTTAAGAAACGCGGGTCCTGCGCGAAAGTAGCTAGATGAGTTTACGACCACTCGACAGGTTGATGGATTCGACAACCGTGTCATGAGCAACCGGGTGGGCTGGCCGCCATGTCTTGTCCAAGAAAGACACGATCGCCTCGTCGTCTTTCGGCAAGCCCTGCACCAGGGACTGCATGTCGCACCAACATCATCTACAGTCTCGCCACGCGTGTCGGATCGGGTCCAACCACACGCATCTCCCGACAGCGTGATCTATCAAACAAAAGACGCCTCCACAAACCGAAGTATATGGAGTTGCGCGACTGCGGAGCGGAATCGTCCGACTCTGCTTGGAATGCATCCGGACCCAGACCGGTAAGAGCGCATGAGCGAGCCGAAGATGGATATATCCAGTGTGGACGAACCACAGACCCAGTCCGTCCCAGCCGTCGCCTAGCTGAGATGCCATCTCGTTCGGACCTCGAAGAGCAATCTTTGGTTGCTCGATATCTTCCACAGCCCCAAGCTTAACGTGCCGAAGTCTCTTGCCGCTGCCCTCGGGCAATTCGGCCGGATCGTGAAAGTCCGTCCCCCGAAAGAACACGAGTGAAATCCACCGAAACGCCCCAGGATTGCCATTCCCATCCGTCCTACCATACTGATGGGCACCGTAACCGGTCCGTCCATCTGTGCAGTCCGTGGAATGCTTCACCCCGGGCAGAGCCTCCGGGAACAATCGATGTGTGGCCGACTAGATCTTGCGGATCTCCGGGTCCCTACTCAGCCAACTGACCTTCGGAAGCTCCGTCGATATGGGCATGCCTCTTGTTTGATCCCATCATCTTCGCCTCATGTTGATCTACCTGAACCGTGATAGTCCTGCCGCACGTCATTCGAGATCCGATCCCCAAAATGCCGGCGGGAGGGTATCAACTTCGGCCAGTTTTCGCATCGGCTCAGGAATGAGGTTGATCGAGGCGAGCTCCTTTTTGGGGATCCACAGAAACTCTAGATTATCCTCGAGTGACTTGACAGTCGCGTCTTTGTCAACTCCAGGGACGTGGCAAGCAAAGACCAGGTTGATCTCGCAGTACAAACGACCGTCTTGTTCCCGGACGGCTTCACAAGCACCGACAAAATCTCCAATCTGTGCCAACACCCCGATTTTTTCCATGATCTCTCTCTGAAGAGCGTCTCTGGCAGGCTCTCCATACTCGATGCGCCCTCCCGGCAAGAAGGCGACATCAGCACCGATATCATGAGCGACCAAGACGTAGTGACCCGATGCAATCCAGGCTCGCACCAGATAACGAAACACGCCCACCCCTTCCTCATTGCAGCCTTGTCTCAAGTGTGCCTTGACGTGTTGGTACGAGTCCATCACCACATCATGCATGATTGACAGTCACCTCTTCATACCCGGGTTTTGCAGTCCCGGTCAGGTTAGGCGTCTCATCCGCTACGCATCGAAGATACACGCTCGAACCCCTGGGCACCTTCATGGAGTACTCCGTCGATGATCCGGCCAACGAGGATTACCGACGCTTTAAGATTTGCCCTTAAAGATAAGCAGGAAGCAGCCCGTCGGTGGCAAACATTTAGAGATAGATATTCCCAGTTCTCCAGATAGGAGCGTATTTAAGTGGCTAGCTACAAGATAAAAGTTGGTGTAGTCGGTGTCGGAGGATTGGCGCGCAGCGTGCATCTTCCTTCACTCTCTGAGATCGAAGGTGTAGAGGTCGTTGCAGCATGTGATTTGCGACCCGAACGAGCAGCCATTGCCAAAGAGCAGTTCGGAATCCCGAACATCTACGGCTGGCATAAGGAGATGCTCGCCGAAGAGAAGCTTGACGCCGTGTTCGTACTCGTAGAACCGCACAACCTTTTCGAAGTCACCCGGGACTGTCTGGATGCCGATCTTGATGTCTACATGGAAAAGCCGCCGGGCATAACGGCATTCCAGGCGGAAGCGCTCATGCGCAGAGCACAGAGCAAGAACCGCATTCTCCAGGTTGGCTTCAACCGCCGCTATATACCGGTGGTTCAGCGTGTGATGGAGATCATGAAAGACCTCACTCCCATCACTCAAGTGGAGGGATGTTTTTTTAAGAACG
>LFTP01000313.1 GCA_001513395.1 Clostridia bacterium DTU080
GCTGACCATTTTTGGGGATTTTTCGTGGCCATTTATGACCATTTTAGCCTGGCCACTGACAAGCCGCTGCGGGCACGAGAGGTGTGGCCGGGCGATTTGGTGTTTGTCACCAGCAGCACCAACCGGGTTACCCATATGGGGCTGTTCTCCCGTTGGTTGGATGATAGACGCACTACGTTTGAATGGATAGAGGCCTCAAGTGTCAGGAAGTCCGTCGTAGTCAGCACCTGGACCCGGGGTGAGGAGGATCCGGAGAAAATGCTGGTGGCCGTGGGCCGCGTGCTGCTTTGGCCTTGGGAGGAGACGGAGGCGGAGGAAGAACGGCAGTAGAATCCGGTTAAGCGATCTGCCGGTTTTGGCGACCTTCGCCTCATGAGTTATCAGAAGACAGCAATGACATTGTTTCTAAGAACGACAAGACTGTCTAGAGAGGAATCAGAGATTGCCTAACAAACAGGCCTATCATTCGGGAGGTCGGGAAATGAAACCTGTAGTGTGTAGAAGGTTGGCAACTGTTATTCTGTTGATCGGTGTGTTGTTGGGATCATGTGTGGGCTTCGCCAAAGAGAATGTCAAGATGACGCTGTGGAATAAGCGGAAGGCCTTGCAGATGGAAGCGGACATACAAATGATCAAGGAGTTTGAGAGGTTGCACCCGGGAGTGACTGTCGAGCATGTCAGCGTCACCAGTGATTACTACAACAAACTGTCGGTAGCCATCGCCGCTGGAGTGCCCCCGGATGTGGCTCAGCTTATTGCCACCTATTCGCTGGCCGAATTCGCCGAGGCCGGGCTCATTCAACCCCTGGACAAGTGCATTGAACGAGCGGGGATACAGCCCGGGGAGTTCTTTCCTTTGGTGTGGGAATCTTGGTGCTATGACGGCAGTGTCTGGGCCATGACGTACGACGTCGATGCCAACATGCTCTTCACGAACAGAGCTCTATTCCAGGGGGTTGGGGTGGCTCTTCCTGAGACGATCGAGGAGCTGGATGAAGCTGCCAGGCGCCTGACGGCGGTGGATGATGCGGGAAACATAGTCCGAATGGGCTTTGTCCCCTGGCTGGGTGATTCGTGGACCTGGCTAGCCGCTTGGGACGGACAGTTGTGGGATCCGGTGAATAAGCAGGTAACGGCCGACAGCCAGAACGTGGTCGCTATGTTCGACTGGATGGCCTCCTATTCCCGGCGCTACGATTACGCCCGAATCTCCGCTCTAGCGTCGCAGATCCAGGAGTATTTCCGTGGTGATCCCTTGTTTAACGGACTGTTGGGCATGCAGGTCAACGGACCTTGGGCGATTGCTCGGTTCGGTCTGTATGCTCCGGACTTTGAGTGGGATGTGATTCCGCTGCCCTATGCTCCCAGCGGTAAGCCCAATTCGACCACGGGGAACGCACTGACGTTGGTCATTCCCACGGGGGCCAAGTATCCCGATGAGGCGTTCGAATACATTCGCTGGCGGACCAGCTTGGAGCACGTGATCGAACGTCAAAAGGTCGAACCGGAAGTCACCTTCCCGGCACGCATAGCGGCCGCACGTGCGTTTGTGCAACGGCATCCGGAGTATATGCCGATCGCCGTTGCTTTGGCCGGGCCCAATTCGCGGCCTTATCTGCCGACCATGCCGGTCAGTGTTCTTTACCAGAACGAGTTGAGTAAAGCGCGATCACAAGTGATTCAACTGCAGGTGAGCCCGCAGGCCGCACTGGACGCCGTGACCAGAGTGGTCCAAGCCAGGCTTGATGAAACGCTGCGCACGTCGCGCCGAGCGAGGTGAGCGCAACAGATCCCGGCGGGCCATGTGCGGGGAATCGAGGAAGGCGGTCCGGCCATGATAGAGCGGCCTCAGACTCCGTTCGGATCCGCGCCTTTAGGTCGCGTTTGTATCGCAATCATGGGTGGCGAGCTTTCTAACCTCGAGGTCCCCGGCCATGACCTGCCGTTCGAATCGCTTCTTCCCGTATACCGCATTGGGTGCATAGATCAGACAGATGCACATGGAGAATGCTGATGACTGACGACGCCGGACGCAATCAGGAATGGGTTGTTGAATACGTAGAATGGGCCGATTGGCATGGATACGTCTGCATAGTGCCGGATTGACCATATACACGAATGAGAACACCGCCGGTGCAGAAGACAGGATTGGTCCCGGACCTGTCTCTTATACACATCT
>LFTP01000358.1 GCA_001513395.1 Clostridia bacterium DTU080
GCCCACAGCCACTTACCATGCCATCCGTCCCGCAAGCCGCAAACAAAGCGCGCCGGCGCTGAGTAATCCGGGACAAAACCGTCATCACTCCAGATACGGACCCGCCAGTAGTAACATCCCGCCGCTTTCAAAGGCGGCCCTCCGTAGGGAACATGCAAAGACTGCTCCGTCTCGACGGGGCCGCTGTCCCAAACATCCGCCTGACCTGCCATCAGAGCTTCCAAAGCAGAAGCAACCTGAATCTGATAGGCCGTTTGCTTTTTGCATACCGGCCACTGAGGCAACCGCCATGAAAAACGAGGTCGTGCTGCCTCCACCCCGACGGGATCTCGGCGCATCTCGCACAATAGTCCCGAAGGAACCATTATGTCCCCTTTGTGCCGTCTGTCCAGCATGGTAACGCCCCCTTGATCGTTGCCCACCGTATGCGCTTGCTTTTTTTGATTCCACACAACCCGCGCAGGGCCTGCCTCATGACGATGGCCAAAAGGGGCATAAAAAAAGAGAGGGGCCGCTAAGCCCCTGCTCCGATTGTCTCGGTCTCTTGTTCATTTCTCAAAATCGATCTTCTTCGGACCGGTTGCCGAAGCACATGTAGAACGGACACGACAACTGGCACAGCTGGAACACGCTGAGCCCGACCTTGTGAGACGCACTACTCCGTACGCGGCCAGCAACCCAACAACGACGATAAAAACGGTGCCCAGCGCCATGAGCCCCACTCCTTCCCGAAGTTAGGCAAGCCTAACTATCCGACACTGTGATTGTAATCCGCCATCAGCCCCGTGTCAATAGCCGATTATCCGCCCATTCATTCGCCGAGTGCGCCAAGATTGGGCAGGAGAGCCCGTCGGGACCAACGAAGACGACAGTGGTCGACAAGGAGTTCGCCTTCATCGGGCGCGGATGCCTGCAAGTCGCTATGATCACTGACAGGAGGAGACGTGACAGTTGATAGAGTTGAGGTTGCAAAAGGTTTTGCAGCGTGCAGTGACGGTTTTGGCATGCCTGATGCTCGCTCAAGCGGCCGCCGCTTCGGATTTCGAATGGATGGCAGCGGAAAAAGTCAGAGCAGCTTACTTCTACGAAGACGCACCCTTCGATCATCTGGATGATCTGAAAGCCGCGGGGTTCAATACTGCGTTGGTCAAATTCAGAGGCGTGGACAACACGACCGTAACCTCCATCCGTGAGCGCTATTTGCAGCTCCTGCGACAACAGCAGGGTCTGCCGGAGACCGAAGAGCGCAGGCCCAGCATCGATCTGGATAGCATCCGGGCCTGGGCTGAAAGTGCCCAAGCCGCCGGAGTGCGTTTTTTCCCCGTACTGGACTTCGCAGGACTGACCGAAGCCCGGGTGTTTGAAAGCATTATCAAGCCGACCGTATTAAAAGACGGAACGGCACGTCCCAAAGCACCGAGCCCGGTTGATCCCGTTTATTGGGAACGAACGGTCAAAGAACGGCTTGTCGACATCGCCAAATTGTCCGCCGAAGTCCCGATTGAGGGCGTTCTGGTGGATTTCGAACTCTACGCGGCCACGGCCACCGGTCTGTCTACATACAGTGAAGAGACTCACTACGGAGACGATGCATTCTACGGCTTCGTGAACGGTCAGGGTCTCACTCAGGTAGAGGTTCCGCCCGATCAGCGCTACGACTGGCTGCAAGCCCATGGCCTGCTGGAGGCATATCGCGATTTCCTCACCGCCGAAGTGAGGAGTATCACTGCCAAGATTCGAGAAGCAGTGGAAGAAGTGAATCCTCATCTGAAACTGGGGCTTCTGCCTTATGCCTTCGTGTCCTCGCCCATAGGCCTGCGAGGCGGCTGGTTTACAAAAGGAGTGGCCGCGGGCTGGGGAACCGAAGACAAACCCGTCTTGGCCCTCAGTGAATACAGCTTCATCGTCGGATATACGGAAGCCATTGGCGCCCAGCGAAACAGCTTTGATACAGATGAGCTGCCGGCGGTGTTCTTGCCCGGCATTCATGTCGGCAGATTCTTGCCCGAATTCATAGGAGCCAATTGCTACTACATGACTCAGGAGACGGACGGCTACTGGGTCTTCACCACCTACAGTCTGTATACTCCTTCGCATCTGTTGAAAGACGTCTACCGCATTCCGGGATCAACCGATGAATACTGGCAGGCCTTTCAGCATGTGAACACGGAAATCCAGCGGAGTCTGGACGAAGGACCCGAGTACAAAA
>LFTP01000310.1 GCA_001513395.1 Clostridia bacterium DTU080
AGGTCATTTTGGAGCGCATGTCCATGGGTGATCTGGTAGCTTCCTTCAGCCTCATCTGGTATATTGTCTCTCCCGTGCAACAGCTCGGTTACCAGATCAACAGTTTCACGCAGGCGGTTGCGGCGGGGGAAAGACTGGTGGAGATTCTGGGGGCACCTGAAACCGTCCGCAATTCCCCTGACGCCCGGCCCCTGGATCGCATCGCCGGACATGTGCAATTTGATAATGTCACGTTTTCATATGACGGGTTACACCCGGCCGTGCAAGACATCAACTTGACGGTCGAGGCGGGCGCGGTGGTGGGTATTATCGGCCCCACGGGGTCGGGCAAATCCACTTTAGTCAGCCTTATTCCGCGGTTTTACGATCCCGACGAAGGTCGTGTCTTGATCGACGGGCAAGATGTCAGAGACGTCATCGTGGAAGATCTGCGGCGTCAAATCGGTATTGTCTTTCAGGAGACCTTTTTGTTTTCCACTTCCATACGCGAGAACATCGCTTTCGGAAACCGCGATGTCCCCATGAGCAAGATTGAAGAGGCGGCGCGCATGGCTGATGCTCATGATTTTATCATGGAGCTTCCTCAAGGCTATGACACCCTGGTCGGCGAGCGGGGCATTGGGCTCTCGGGAGGTCAAAGACAGCGAATAGCCATCGCCAGAGCCTTGCTCACCGATCCCCGGATTCTCATTCTCGATGACGCTACGGCAAGTGTAGACATGGAGACGGAGTTCGAGATTCAAAAGGCCCTCAGAAATCTACTCGAAGGGCAAAAACGCACTACCTTCGTCATTGCGCACCGTATTTCGTCCGTCAAGGATGCCGATCTGATCATTGTCTTGGAGAACGGAAGGATAGTGGAACGGGGCACACACGATGAGTTGTATGAGCTAGGCGGAGTGTATCGACGTATTTGTGACGTGCAGCTTGGCGACCGGATCGATTTGGCGGGATAGCGAATGAGGAATCACGATACAGCAAGCTACGTCAAGCCAGTAAGAAAGGGTGTCCGACAACGGTGTCGCAACGAGGCAGCGTAACAGCACAAAAGAGTACACAACAAAAAGACTCCGCGAATGCGGAGACCGTTCGTCCCATCTCCCAACGGTTCGTCTATTCGGACGACAGGGCCATGGAAAGGCCTTTTGATATCAGACAGCTCCTGCGTCTCCTGGGATACATGAAACCGTACCGCGCCACGGTTGTTAAGGCGTTGTTCGCCATCATGGTGGGAGCAGCGGCCGGGTTGAGCATTCCGATTCTTACACGCAACGCCATCGACCGATCCATCGCCAATCCGAATCTCGAACTGCTGACCCGTTATGCCTTGCTCATGTTGGGCGCCTACATCGTCTTGTTTTTCGCCGGGCGCATGCGCACCCACAATACAAACTGGCTTGGGCAACAGACACTCCGTGATCTGCGTAATGATCTGTTCGCCCATATCCAGTCTCTGTCATTCGACTTTTTTGACAGTCGTTCGGCGGGATCCGTTCTCGTGCGCGTCATCAATGACGTGAACGCTCTGGAGGACTTGTTTACCAGCGGCGTCGTGCAAAGCCTCACCGACGTTTTTCTGTTGCTAGGTATTGCGGCCATCCTGTTCAGTCTGCACGCCAAGCTCGCTCTGGCCACCATGATCACTCTGCCTCTCATGTTCTTGCTCTCAACGAAAATCCGCGTTCAAATCCGCCGGGCGTGGCGTGAGGTTCGCTTGCGGAATGCACGTATCAACTCACACCTCAATGAAGCCATACAGGGGATCAGAGTCACCAAGGCATTTGTGCAAGAAGAAGAGAACGAAGCCTTCTTCTACCACCTAAACGACGATTACCGGATTAAGCACAATCAGTCCAGCAAGGTCGGCGATCTGTTCATGCCCATCGTCGACGTAACGGGAGCGGTAGGTGTCTGTATCGCGTACTGGTACGGCACCCGGCTATTTCAGATCGGAGACATCTCTTTAGGTACCGTCTACGCCTTTGCCAGCTATCTTGGACGGTTTTGGGAGCCCATCTCGCGGCTGGGCAACTTCTACAACCAGCTGCTGCAAACCATGGCCTCATCAGAGCGCATTTTTGAAATCCTCGACACCAAGCCTTCCGTGACGGACAAGCCGGGCGCCCCTGATCTGCCGCCCATTACCGGTCGCGTCGAGTTTCGCAATGTGCATTTTTCTTATCTGCCTGATCGTCCGGCCCTCAGGGGGATCTCGTTGGATGTCAAGCCGGGCCAGACGGTCGCTTTGGTCGGCCCCACGGGTTCCGGGAAGTCGACGATTATCAATCTGCTGTGCCGCTTCTACGATGTGACAGAAGGCAGTGTGCTCGTCGACGGCATAGATGTCCGAGACGTGACCGTTCGCAGCCTGCGTACTCAAGTAGGGGTCGTCTTGCAGGAGCCTTTCTTGTTCACCGGAACCATTATGGAAAACATCCGTTTCGGACGCCTCGACGCCACGGATGAGGAAGTCATAGCAGCCGCCCGCCTGATCGGTGCTGACGAGTTTATATCGCAACTGCCGGATGGGTATGACTTCGTGGTCAGCGAGCGTGGCGGGGGCATCTCCCTTGGCCAGCGACAGTTGCTGTCGTTTGCGCGAGCCATACTGGCGGATCCCCGCATCCTGATCCTGGACGAAGCGACCGCCAACATCGACACGGAGACAGAACAACAGATCCAACGGGCGCTTGCCAAGCTGCTCAAAGGACGTACCGCTTTTGTCGTGGCCCACAGGCTGTCGACAATCCGCGACGCAGATGTGATCGTTGTTCTCGACCACGGCCGCGTCGTACAACAAGGAACTCACAACGAGCTGATCAGCCGGCGCGGGCTGTATCGTGATCTGATTGAGACGCAGTATCGGGTTATGGCATAGGACGACAAAAGGTGGTAAGTGCGTGCACGGAATAGGTACGATAGTCAACGTAATCACCGTAGTGATCGGGAGTTCACTGGGTCTTTTGCTCGGTGAGCGCCTTCCCAAGGCGATGAACGAGATTGCCATGCAAGTCTTAGGCGCCGTAACGCTCGTTTTGGGGATGCAGATGGCTTTGGAGGGCGGCTCGGCCGTCATGATGATCCTCGTGCTGTTGGCGTTGGTGACAGGCAGCTTCATCGGCGAGTGGATGGACATCGAAGGGATCATGAATCGCTTGGGAGAGCGTTTTGAAAAGCGATTCAACCGAGATCGATCCGATGAAGACGCAGGAGCCCGATTTGTACAAGGATTCGTCAGTGCCAGCCTTCTTTTTTGTGTCGGCCCCATGACCATTCTGGGCAGCATACAGGACGGGTTGCTGGGCGATCCTTCGTTGTTGCTGACCAAAGCCGCTTTGGACGGCGTATCGAGTTTCGCTCTGGCGGCCGCCCTGGG
Organism: Clostridia bacterium DTU080; assembly: GCA_001513395.1. Classification (GTDB taxonomy): domain Bacteria; phylum Bacillota; class Limnochordia; order DTU080; family DTU080; genus DTU080. The sequence goes on from LFTP01000310.1 coordinate 3,377, forward strand.
GCCGGGCACCTTGTTGTCGGTGTTGTCAATTATCGTCTATCAAGGAGGCCTTACCGCTCTGGCGGGAGCGGCCAAAGCGATCCTGAACGAACCGGTGATCAGCACGATGACAGTCACCGGAGGCATCATGATTGTGGCCATTGCCATCAATCTATGGCGACTTGCCCATCTGCGGGTGGGAAACATGCTTCCGGCGTTGCTGATCAGCGGGGCGGCGGCAGCCGTGGCGGCGCAATGCGGTTGGCTTTGATTCCACACGAGCATGGAGGTTGACGCAGATGAACAGCGAAATGCAAGGAAAGTATGAACGGTTGGCGGCAACGCTGAAGGCGCGCGGTCTGGACGTACAGTTGATCGAAGGAAGGTTGAAATCTCAGCATATTGAGACGCCGTCTTGGGGCTATGCGGACAGCGGTACGCGTTTTGGGGTCTTCCCCCAACCAGGGGCTGCCGTGACACTGAGTGAAAAGCTTCGTGACGCGGCTCACGTCCATCGTATGACAGGCATCGCCCCGTCGGTAGCTCTTCATATACTGTGGGACATGGTTGACGACTGGCAAGCATTGCGTCAGGAAGCAGAGGGGCTTGGACTCACCATCGGGGCCATCAATCCCAATCTGTTCCAGGATGAGGCCTATCGATTCGGCAGTCTGGCCGCTCCGGATCCGACCGTACGGCGTAAGGCACTGGACCACGTCGCACAGTGCATAGAGATTATGAAACAAGTCGATTCCCGCGACTTGAGCCTCTGGCTGGCCGACGGGACCAATTATCCCGGACAAGATGATCTGAGGTGCCGCAAACGCCGTCTGGAAGAATCCCTGGCTCAGATCTATACCATGCTCCCGGATGACAAGAGATTGTTGGTGGAGTACAAGTTCTTTGAACCAGCCTTCTACGCCACCGATATCCCTGATTGGGGAATGGCGCTTCTTCTATGCAATAAGTTGGGAGAGCGAGCCCGGGTACTCGTAGATCTTGGCCATCACGCCCAAGGAGTGAACATCGAGCAGATCGTTGCCACGCTGCTTGACGAGAAGAAGCTGGGAGGCTTTCACTTCAACGATCGCAAATACGCAGACGACGATTTGACCACCGGATCGATAAACCCTTACGAACTCTTCCTGGTTTTCCACGAACTCGTTACCAGCGAGTTGAACGACGATCAGGGTTCTCAGATCGCCTACATGATCGATCAGACTCATCTGCTCAAGCCGAGAGTGGAGGCGATGATTCAATCGGTGTTGGCCATTCAACGCGCCTACGCCAAGGCTTTGATTGTGGATCGCGAAGCTCTGGCCGCCGCGCAGGCTGACGGAGACATCATTGCCGCTGAAGAATGCCTTGTCTCCGCGTTCAACACCGATGTCGAACCGCTGTTGGTCAAGGTGAGAGATGACTTAGGTGTGCCGGCCGATCCCCTGCAGGCCCACAGAGAGTCGGGTTATCAAGAGCAAATCGCGCGTGAACGTGCGGGGCGGAAGGTCCAGCCTACCCTCGGATGATCATGCGACGTACATAATGAGACGAAGAGGTGACCGGTATTGGCGTTTGATGTGGAAAAGCAGACTTGGTCAGGTGAATCCTTGTGGGTTCTGCGAGGTCCGAATGAGTCAAAAGCAGCGATTCTGCCCAGCGTGGGAGCCAACTTGATCGCTTTGAGTCTTTCACCGTCAAGCGGAGAGGCGGCCGTTTCCGTGCTCTCTTCGCCTGCCGATGCGAAGGAATTGCGTGAAGCACCGACCCGGTACGGCTCTCCTGTGCTATTTCCCTTTCCCAGCCGTATCGCCGGCGGGCGCTTTACGTACGGCGGCCGGGAACTCCAGCTCGATGTCTACCCTGACGGCAACGCTC
>LFTP01000065.1 GCA_001513395.1 Clostridia bacterium DTU080
TTGTTGGAGAACATGGGCTATGCCGCGGCATGGCGGGAGTTGACTGATCTGGCCGGGCGTATGTGCGCTCCGGGGTTTTTCGGCGTCAATGAAGCGGTCTATGGCAGTGAAAAGGCGACGGCTCACCGCAACCGGGCCATGGCTCATTTGCTGAGAGACTTGGGTATTCTGAGAGTCTCCGTCGAAGAGACGGTTGATCTGTACACCAAGCTGTGTGCCCTGGAAGTCAACTGCGACGGTTTGGCCCATATGGGGCTTGTGTTTGCTCGTCTGGTCGGGTTGAGTATCCCCGATCACGTTCTGCGCATAGTCAACGCTTTTTTGGTCACCTGCGGCATGTATGACAGATCCGGCGAGTTTGCCGTTCGCGTCGGCATTCCCGCCAAAAGCGGGGTCAGCGGAGCCGTCATGGCCTGTGTGCCGGGGCGAATGGGAATCGGTGTTGTGGGCCCAGCGCTGGAGAAAAAGGGCAACAGCGTGGGAGGATTGGCGGTGCTCGAACATCTCAGCGTTATCTTGGATCTCAGCATGTTTTAGCTTTGACCGGCTGCCTGAGCAGGAACCGGCCTTCCGATCCAGTACACATGACAGAGACAGCCTGCCGCAAGCCTCTCGGCCTTATTCGGAGAGGGTAGGGCAGGCAGTTGTTGAGACAAGATCGTGCACGGAATCAACTGCGAAAACGACTTTATTGCCGTCGGATGCCTCACCATGGTCTGTATGGTCAAGGATCGCAGGTTCTTTAAGAGCATCATGGACGCCGGCCGGGATTGTTTCACAAAACGATTGTTCGTCAAAACGGCGGAGGCCGGGAGAACGGTCGTAGAAGTCAATCCGGCCTATGCGTCTCAAATATGTTCTTTGTGCGGGCAACCGTTCCAAGAACGGATTGATCTATCCGTCAGGACTGTTGCCTGTGCCTGCGGTCCGGCGCCGGATTGCGATATCAACGCCGCCATAGACATCCTTCGGCCTGGACGCGGCCGTTAGGCGCCAATTTCCGCGGCGGGGTTACCCAACAAGCTGCCGGGCTTTATCCCAGGCGTATCGTCACAGTGGTTATCTCGCTATTTAAGGTTAAGAAAGTCGGTGATCCTCAGGGTGCAGCAGTCATCATGTGAGAGCCGTAAGGCTCCGACTCTGTCTACTCTCGGTCGTTTTTACCTACCCCTAGGATTTACGTCAGTGATCATGGCCTCCAGTCATTGGGTGATCAGTATCGGATTGGCGAGAACGCTTGAGCCTGAGGTGGCGCTGGCCGGCTATGCGGTGGGTATGTCCACGTTGTCTTTGTTTGAGAACGCGGCGGTGATGCTGCGCTCCTCAACAGTGACCTTGGCCCGCAGCCAGGAAGAAGCCCAGACGGTCTTTCGCGCCGTGTTGATGGTCTTGGCTGTACTGGTGGGCGTTGCCGCCGCTTTGTCACTCTCTCCGGCCTTGGCCTGGACATACAGATCGTTGTTGGGGGTCGCGCCCGAGCTTCTGCCCACGGCTTTATTGGCCTTCCGGCTTCTGTTACCGCTGCCCGCCATATCGGGTTTTCGTTGTTTTTTCCAGGGGCTCATAATTCGGGAACAGCGCACGGGTTTTATCACTTTGGGGATGATCATCCGTCTGATCGTCATGGTATCCCTTATCGCGGTGTTGGTTACCGTTTTCCCTCACTGGGGCGGGGCGATTGGTTCGGTTACGTTCCTGGTCGGTATGAGTGTGGAAGCCGCACTTGCTTTTTGGCAGGGACGCAAGACTCACTATTGGCGGCCGAAACCGGGCGTCCAAGCCAAGCGCTCGCCGAGGGATCAAGCCGTTTTGTCAGTCCTCATTTTCTTGGCTCCGTTGCTGGCTTCCGGTCTGATTAACAACTTGGGCCGTATGTTGCTCAATGCGGGATTGGCCCGTGAGAGCGTGCCGCCGGATGTTTTGGCCGCCTTTTCAGTGGGATGGAGTCTCGTTTGGGTAGTGGCGGCTCTGGTCTGGGGACTTCAGCAGACGGTACAGGTTTTCGCTGACGGAACGGCGAAAAACGAGCGGGCCATCAGTCGCTTTTTCGTTCTTGTGGTCTTGAGCAGCGTACTTGTGATCTTTTTGCTCTCTTATACCCCGGCGGCGCAATTTGCCCTGCGACGGGTGATGGGGACGCCGGAAAACCTTGTGCCGGGGGCCGTTCAGACCATGCGCTGGCTGATCTTGCTGCCCGTGGTGCTGGCCTGGCACGAATGGAATATCGGGCATTTGATGCTTCAGCGGCACACGCCTGTGCTTTTTGTGGGCAAGGCGGTGAACGTTTCCTTGGTCGCTTTGACCGTCGGGCCGGGTTTTAAGTTCTTGACTGGCTTCGGCGCCGCCGGCGGTGCGGTGGCCACGTTGTTGGGCCATACAGGAGAAGGGCTTGTGCTCACCGCAGGCTCATGGTGGTACCGCCGACGACAGTCCCGGAGCAAAAAGACAGGGGCCACAATCGCAGGTTGATATCCCAAACGAGGAGGATGTCTCCGGTGGATCGCATGCTTGATGGGTTGATGTGTGTTCCCGCGGTGGGAGTTTGGTTGATTCGGCGTCTGGGTTTGCGGGTCGAGGTGTCCGTGGCCGCCGGGCTCACCGCGGCTGAAGAGAGGGAACGCCTTGAGGCTTTCAAACCCTGGGAGGGTTTGATTGAGTGCGTGCATTTGCCCTACAGCATTTCAGGTCGGCGGCTCAGTCTGGCCGCTCTTGACGACGAGTGGCGCAAGCAATCCTTGGACATGCTTATCCAAGCTCTCCATTGGGCCGGTCGGACAGGCGCTGCAAAAGCAGTCATACATACGGCTCCTTATCGTTGGAACGGGGAAATCGTCGGGGAGTACGAAAGGTTCGTGGACGGGGTGCGTGCCTTAGCCAAAGAGGCTGAGCGCTATCGGATTACTATCTGTATCGAAAACAGCCGCTCATACTGGGATGGTTGCGATCCCGCGGCTTCACCGGAAGAGATCGATCTCGAGGCGCTCAACACATATTTGGCCGTATTGCCCGAAGACTGGCTGCAATTGGCGAAGGATATTGATCGGCCGCAAGTGAAGCTTTGCTTAGATACCAGCCATGCCACCACCACGGCACAGCGAGTCGCTTCGTTGGATGAACGCGTGCGGATGTTGAACGCCTATTTGGATGCCGGCGAGTGGATTTGCCATGTCCACTGGAGTGGCAATTACCTTGCCGACAGCCGCGGACGCGATGACAGCCACCTGCCGATCTATGCCGGTTCCATTCCGGTTGAAATACACAGGCGTGTCCTTCAGTTGGATGCCACTCGGCACCTGGAGCGCAAGCTCACGGGACCCGATCTGATAAGAGAGATGGAGTTTATACAACAAATCGCCCAAGACATGCGGTAAACGCAACCTAGGCAGGCAAAAAGCCAAAGGGGGAGTCTGCTGTGAGTCGGATCAAGCAGTCAGTAGTCTATTGGTCCTTCACTCGGCAAGCGACGGCGGAGGAACTCATCAAGGCGGCGGCGGAGATCGGTTTTGAGTCCGTAGAGATGCTACCCGAGGAGTATTGGGAAAAGGTAAAAGCCGAGGGCCTGCAGATCGCCATCATCGGCGGTCACCAAAGCCTGCGTGACGGCCTCAACAAACGCTCCAGCCATGATCGGATTGAAAAAGAGCTCAGAGAAAGCATCGATAAGGCGAAAAAATTCGGTATCCCGGCTTTGATCGTCTTCAGCGGCAATCGTGAAGGTCTGGACGATGAGGCCGGGATTGAGATCTGTGCGGAAGGTCTGAAAAGAGTCACTTCCCAGGCGGAAGACGCCGGCGTTCTTTTATGTATGGAATTGCTCAACAGCAAGGTCAACCACCCGGACTATCAATGCGACAAGACGTCTTGGGGAGTCAAGCTATGTCAGGCGGTCGACTCTCCCAGTGTCAAGTTGCTGTATGATATCTACCATATGCAGATCATGGAGGGCGATCTGATCCGGACCATAACGGAGAACATCGAGTATATCGGGCATTTCCACACGGCGGGAAATCCGGGCCGCAATGATCTGGATGACACTCAGGAGATTAACTATCCGGCGGTCATGCGGGCCATCAAAGAGAGCGGTTATCAAGGTTATGTGGGGCATGAGTTCCTGCCCAAGGGAGACTGGTTAGAGGCGCTCAAAAAGACTTATGCCCTGTGCGATGTGTGAGATGAAAGGGACCGTGGACAAAAACCCACGGTCCCAACTCTTTTTAGCGGCTTTGCTGCCGCAGATAGGCATTGATCGTGCGCTGGATCTCAGGCACCACAGCCTCGGGAGTCGCCTCTCCTCGCCAGACCGGAGCGATGCCGGCGTTGAAGGCTCTTTGTATATAGTCGGAATGGATATGGTAAGGATAGGGCTCAGCATAGCCCAGAGAGTTCGTCAGGCCCATGAGAATATCGCGCATTTCGAGCGGGAATGAGACGTCACGCCGGATGGGAACCCGGCCGCGAGCGGCGACAAACTCCTGGCTCTCACGGGAGGCCAAGTATTTCAGGTAGCGCCAGGCCGTGTCCTTGCGGCGCGAGTTGCTCGTCATGGCGAATGAGGTCACGTAGGCGACTCCTTTTTTGGTCGCTTCCTGGATACCGGAAGTGACGGCGATGGGAGTCTGGGCATTAATGATATTGTTCATCTCCCAGCTGCCCAGTCGCATCGTAGCCACGTTCCCCTGGTAGAACAGAGGACGGGTGCCTCCGTGTACGTTCTCTCGGATGAGTGCCAGCAGCCAGTTCATGCCCTTATATACCAGCGGATGGTCGATGTCGAGGAGATCGTCTTCATCGAACATGTGCCAGCCGGCCTGAAAGATCAGGGGGATCATCTCGGTGTAGCTCGTACCGTGATAGTATCCCCAGATCTCGGGCACGCCGTAGTAGCGTCCAGTATGATGGTGTAAATTCGAGAAGCAGGGTGGCGAAGCAGTAGGAAAGGCCATCCCCCTCCTGGTAATGGTTGAGTTGTGAAGACAAAACCAACAGGAGGTCGAAGAGGATGGCCCAGTACCAGATTACCGTAGATGGNNCCGCCAGTATGTCTTTGTTGTAGGCATAGGTGTAGTTGACCACAAACCCCGGCATCCCGAACATGATGCCCATATAACGCACGGCATTGACCGCACCCGGGTTCCAGGCTCGGGTGTCAAGGTTTTTGTCTCTGTTGATCCAGGGTTCCAGATCCTCCAAGATGCCGCCGGCGACGAGAGGAGCCACCTGCTCGGAGGGCAACTGCAATACGTCGGTGATCTCTCCGGTGGCCGCCAAGACAGCGATCTTGGCCGCATACTCACTGTGTCCGGCAATCGTCATCACATCGAGTTCGACGTCCGGGTTCGTCTTTTCAAAAAGATCCATCTGCGGACCGTAAGTGCTCTCCCAACCGTCCAACGTGAGCCACGTGCCTACGGTTAGCGTGGTTTTGGCCTGAGCCATACCGACCAAGGCGGCCAATAACAACACGAAGACAACACCAATTCCAAGCCGTCTTGTCTTATAACTCCATGACATCCGTTCCAACCTCCTTAGAAAACGTTTCGGGGAACGAATAAGTCTTCATTCTGACGATCAAATATCCTGCGTCAATAATCAGTGTGTATAAGCGTGTGATGTAAACATTGTGTCTGTCTAGATCATTTTCTTGTAAGGGAGGTAGACGAGCGCCTTGGCAGAATATCGAACTAGAGAGCTGTTCAGATACGGAGGCGGTCAATGTGAGCATTCGGTCCGTGATATGGATATTCTTGTTGGCCTTTTTTCTTGCCATAAATTGGCTGCCCGCGACTCGAGCACAGACACATCCGGCCGTGTTGATCGATTTCGATCACGGCACGGAAGGAGCGTTGCCGCCGGGATGGATATGGATCGTGCAGTCAAAAGAGGTGGCATCCGGACTCGATAGCGATTCACCGTACAGCGGTCGCTATTCCTTGAGATTGTCAGGCGGTGCGTATGATTCGGTGGCCAGGGTTGGCATCAATCCGATACGTGACTTCAAGCCGCTTGTGGGAGAACGTTACCTAGTCAGTATCCGGTGCCGCAGTGAGATGTTGGATGCGGACGCCTGGGTGAAAATTGAGTTTATCGATGCGCAACGCAAGAGAGTACTCGGCAACTTCTTTTTGCGACCCGAACCTGGCTCTCATGATTGGTATCTTTTGGAAGGACTCTCTCCGCGGGTGCCCGAAGATACGGCCGAGATCTGGTTGAACGTCAACCTCTCGGGCACGGGTCAGCTTTGGTTGGATGATTTTTCCCTGGAGTTGTGGACGGAGGGTGCTGACGAGTTGACGACACGACGAAGCCCTCTGCCTCAAGTTCCGCCGCCTCCCGCCGATGCTCAACATCCGCGTAT
>LFTP01000340.1 GCA_001513395.1 Clostridia bacterium DTU080
GTCTATGCAGTGGCGGCCGAAGCGGACGTACCTGGACAGGTTGGCGCGGTAACGCACACCGGAACCGGAAAAGGAACCGTGCAGGTGGCCGGCTCCCCGCTCAACGCCTATCAGGCTGTGGTCGAGATCCTTCGTACCGGCGGCCTCAACGACGCGATTTTCCGCTTCAGTCTCGACGACGGGGCATCGTGGAGTGGACAAGTCACCGTGCCGGCGGATGGCTCGTATACGATCCCTGGCACGGGTCTGACGATCACGTTCGAGCACGACCTGGAGAATCCCCCAGAGAGCTTCCGCAAGGGGGATGTATACAGCTTCGCTGCCACTGCTCCGTCGGCGTCGGTGGCGTCGGTGAATGCGGCGATTGACGTTCTCTTCAACTCGAACTTAAGCTACGACTTCATCCACGTGGTTGGAGAGAGTGACTCAGCCATGTGGGCGGCACTTGCGGCTCGGGCAGAAGAAGCGTTCAACTCCTTCCGCTACATTCACTTCCTGGCCGAGGCTAAGCTACCCGAAGCCGGCCAATCCGTTGATGAGTGGGTGAGTTCGCTCACGGCAGAGGCAGAGGATCTGGCCACCACCGGGCTATCGGTGTGTGCGGCTTACGGAAAGGTGAGCGACATCGCCACCGGTCGGCAGGTGGTGCGCAACCTCGCTGGGCTGTATGCCGGTCGAGTCTCGGCCATCGGTGTGCAGCAGCACCCGGGCCAAGTCTCCCTTGGTGCGATGCCAAGTATTGTCGCCTTGGCTCCTGAAGGGATCAACGCCGCGCACATATCGGCCTTGGACGACGCGCGGTTTGTCACCTTCCGGACCTACGAAGGTTTTCCGGGTCATTACGTCAACGACGGTCGCATCATGGCGGCCCCGACGAGTGACTATCAGCAAGTCGAGACCCGCAGGGTGGTCGACAAGGCGGCCCGACAGGTGCGCATCGCCGCCCTTCGTTTCCACAAGGGACCGGGTACGCCGGGAGGTTTGGCGGCGTTCCAGGCCGCTCTGCAAGTACCGCTTGGTGTGATGGTGGCCGATGGCGAGATCATGGGGGCTCAAGTCGTGATACCGCCGGGGCAGAACATCCTTTCGACGGGTCGGCTCAGGGCAAGGCTGCGCATCATCCCGGTGCCGATCATGCGTGAGATCGAAGTCGAGATTGGTCTGGACAATCCGTTCGCCACGGCGACGAGCGGCGCATCCCAGGCCCAGGTGTGAGGTGAGATAGATGGCCATCAACGGTCGGGTCTATGATTGGGAATCGATCGATATCCACCTGCCCCACGGTGAAGTCATCGGCGTACAAGACATCGAGTACAGCGACAAGGTGGGGCACGAGCGGATCTATGGGAAGGGTTCAGTGCCCATCGGATTCGGGCGTGGGAACTATGAGGGCGAGGGCAAGGTCACCTTGTTGCGTGATGAGTACGACAAGCTCGTCGAGCATGCAAAGGGTACCCAGGGTGGTTTCTACGGCATGGAGCCCTTCCCCATCACGGTCTCCTATGCCGACAAGGATGGGAGCGTGAAGACCGACACCCTGCCGGACTGCATCTGGACGGAGCGCAAGCGCTCGTCCTCGCAGGGTGACACGTCGGTCACCGTCGAGCTGAACTTCCTGATCCTCTCTCCCATCGAGGAGGACGGACTGAAGGCTTACGAGGCGCAGTAAGGCGCTTCACCATCTGGAGCAACGAGTCAATGAGGAGGAGATAACCCATGGAGGATGAGCTGAAGAGGGACGTAACCGAAGAGCAGATCAAGCAGTGGAAGGCCAAGCACGGTGAGGTGTTCGCCCTGGAAAGCGATGATCTCACCGTCTACTGCCGCAAGCCTGGCCGGGTCGAGATGGCCCGCTTTGCCAAGGCGCTGCAGCGGGACCTGTACCGGGCCAGCCACAACTTGCTCGTGTCGTGCCGGCTGCATCCCGACATGGACGTCATCAACGCCGTTGCCGAAAGTCGCCCGGGCGTCATTCTCTCCCTGGCCGGTGAGCTGAGCGAACTGGCGGGGGCAAACGTGGCTTTTTTGTCCAGGAAGCTTTAAGCCGGTCCGAAGAGATCGGCGCGGACGGCTACGAGCAGGCCGAGCTGCTCATTCAGCGCCACTTTGGCTTGGACCGAGCAGCTCGGAATCGGCTGTCCGATGAAGAGTGGGTAGATCTTGCGGCCGCAGCTATGTGGCTACAGAAAGCCTGGGACAAGTCAGTGCGCAACGGCGTGGTCGAGGCAATCAATGAGCTCTTCGGACGTTAAAGGCGAGACTTGGGCGGTTCGTTGCCTGTGAGGCCCGCCCAAAAACCGCCAAAGACCTGGCGCAACAGATCGGCCCCGAGGCGTAAGGCCTCAAAGAAGAACGGGATTCCGTAACGGATGCCCAGGTACACGACGCCGAGGAAGAAACCGATGCCCAGAAAGATGAAGAACGGACCCGCAAACAACCACACAACGGTCACCTCCTGGTGAACCCAGGGTACCCCAGCGGAAAGGAGGGCGTCAAGTGCAGGGCATGATGAAGCTCAGTGTCATCGTTGGGCTGGTGGACAAGCTTAGTGGTCCTGTCCAAAAGATGGCGAGCAACTTCAGCAACCTGGACCGCCTGGCCGAGCGAGGCCAAGGCCTCGTGAAGGCGGGCCAGCAGATGGGCCTCACTGGCGCTCTCGTTCAAGGGTCCGCTCAGAAGATGCAAGACTCGCTCATGAACCTGCTCAACCCCATGATGGCCATCGAGGAGCGCATGAAGCCCCTTGAGACGGTCACGACCAGTACCATGGGCAGTATGCAGGCCTCACTTGACGCCACTTTGGAAGCAGCTCGAGAGTGGGCCCGGGGACACAGGCAGTCGGTTGATGACTACTTAAACGCTGCCACGGGGTTGGCGTCGGCCGGGCTCAACGATGTGCAGGCTATCGAGGGTGCGCGTGCTGCCCTTGCTTTGGCGACGGCCGCGATGGGCGACAACCGACAGGCAGCGGAGCTCTTGGCCACCTTGTACAACAACATGGGCGATAAGACCCGGGACGTGGCCGAAGAGATGACCCGCCTAGGTGACGCGGTCGCCATCACCATGCAGCTGAATCAAATCAAGGACTTGGCCCAGCTCGGCGAGGGCATGAAGTACGCCACCAGTGCGGCGCTTCTCTATCAAGACTCCCTGGAGTCGGCGTTAGTCGCCGTTGGCGCATTGAACACGGCTGGTCTGGCGGGCGGACAGGCGGGTACCGCTTACGCGGCGGCCTTGCGTACGATGACACGGGCTTCCCGCATGCTCGGGTTTGAGATTGCTCGTTCGGCCGACGGCGGACTGGATCTTGTTGGGACGCTGCAAAACATCCGGGATCTCTACGGAGATTCCAGCCAGTGGTCCGAAGATGTGGCCATGGCCTTCCAACAGGCTTTTGGTGATGAGGGCATACGGGCCGTCGGACTTCTGCTTGGTCGAACGGAGCTCCTGCGTGAGCAACTGGAAGAAGTTAGGAATACGTCGGGAGCGATGGCCTATGCACAGCAGGCGATCGAAAGCTCCCTGCCTGCTAAACTCGACATCTTACGCAACAACCTGAACGACGTGCGAATCACTCTGGTGGAAGGGCTTGTGCCTGGTCTCCATCGTGCGTCGGAGGTGGCACAGGGCGTGGTCCAGTGGTTCGGAAACTTCGCCAAGGCCCACCCGACCTTGGTGCGCACGGCTGTGCTCATCTTCGCTTTGGCCACTGGTGTGCTATCGATTCTGGCACCCATCTTCGTTGTGGTCTCCGGGTTCACAATGATGGTAGGGCACGGCATGACAGCAGTAGCTCGCCTTGGACGGGCGTTTATGACGCTGCGAGGATGGATACAGAGTTCGCAGGCTGCAGCTTATGCGGCGCGCATAGGGGTTGCGTTGCGACAAATGGCGCTCACTGGCTGGCAGGCGATTCTGCAAGCGGGCCGGGCGACTGTGCAGTACGCTGGTCTCTTAGCCAGGACGGCGGCGGCCGGAGGAGCGGCGGCAGCCCGGATGGTGGTCTCCATGGCCATGATGGCTCGTCAGGCTCTGACCACAGCAATATCGGCCCTGCCCGCTTTGGTATCTTCAGTTTGGGCGTTGACTGCCGCGTTACTGGCCAATCCGATCACCTGGATCATCGTTGGAATCGTCGCCTTGGGGGCGGCCATATACCTGCTGATTCGGAACTGGAGTTCAGTAACGGAAGCGGTCGGGTCGGCCTGGGCGGGCATCCGTCGCTTTGTGGCCAACGGGGTGTCTCAGGTGATGCAGTTCATCGGTCGCATCGGACGGTTCCTCGCACGCATCGCCTTCCCTCCACTCTCGCTTTCGTTCTTGTGGAACCGGGCGCGGGAAGGGATTGAGGAGGCCGGCGGCTTTCTTCCGTGGTCGTACCAGCAGATTCAAGCGGTTCTGTCCGTTCCGCTGCGCCTGCTTGGTATCGATCCGGAAGCCTTCTTTGCATCGATTGAAGGGGCGATACAGTGGGTTTACGGCAAGTTTGAAGAGTGGCGACAGGCCGGGGCAGCCTTGTGGGAAGCGTTCACTGGGGGGATTCGTTCGTTGGTCGAGGCCCCAGTAGAGGCTGTCAAGGAGGGTTTGGCGTGGCTTCGTAACCTCCTGCCCTTCTCAGACGCCAAGGAAGGTCCGTTGTCCGATCTGACCACCAGTGGGCAGCAGATGATCCTTACCCTGGCCGAAGGCATGCGAGGAGCCATCCCGGCGCTACATCGAACGATGGCCACGGGATTGGCTGGGCTTGCCCTGACTGCCCTTCCGGTCGTATCGCCAGTGGTGGCTGCACGCGCCGAGGGCATGGGGCCGGCGGCGTACCCTCCCATCGTGCAGGAGATGCAGGCCCCAACCGTGCTGGGAAGTGCGGTGTATCAGGCGCTCCCGCCTCAGCCCCCGTTGGCTCCGCCAGCGGAAGGACTCCTCGCCTATCGGCCCATAGTTCCAGTGACGGTGCCAACGGCCATCGGCGAGGCGGTGTATGCTCCGGTGTTCCCGGAATCTGCACCGGCACCGGTGTCTAGGTCGTTGCTCTACGAGCCGAGCATGGCACCCTTTGCGGCACCTATAGCTGAGGGCGCTGCTGTATACACGGCAACGATGCCCGCTCCGGTCGATTTGCCCGAGCTCCTGGGGAACGCGGCCTATGATGTGCTCCCCATCGCTCCGCCCAGCGTGGACATTCCCGTCCAGTTTGATGTGGCGGAACTGGCGTTACCGACGGTGCCCGAATTGTCCGGACGTGCGGTTTACGATGGACTCTTCCCTGGTGAGGACATCGCTGCTCCTCCTGCTATGCGGGAGGCGCCGCTCACGGTAGAGCCTCTAAGCCTCGTGCGTGAGCGCAGCTCCGATGGGCGTAGTGGCGGGATCTCCGGATCGGCGGGCCGGACGTTCATCGTGCAGGGTGATCTTGTTGTGAACATCGACTACGTGAAAGACGCCGAGGATCTGGTGGATGGCCTGTGGGATCTGGCTGAGGAGGGCGGTTTCTCGTGAGGCAGGTCATTACGGCCGACTTCGGACGGGTCAAGCTTGGCGACACCGAGCTCCCCGGGATCTTTACGCAGATTCGGATCAAAGGGGCCGTGAGACTCGATCAGGTGTTTGTTCCGGGGTCATCAGGCAAAGCGCGCCAACCCATGGGGTTCGAGCCGGCCGCAGTGTCGTTGACCATACGCCTGACCAACGACCGCAAGTCCACGCCCTATGAGAAGCTGGCTCAGCTCACCTCCCTGTTTCAGTCAGTGGATGAGGCGGCAAAGCCAAGAGTCTACCGATTGATCAACAAGCACACGGAGGCCTGGCGCATTCGGGATGTCATCTACACGGAGTTGAAAACGTCCGAGGACAACCAGTCCGACACGATCCAGGCAGAGCTGGAGTTCGAGGAGTACCTGCCCGTGGTCGTACGAGCTGAGGAGCGGGCGCAGCAATCGGTCGAAGCCGAGGGTGCCGACGAAGCCTTTGCTGGCTCCCCCGAGGCATCTGAGGAGAGCACATCCAAGCCGGTCGGCGCAGCGGCTGTAGACGATGACGAGGTGTAGCGATGTTCGAGTATCTGGTGCCAGTAGTGGAAATCCAGATCGGTGACTTCTTGGTTCGCCGCACAGTCGAGCTGCGACTTGTGACCGGCCGGGCCAATCCGGTTGATCGGGCTCGGATCGTCCTCCCTGTTCAGGGACTTGACCCGTCGGTGGTAGAGCTCGACGCTCCGGTGCAGATTCGGGCCGGATACAGGGAAAAGGGTCTGTGGCCTTTGTTCACCGGCACTGTATGCGACCTGGCGTGGAGTCAGCAGGTCCGCCTGCTGTGCAAGGACAGGATGGATTCGCTTCGGTCGGTCCGGATCACTCAGGCGTTTGTGGATGCAACTCCAAAAGACGTGGTATCCAAAGTTCTCGATGTCGCCGGGGTGACAAACCGCCAGATCTCCGACAGTGTGCAGGACCGCCGCCACTACTACGTGTTGTCCGGGCAGAACGCCATCGAGTCCATTCGATTGGTGAACCGGAGCTGGGGGCTTGAAGATTGGGCGTTCTTCTTCTCTCCTGAGCCCGACGGAGGATTTTGGTGGGGTCCGTGGGAGGAGTCGCCAAGGAACCAAGACGGCGAGGTCTTGCGGCTTGAACATGGCAAAAACATATTGGAACTCACGCCCTTCAACCGCGAGCGACGGGGCGTGGTGCAGACCATCTTCCTCCCCTACTTGCGTCATTCACAGCTGGTTCGGGTCCGGGATATGCGCTTTTGGAAAAGGGATGTGCTCGTTCGTGCGGAGCGCATCTTCCACCACGTGACCGAGAAGAAAGCGAGGACGACGATTGAATGGACGCTCGTGAGCTGGAGTTGAACACAATCCGCCGCCTCATGAAGGAGGCGTTCCCCGAGCTTCTCGGGTTCCATGTGCCCATTCGTGCCCGGGTGGTGGATGTACACGAGGCAGGCGGCCCCATTGAAGAGGGCCGGCGGCGCTATAGCGTGGACGTGCAACCCCTTCTGCCCAACGGTTCGGTGGACGAGAACGCCCCGGTCATCCCGGATGTTGAGATCCCATCCATCTGGGCTGGCCCGAATCGAGGCGTGTTCGCCTTACCCGTGCCGGGGGCCATCGTACGAGTTGCCTGGGACTACGGAGATCCGGCTCACCCGTACGTGCAGGCTGTTCTGGGCTATGGTTTCGATGCGCCCGCACACCCGTTAGGGTCGTTCATCATCCAGCATTCGCCGGGTTGCTATATCACCATCGAACCCGACGGGGTCATCAAGATTGTGACACCCAAGCTGGTGCGGGTGGAATCGGCCGAACGGGTGGAGGTAGACGCCCCCGAGGTGATTCTGGCGGGCGGCGGTCCGCCTGTGGCCCGGGTGGGCGATCAAGTGCAAGTCACCATCGGGTCAGGGTCGTCGGCCGGCACGTGGACCGGCGAGATTGTGAGTGGATCTGAGAAGGTGATCTCGGGATGAGCAACCCTGTGCTCGGTCGTGACCTAGCCCTTGACGATGACTTCGTTCTGCTGCCCGGAGGCGACGTGGCGACGCGGGAAGGGCTCGACAACTTCGTCCAGGCGCTGCGTGTGCGCCTTTCGACCGAGAAGGGCGAGTTGTGGAGCCACCCGACCTTCGGCGTGCGCATGCGCCGGTTCGTCAAGGCAGCCAATACCCCGCTTAACCGAATGGATGTGGAGGTAGAGGTGGCCGACGCGATAGAGTCCGATCCGCGCACGGTCCCCGGATCGGCAACCGTACGGGTGGTCGAGTGGGATCTGAAGCGCATTGTATTGGAGGCCACGTGCCGGGCTGTGGGCATATCCAACCCGATTAACCTGGTGATCGGGTTCGGTTTGGATCAGATCACTGTAGACGTGGTCTTCCGCTAGTGAGGTGAGCGCCTTGGACTGGAAAGCGCTGATCAAATTCAAGAGTTTTGAAACCTTGGTGGGTGACGCCTTGGTGGCTCTACGGTCTAAGGGCTCGCGCATCACCGACCTGAACAAAGGCGGGGTCTTCCGCACCCTGGTCGAGTTAGCGTCTCAGGGTGTGGCCGACATCTACAAGCTCATTCTCTCTGTGGCTCCCCAGGGATTTGTTGTATACGCCCGGGGCCGGTGGCTGGACCTTCACTGTCAAGGGATGGGTCTCTCCCGGTTTCCTGCCACTCGTACACGTGGCCTGGTAGTGTTCGGCCGCAACAAGCCCGGCGGCAATGTGGTGATTCCTTCGGGAACGATTGTGAAGACCGGGGTAGGCCCGTCGGGGCGAGAGATGCGTTATTTCGTCGAGGAGGAGACCATCCTGCCCGATGGCGCATTGCAGGTTGCGGTGCCGGTTCGGGCTGAGTTTGAAGGTGCGAGCTACAACGTCGGTCCGGGTTATATTGACCGGCTGGTAACGCACATCGCCGGCGTCGACACTGTGTACAACCCCGAGGGGTGGATTGTTGAGGAGGGCGCAGACGAAGAGGATGACGAATCGCTGCGCCAACGCTACCTTGGTCGCTGGGACGAACTGTCCACGGGGGCTACGAGGGCCGGGTATACCGCCTGGGCACGTAGCGTGCCTGGGGTCGTGGATGTGGCCGTCGATGATCGTTTCCCCAGGGGCCAGGGGACGGTAGATGTGATCATTACCGGATCGGCCGGTGCGCCAAGCCAAGACCTGATCGATGAGGTGCAAGCGTACCTGGAGACCAGGAAACCGATTACCGACAATGTGCTGGTCCGAGGGCCAGAGACGGTAACCGTTGACTTTGATCTGACGCTTCACCTGCCCCGCTATGAAGGCGAAGCGGCAGTTGTCGAGGGGCAGGCCCGTCGCGTGATCCAAGCCTTGTTCTTGCAGGACGAGGAGTTGGGTGTACCGGTGCTCGGGATCGGCGAAAGTCTGTACCAGGCGCGTCTCATTGGCCTGCTGATGCAGGTCGAGCATGTCCGGAACGTCGTGATCACAAGTCCGACTCACGATGTGATTCTATCCCCCGGCCAGCTGGCTTCGATGGGCACCGTGAACGTGACGGTAGAGAGGGTGGACCAGGCGTGAAGTTCGGAGAGTACCTCTGGAAACTGCTGCCTGGAGTCTTCAAGCGCAAAGACGATGGCGACGTGCGTCGCTGGGTTGATGTCCAGGGCGAGGTGTTGGATGACCTGAAGCTCTCGGTCTTTGCGATGCGTCGCTCCTGGGTGATTGCCACCGCTCAGGGAGCAGCCCTAGATGCCATCGGTAAGAGTCGAAAGCTGCCACGGTACCCTGGTGAGGACGACGAGGCGTATCGACGCCGTCTGTCAGCGGCTTGGGAGATCTACAGTCGGGGCGGTACGATTCCTGGCATGGTCGAAGCGCTGCGGCTCATTGGCTACCCCGATGCGGAGATTCACGAGCTGTACAAAGACGGCCCGGTCTCGCCGTTCCACAACGGGATCTACCGCTATGACCACGAGGTGCGGCATAGCGGCGGTGTCCGATGGGCTGAGTTTCGGGTACGCACCCAATTGGATGATGAAAAGGCCCTGACCCGCACGGATATGGCGGTCCTCATGGACACCATCTACCGGGTGAAGCCGGCCCGGAGCATGCCGGTTGCGGTGGGGTTTGACCTTGCCTTCCAGGACTTTGTCCCCCACCAGGACGGTATTGAGATCGACGTGATGTTTGTGGCCCACGCCCTTCGAGAGCCCTACCCCTGGCCGGGTCACTCTCACGACGGCTCTTTGAAGCACTCGGGTGGCGTTCGTTACGACACGGTGCTGGATCAATCGGCCGTGACGATGCGCATGGAGTGGGAGGATCGGCAGCGTACCCGGGATGCGCGTCACAATGGATGGTTTCGCCGGCGGGGAGACCTGTTCTATGGCGAGCAGCCCACGCTCCTGGATGTCGGCGGCACCGGCGTCGTGGCTCGCTGGGATGAGGACCTGCCATCCTCAGACGATGGACAGGAGCGGCTGCACGTGGCGCTGGAAGGCCGCCCTGTTCGCTACCGACACGACGGCTCCTTGTGGCGACTCGGTGGCTCCCTCTACGGCCGACGGCCGTTGGAGCCCACCGACCAGTTCCCGGGTGGACCAACGCTGCACGACGGCAGAACGCTCAGGGTGGGTATCCGTACGTATGGTCAGGATCGAGCCAGTGAAGAGTTCCAGCACGGCTTGGCGTTACGCTGGGCCGAATCGGTCCCAGGGGCGGCCTCGTATGGGTCTCCCCACCTACGCCACGACGGCGGTGGATCGGCTTGGCGGCACAACGGGCGCATCCAGCGTGCCCCAAGGTACACCTACGGAGGGCGGCAACTTCACGCCGGTGCACCCCTGCGCCGCTTGTCGGTGCACCGTTACGGCGACAAGACCCTGCGGCGTAACGGTTTAGCGAGCTACGGCAGACCCATCCCAAGAGATGGCACCTGGACACACGGTGCCAATGGGCTTCGGGATGTGTTTGACATCTCCGTCACGCGCTACGGACAGCGTGTGGCGGTATAGGAGGGATCGAGATTGAGACCAGGAGTGCAGTTTCAAGACCAAGCTCACACGATCAAAGGCTCACTTGAGCTGATCGTCAGGCGCTCCGGGCGCGTGGTTCTGCATGACAAGGACCGAAACCTGATTGTGAACGTCGCCCGGCAGAACATGGCGCGCTTGCTTACGGGCGAAGGGAGCAATCGGATCATCAACCGAATCGCTGTGGGCACCAACGGAGCCCCTCCGAGCCCCACGGACACGGCGATCACAAACGCCTTCATGAAGCCGATTACGAGCTTCTCTTACCCAACACCTACATCGGCCCGCTTCAACTTCCTGATCAAGGAGAATGAGGCAAACGGAATGGCCATTATGGAGTTTGGGCTGATCGCTGCCGACGACTCCCTGTTCGCCCGCCGGACCAGGGGCGGCAAGGTGATCGAGAAGGAGGACGATTTAGAGATCGAAGGCTTCTGGACCATCTTGTTTTAAGCGGGTTCAAACAGTCTGTGAAGGGGGTTTTTGGCATGGCTAATCTGAACGAAACGGCGAAATGGGAAGAGGGGATCTACCAGATCGAAGAGGCCGACCCTGTTATGGGCGGACCCGATGGGATCGACAACCTCCCCCACAAGCATCTGGCGAACCGCACGGCCTACCTGAAGCAGGAGCACGAGAAGGTGGCCAATGAGATTGCTGCAGCTCGGGGTGGCAAGGCTAGCCTGAGTGACCGCTTGGCTGGTTTGGAGACGCAGACGATGCAAGGCGAATCGACATTTGCCGGGACCGCCGGACGGTCCATCTCCCACAACCTCGGCCACACGAACTACATCGTCAACCTCACCGCTCTTGAGGACACCCAGGGCGACTTGGGAGACGTCAGGGTGGCCAGGGCGGCGAACGCCTTTACGGTGTACAACACCGGCGGCTTTCGCGGCCAGTTCCGGTACCAGTTGATGACGTGATGAAAGGAGTGCTTCCTCTTGGCAATCGTACAGATCAACACCGAACAGCCTAATGAAAAGGTCATCATCCGGCCGGACAACCCGGCCGTGATCCGGGTTCTGCAGCACAAGCTGCCCAACGGGGCCATGATTCAACAGCAGGACTTCGACTTGACGGAGTTCCAAGGGAAACCCTGGCGGCTCTATGTCGAGGAAGATGGCAGCCTGAGTGTGGCTCTCGACGGGGTGCACTTCTGGCTCTTGGCCGAGGCTGTGGTGCCAGAGCGACGTGTTGAGACGCAGGAGATCGGCGACGGTGACAACGGCGAACCGATCATCGAACACGTCGAACTTCCTCTTGATCTGCAGGAAGTGGGCGTGCTGGTGTATCCCTGGCCAAATGACGAGGAGGTGGCCTAATTGGCGATTCAACATCTGAGTTTGCGAGCCCTGCGCGAGCAGATCGAGTCGGGCACTCGCGAGGTGACCTTCAAGACCGACGACGGGGCGATGACGCAGATGGTATACATCCCCCGCTTTACCGTTCCGGCCGGAATCTGGGACAACGGGGCCTTTCCCCCTGCGGACCTGCATCTGGGCGGGTTCTTCATCGACAAGTACCAGGCGTCGCACAAGGCGGCTACCGCAACGTCCCGAGGTGTGGGCTCGGGCTTCACGGTGCCGGCCGACTCTGAGGAGCACGTGGCGGTCTCCTTGCCCGGGCGGGTGCCGTGGACCAACATCTCCTTCCCCAACGCCAAACAGGCTTGCGCCAACCGGAAGATCAACGGCATCCCCTGCCACCTTGTGACGCCCAAGGAGTGGGCCGCCATGGCCTTCCTGATCAAGCTTCTTGGACACGACATCCGGGGAAACAACGCAAGCGGCCGTGACTATCGCGATCCGAACCAGTGGGCCTACTATGGTATCCCTGACCCGACACAGGCGGGTCGAGTGCTCACGGGAACGGGTCCGGTCTCCTGGTCTCACAACGGGATGGCCAACGGGGTGTTTGACCTCGTGGGGAACGTCAATGAGTGGATCGACTTCCAGATGGAAGGTGGCATCTACACCCACGTGCGCACCGCTCTTACGGCGGAGCCTCTCGCTGAGGGCGCAAGCTCCGTGGACGTGCACTCTGTATCCGAGGCGGACGACTGGGACGGTCACGCCGACACGATTGTGCTCGACCATGGCGGGGCGGAGGTGTCATACAGGATAACGAGTATCACAGCGCTTGGTGACGGGCGGTACGACGTTCGCTCTGACGGCATCATCGACAATGCGGGCGGCTATGCTGCCGGCACGGCTGT
>LFTP01000297.1 GCA_001513395.1 Clostridia bacterium DTU080
GAAGAAATGACGAAATCGCCGTCATACGGGTCAAGGCGAGTAGTGTTGCGAGGACCGCGTAAGGCAAATCGTAGGTAAAGGGAGTGACGTCAGTGTTTCGTCCCAAAGTCGGTGTCCGAGACGGCTCGGTACAGAGACTGTGGTTGGTGGTGTCGCTAGTCGTATTGATCACGATTGCCGGCGTGGGTTTGGCTTCGGCCAAAACAACAGTTCAATTGGCAACCTACGCCATGGGCGGGCTGCAAGCGGAAGACTGGTGGAACATGCTCTGGCCTTTTATGGAAGCCAACCCGGATATCGATGTGGCAGTTCAGATCTACAGCTTCGGTGAGTACAATGAGAAGCTCATGGTTCAGATCGCCGCCGGTGTTCCCCCGGATTTGATGCAAGTCTGGGCTCAGTACAAACCGAAGTATGTGGAAATGGGCATCCTCCGAGATATAACTGCGGAATGGGAAAGCAGCCGGGTGGCCAGGAGTGCGCGGCTGTATCCGTTTGTCATAGACGCTCCCAAGAGCGAGGGCAGGATGTATGGAGTGCCGTTTGACTTCAACTCCATGGTCTGGTTTGTGAACCTTGAGTATCTGTCTGAAAAAGGGGTCGTCTTCCCCGGCAACGACTGGACGGTGGAAGACCTGCGTGCCTTGGCCCGCAAGCTGGTCGATCCCGTCAAACAAGTATATGCAACCTACAACGAGGTAGCTAGGGGGGGAACGCACGCCCTTCAGTGGACGCAATTGTGGACGGGCCATGATTGGATCAGCGATGATCGCAAGACCGCGCTTGTTGATACTCCGGCGAATATAGAGATGCTGGAGTTCTGGAACGATCTGCAAAACAACCTCAATGCCACACCCGGTTGGCCGGGGGCTTGGGCCTTGAGCCGAGATTTCTACGCCGGGGGCCTGGCCATGCAAGTCGGTTGGCTGTCATATGGCGCCGCTTTTGCTGACAGACTCACTTTCGATATGTGTATAAGAGACAGGCCTAAGGCACCGGCGGGACAACTGGCTTTTGCCCAGGGGCATATGTTCTCCATCCCGGTAGACGCTCCCAATCCGGAGGAAGCCTGGCGTCTTGCGGAGTGGCTCATCAGTCACGAAGGGCAAAGGGTGATCGTGCGTGAACTCAAGTGCCATCCCTTGGGTCCCTATACGGATCTGTGGAATGAGTACTTCCAGGTGCACACGCCCGAGAAGCGCAACTACGCCAGAGACTTCGTCATGAGGGACTTCTACGGTCGCAACCTGATACGCACCATGGATTACTGGAATACGTATCCCGAAGTGAACACGATCATGACCGAGCATCTCGGCAATATCTTTACCAGGCAGGCGCCTGTTGGCAACGAGATGCGCAACGCCGCGGTCAGGATTCAGCAGATACTGGACGGTCAGTCCTAAAGGGTGAGGTACGGAAAGGAGCCGTCTCATGACTAAAGATGCGTTTCGCTGTCCACGATGCTTGCCGGATGTCGTGTTGATCGTATGCAGCGTACTGGTGACAGTGGCGGTCATGGGAGGTTTTGTCGGGGCTTCCGTATCCAAGTTGAACTGGCAGGCAATTTCGGGCGCTGCGATGGAGATCGCCGGGGAGGTGATCTCCATCACCGCCCCGGCTCGACTCGCGGGAGCGCGGGCCGCCGGCATCGCCCAAGCGTTCGAAGTGGTCCGCAAGCGAGGCATAGTCAGCTTCGAGGCTCGCGGCGAAGGCAACGTCGGCATGGCCGTCTGGGGCAGAGGCGGCATTGCCAGCTACGGACCGACGGTCGCCTTGACAGATCAGTGGCAGACCATCCAATTCGATTACTACTTCGAGGGCATCGAATCGATAAGCATCTATTCCGAATCAGGGTATGCCACTAAGTTTCATCTGCGGAATTTCCAAATCATCTCCGGCGTACAGCCTGAGCTTTATGACCGGGAGATCGAAGGAGTCAGTTTTGAAGCCGAGGACTATCCCGCGGTAAACGGTAGGATCACGAAGGTGGCCGACGCATCCGGCGGGGCCGCTATGTGGGGGAAACGTTGGTACGTGGTCACCCGCCTTCCGGCACCGATGACCTCGCGTCCGTTGTACTACTTCTTACGGGTCAAAAGCAGCACGGACAAAGAGATCACCGCCAGTCTGCGCAACGGATATCAAAGAGTGGCGCAAGGCGAAACGCGGGATGCCGATGAATGGAAGTGGTTGCGTATCGGGCCGGTCGACGCAGCGGCGGTCTATCCCGCAGTGGAGATTCAGTATGGAACCGACCCGGAGACTGAAATCCTTTTGGATCGAGTAGTCATCACCACGAACCCTCACCCGCAGGATTTAGATGAGGAGGTAAAGCCTTTGTCCATTGCCGTTTCCGGGCGAGTCCGTATCGGACGGGGAGATGAGGCTACCCCGGAAAACAGCATTGCCGTCGGACCGTTCATGTTGAACCAGACCAGCAAACTGGCCAGCGAACAGACTGTCGTCCGCTTTGCTTACAACGACACGCATCTGTTCGTCACTTTCCGCTGTTGGGAATCGGCGCTAAATCCCGTGGAGAACCGCCTCCACGAGTTCAAAAGCCAGGTCACGGCCGATGACGATACGAACATATACAACGACGATTGCGTTCTGTTATTGATCAAGCCTGATCCGGAAGCTGATGCGGCCTACGATTTTGTCGCTAACGCAACCGGAGCATTGCTGGATGCCCGAAGCACGGCTCCGGACTATTGGGGGTCCCGCAACTTCGAGTGGAATTCGGGAGCCAAGGTGACTACAAGCCGCGATGAACAAGGATGGACAGTCAGTCTGGCCATTCCGTTTGAGTCGCTGGGTTTTAGTCCGGAACCGGGAGCGCGGCTGTACGTGATGGCCGGACGCATGCAAGCCGCCAGAAAAGAGGCCAGCTCATGGCAGGTGCTAAGTCGCGGATTCCATGAGAACACCTTCGGGGAGCTGATTTTCGATGAAGGAGTCCCCGCTTTGGCGGTTACCGAGTTGCCGGCCTTTACTCCGGGAACCAATCGTCTGGCCTTTAATCAGCCGGTGGCCGTTGAGATCAATACCCGTCAGGGCAACGAGTTGCGCCGCCAGTTCTACGTCGGCACCGAGGCGCAATTCGTAGTTCCTGAAGGAGAGTTGGACTTCCAGTTTAGAGCCGCCCGTCCCGGAGATTTGGCTCTTTACTACGAATCTCCTTTCCGCAAGGTACATGCATCGGCCATGGCGCTGGTGTTTGAGCCCGGCCGGGACGTGATCTTAAACGGTGTCAGAGTCTCCTCGGGAGCTCCTCTCAACTGGGGTGTAAACACACTGAGAGCCGACGGTGGGGAGTTTAGGGTAGGCGACTTCACCTTCCGTCACCCGGGAGGGGACATGATCCTGCTGGCCGGACACACTCAAATCTGGCCCAACTGGGAGGAGGCCGGAGGGGTTACGGTTAGTCGCGGCGGGCTTCAGCAATTGCTGGTGCGGCCGCTGGGCGTTCCGGGACACATGCTTCGTGACTACACTCTGTATTTTGAGCTGCCCGCTGATTACACGGTAGAAGGTGCCTCGGGGTATTACGGTACATGGCCGCTCAAAGTGGAGACGGATGGAGAGGTTGTGCGCCACGGGAAGAAGTATGTGCGGCATGCCGTCAGATTCGAAGCAGGGGTGCCTCACGATCCCGCTTTTTCCGAGCCCTTGTACCGCCATGTGGCCTTTGTCTTCCGGGCTCCGTTGGAGGCCGAAGTGGGTGATCCCATCTATTACTACTGCGGAAGTGAAAGAAGCAAGGTAGTGGAGATCCCGCAGAAGCTTCAGGTCAGACTGCTGCCTCCGTTGGACGGCCGTCAGCCCGAACGGCTCATCGTTCAGTTGTGGACCGGATGGCTGACCAGCATGGATGACAAGGAATTGCTGGCCAAATACCATCTGGAGTTTGAAAAGATGGGCGTCAATGAGTGTCCGGAAAGCAGCAATCCGAATGTCCGCTCTTTTGTGCTCATCAACTTCGAGACCTGGAATTTCGATCTGAGGCCTTACATCTCAAGCAACATCCGAGATCGACTGGTGGATCTGTCCGGTCAGCGAAGCGGCACCTATGTCTGCACGACGGCTATGCTTGAGAGAGCTGCTTTTGATGAGTATCTCCGCAAGCAGATGCCGGAGTGGTATGAGCGGCGGGGACGCCCGGATCATGTCAACTGGGACTATGAAAGCGAAGTGACCAAGTCCTACATCAGCTGTTTCTGCCCGCTTTGCCTGGAGCGATTCCGGGCTTTTGCGGGGCTGGACAGCGTTCCCGAGCGAAGCGAGATTCCCAGCCGCTATATGGCGGAGTGGACTCGTTTCATGAACATGCGGATGGCGGAGCTGGCCGGAAAACTGCGCTCCGCGCTGAAGGCATGCAATGAGAACGTCCGATTCTCGGTGTACAGTGGGTATCAAAGCGAGACGCACAAGCGGGTCTATGGCGTGGATTGGTCACTCTTGGCGGACAAGATCGATGTCGCCATGGCGGGATACGGTCGTCCCATCGATGAGCTCAACGCCACTCGCACCGCTTTAGGCAAGACCCCGCTCGTGTTGGGGCATATAGCTTATCCATACGATGTGAAACAAAGAACCGCTCCGACCTATCTTTCGGCCGCGACTCTGCTGCGCCGGGCCGCTGACTCCACGGGAGGCATACTGATGTACTCCCTGGAGACTCTTGACTCGCGAACTTTCAATTCCGTTGCCGCGGTGAGCAAGATTATGGCCGAGTACGAGGAGTTCTTCCTCACCGGTGATCGGCGCGGTGATGAGATGTCCGTCCCCGGTTGGGAGCGGGACGACTACGAGGTCCTGGTCGATCCATCGGGCAACAGGCTGTTGCTCCTGATGAACACCGGAAAAACGGTTCGCAAGTACGGGGACCATGAGATTCCGCCGGACGGCGCATTGGCGATCAGGTTATAGCGGATGAGACTTGGAGGGTGGGACAGAATAGCCCACCCTCCAAATATATGACGAAGATAAAGGATTTGCCGTGTTCGCAAGGGAAGTAAAACAGCGCTTAGTGTTCTTGTATCAAAGAGCGCGGTTGAAGTCTACAGCATCTTGGCCTGCAGTCCCGAGATGGCGCGGTACGGACTGCGACCGGATACTCTAGGAGTGGTTCGGGTGAAACCTTCGCGTATCTATCTGTCGCCTCCGCATATGTCAGGTAAGGAACAAGAATACATACGGCAAGCCTTTGATACCAATTGGATAGCCCCGCTGGGGCCCAACGTAGACGCCTTTGAAAAAGAGTTCGCCGAGAAAGTCGGTTCACCCCACGCTCTGGCACTGAGTTCAGGGACGGCCGGAATCCATTTGGCGCTTTTGTTGGCAGGAGTGCAGGCGGGTGACGAGGTGTTGGTCTCTACGCTCACCTTTTCAGCCAGTGCCAATCCCGTCGTCTATCTGGGGGCCAAGCCTGTCTTTATAGACAGCGAATATCGGTCGTGGAACATGGATCCCGAGCTTTTCGAACAGACGCTGCGACGTAAAGCTTCCGAGGGTCGCTTGCCCAAGGCGGCGGTGGTGGTGCATCTTTACGGTCAAAGTGCCGATTTAGATCCTATTTTAGAAGCATGTCGGCGCTACGACGTGGCTCTTATAGAAGATGCCGCTGAGTCTTTGGGAGCCACCTACAAAGGGCGTCACACGGGCACCTTTGGTCTTTTCGGGGTGTACTCTTTCAACGGCAATAAGATCATCACTTCTTCGGGAGGCGGCATGATCGTCTCTGCAGACGCCGATTTGATCGCTCATGCCCGTAAGTTGGCCACTCAAGCCCGTGAACCGGTTCCTCATTATGAACATAAGGAAATCGGCTACAACTACCGGATGAGCAACATCCTGGCCGGTATCGGCAGAGCACAGCTGCAGGTCTTGGATGAGCGTGTAGAGGCCAGAAGGGCGAATTTCCGTTTCTACTATGAGGCCCTTTCGGATATACCGGGGATCGATTTCATGCCCGAAGCTGAATGGGGAAGGGCCAATCGTTGGCTCACGTGCTTGACCATAGATGAAGCGCTGTTCGGTGCCGATCGTGAAGCCGTACGGTTGGCGCTCGAAGAGGTCAATATTGAGTCGCGACCGGTGTGGAAACCGATGCACTTGCAACCCGTCTACGCTTCGTGTGAAGCCGTCGGCGGAGAAATAGCAGAGGATCTTTTCCTACGGGGACTGTGCCTGCCTTCCGGATCAAGTCTGACCGAAGACGATCTGGAACGCGTCGTCACCGTTATTCGCAAGTGTTACAGATCGTCGAGCGTCTCCGTGTCGTTGCCCCGAGATGCCAACAAGTGACCCCGTCTTTCATGTCAGGACCCGCCCTCTTTAGGGTGGGTCTTGTCGTTCTACCGTCGGACTTGCAGGATACTCCGCATTCTGAGCTTGAACCGTACGATCAGGAGATGAATCGACTTTTCTTTCAGACTTGACCGGGTGGATGCTGAGGACTAGAATAATCAGAAAAGGATATAGGAGGTGGTGGAAGTGGCTGCTCGGATTACCCGTTTGCTCTTACTTATGTTAATCATGAGTCTTGTTCTAACACCCTGTTCGCATGCCAAGTTGACATTCATTGTTAACGACAACACTTCCGATCAGGAAGGCTGGCGCGCCCTTGCCGAAGGGTATCGGAAGCAAACCGGGGTGGATGTGGAAGTCATCGCCATGCGTTGGGCGGACTATCCGGATAAGTTGGCCACCATGTTGGCAGGCGGCGTCATTCCGGATGTGGCGTTCTACTCGTTGCGCTTTGTGATCAGTCTGGCCGCGGTAGGTGTCTTCGAGGATTTGACTGCTCTGCGAAAGCACCTTCCGGAGATGGATGATGTGTTTCCGGCCGCCTTCGATGAGGTTACTTTGGGCAACTACATGTACGGCATCCCGACGGACGTAAATGTCTCCTGGATGGAGTTCAATGCCGATCTTTTTGATCAGGCGGGGCTTACATATCCTACCAAGCTGTGGCAACAAAACCAATGGAATTGGGATACGTTCTTGATGAGTGTCAAAAGACTGACCCGTGATATTGACGGCGACGGCCGCATCGACCAGGCCGGTATGTCGGTGACGGGGACCTGGCCCGGCGATTGGCCCGGGTGGTACTGGAGCAACGGAGCCACCATTTTGGATGCCCAGATGCGTTCCAGCACGATGAACTCGCCACAGGCGGTGGAGACGTTGCAGTTTCTCGCCGATTTGATCAATGCCCACGGGGTGACCACTCGGGGAACGTCGGCCACCAAGAACAACGGACAGGTGGGCATTTGGGTGTCAGCCCTCAATGTGGTGCAACAGAATCGGAACATCTACCCGTTCAATTGGGGCATTGTCGGCTTTCCGATCGGACCCAGCGGTGTGACCTCGGCTTCTACCATCTTTGGCGGGGGATATGTGGTGTTCAAAGACGCCCCCAACAAGGAAGAGGCCTACAAGTTTGTTGAGTATCTGGTCAGCTCGGAGAGCGAAAGGATGCGCGCCAGGCTGGCTTCCAGAGCACCGGCCAAACGCAGGGGACTGCAGGTATTTCTCGAAGAGATCAGGACCACGCCGGGTCCAGTGCCGATCAATCTGATGGGAGCCCCCGAGCTGGTGGCGCTGTCAAGGCCCCTTCCGGTAACTCCGGTGTGGGATGAGATGGAAAAGATGTTCTGGGAGGAAGTGAATCCGGTTCTCAATGCCCGCCAGTCAGCCCGGGCCGCACTGGAGAGCTTCACCCAACGCGTGAATCCGCTGTTGGCATCGTGGTAAAAAAAGGGGGGATTTCTCCCCCCTGATTTGCTTCACTGCTCCAATCGCTCCACGTGCAGCCACAGGGTTTCGGTGGGTTCAAGTTGGACGACGACCTCGTTGCCCTCCTGCATCAAGACTCGGTCATTAAGCAGATCCGTCACTTTCGCCTTATAGGGCAAGCGAAGTATTCGCTGGCCTCCTTCCACACCGTGGATGACGATGAAATCATCCCTGTGATGCATGAACATCTCTCCGACCGGCTCCATGTACGTGTGGACATCGAAGACCTTGGCGATGTTGGCCAGCCAATCCGGGGTGAAGCCTGACGGATGACCCATGTAGATGCTCGTGTATCCGTCCATGAACTTCACGGCCGCGGCTACACGTCCGTCGTCGGTGTAGTAGGCCAGGGGAATCGCTTCGGGATCATCCACGTAGAACCTCTGGGTAGCCGGCCCGAGTCCCAAACCGACCGACTTGCCTTCGATGTCGGCGAGCAGCATCTTCACCGTCCGCGCTTGTTCTGCGGAGAGATCGAGATCAAAGGCGTTGGCGAACTTGGCCGCCACATGGCCGTTGTCAGTGCCCATCTTGATGCCAGTCAGTGTTTCCATGGATTCCAATGACCATTCTTCTGGCGTCACATATCCCGGAGCGTACTGCCAGACGATCACTTTGCCGTCTTTTTTGAGGTGCGTGTCGATGAACTGCCGCAACTCATCCGTGACGTAGTATTGATTCAGGAAGACATAGACTTTGTAATCAACCATCTCGTCGGCGATAACATCGTCGAGGTAGTAGAAGTCATACTTCAGTCCCGCCCGATTGATCGCTCTTTGCTGCACGTTGAGAGCGTGGGTCAGTCGGGCCTGTCTGATGTTGAACTGCTCCGTCGACCAGAAGTAGCTGTCCTCATCGGCGATGAAGACTATATCCGCCGGGGTGATGACCGGATCCTTCTCGTACAGCTGTTGAGCGACGTCGTGCAGGTGACCGATCATGTCCATGATGTCGTCATGGTGGAACCAGCCGCCGGTCATCTCCATCCACCAAGCCCCGCCCATGACCGAGAACAGCTTTCCGATATCACGAGCCGCGGCTCCCGTCAGTTCTTCCAGATTCCAGTAGCGCGCGTGGTGGAAATCGTCAGCGAGATCCCTGAGATTACCCATCCAGGTGCGGAAGTCTAATTCGGTCATCATGATCTTGCCGTGCTTTCGGACTGAATCGAACACCCAGTTGATATGTCCTTCACTTCCAGCTTCTCGCCACCCGTAGTAGCCCGGTTGCGCTCCCATGAAATCAAAGAGATCGGATTGCAGCATGACCTTAGTCTGCGCAAACATCGGATAGACCGACATGCTGGCCCCTCGGCCGTAGTAGCCGCCGACGATGACCTCCTTAGGCGCCGTCTCTTTGATAATCCGTGCGTTTTCCAAGAGAAATCGGGCCAACTCCTCGTTGAGGTAGGTCATGAAGTCGACCTCTTTGCGATGCTCGGCCGGATCCATAAACGAACCGGGGTACTTCTCATTTTTGATGGGAGGCAGGGCCGTTTCATAAGTGAGTGTGGGATCACCCCAGGCCGTCCTCAATTCTTCAAGCGTGGGATAGCGTTCCCGAAGCCAGCGCCGGAAAAGAGACAAAGATCCGGGGGCGTTGCCGTCTTGAATAGTTTCGCGTCCCACTTGCCAGTAGAACTGACCGTCTTCTCCTCCTCCGACGAAGTAACCGATGACCGCTTTTCCGTACGGTTGGGAATGTATGTGTTCCACCAATGTCTTCACAAAGTGATAAGCCTGCTCCCGATACTCATCCGACCAGTAGTCAGGAGGCGCAAAGCGATCATGTCTTGACGTGGAGTATTCTCCGTCTTTGTCTTGTGCCGCATCAAGGGGAAAATCCTCGTGCCATGTGCGGTATGGATTGAGGCTGATCTTAACGATGAAATAATCGTCCGGGGCTCGCAAGACGGCGTCCCAGAGCACTGAATCGACCGCGGCGAGGTTGTAGTTGCGGTGACCGACCCAGATGTCACGCACTTGCACGATGTGCACGCGCACGTTGTGCTCACCGAACTGGCGGAAATAGGAGCGGGCCGGATTGCTCACATCACCCATGTGGATTTGGGGGACCGCTGGCTGCCCGTCGACGAAAAGGCGGGGGATACCGTCGACGGTTTGCACGACGGCGCTCGAGTCACCCCTGGCGTCGAGCCTTCTTCTGCCTTCCAGAAGCATAGAGCGCGCCTGTGACAGACTGGTGGGCATTTCCCGATCATGTTCCACGGAAGGACGCGATGATTCGTTGGGCACCGAGAAGTATACATTGTCCAAGAGCAAAGTCACCGGCGGACCTTCCACGGTCAAGACCAGCCTGGCGAATCTGGCCCGTGAAGAGACGGTAAACACTCGCGTCTTTCTGCGCCATTCGTTGACGGGCGAGTTAAACAGGGTGCGATGGCCCAGCGTGGCGGATACCGACGGGCGCCATTTTGGCACATCGGCTTGTGCCGGGCGGGACGGATCCGAGACCTCCACCAGAGTGAACTCAGCCATATTCCCGAAGCTTGCCGTATGGGTATGGTACAGGCACGTCACCTGATACTGATAATTAGGCGTGACAGGAATCGGATCGGATACCAGTTGGACGACTCCGTCGTTTTCTTTTTCCAGCTGCAAAACGGGGCCGTACTCCGTTTCTACGACGCTTAGACTGCCGCGGCCGCCCTCTTGCTCCACGAGACTCCAACCGATCAGGCCAAGATGAAAATCTCCGTTGGCCAACAGATTGGGGCTGAGCATTTTGGGCACCAACTCGCCTCGCATGGCCCGCAATTGCCCCGGCTCACGAGTCGTCGACGGGCGTGGCGGGGTTTCATCATCCGAGGGTTGTTCTTGTGGTGACGGTGCCGCTGATGGCCTTTCAGAAATGGAGGAGGAATGAGTTGCCGAAAGAGTTTCACCGCCAACTTCCGGTTTATCAAAGGCCTTCAGTCGGGGAGCGGGATCATCTTCATACAGACGCCAGACGCTCTCGCGCTCGCCGGTGAAATCAATATCCCAATCAGTCTCTTCGGCCCAAAAAGCCGGACTGCTCATCTGAGCTGAGGTGATCCCCGTGCCGGCGACGTCTTCGCTTTGGCCCGAGGTAGTCACGTTCCAGTAAGCGGAGACCACCTCATCGGAGTTGCTGCCGACCAACCCTCCGATTCTGCTCGAGGTTCCTTCCACGCGGCCCGCACTGTAGCTTTCACGCACCAAGCCGCGGTTGAGCCCGATCAGACCGCCCACGTTGTAACCGCCTGCGGCGACTGAGGCCGTGCTGTAGCATTGGATCACTTCGCCGGCCCAATTGTCACCGAGCAGACCTCCGACTTGGTTCTCAGATCCGGTGACTGCCCCGGAATTAAAGCACTCCCGCACGACGCCCCTATTTTGACCGATGAGTCCCCCGACGTAGCTGGTGCCGCTAACCGATCCGGAGACAGAGACTCGCTCTACCGTCCCTCTGCTCAGACCCGCCAAGCCGCCGCTTTGTCTCGCCCCCTTGATCTCCACGTTCTCTAAACGGAGATTCCGAACCACTCCGGTTGAGGCGATGACATCGAACAGTCCGGTGTACTGTTTTTCGGGGCGTTCTATGAACAATCCGTCGATGACGTGACCTTGTCCGTCAAACAGACCGCCAAAGGTGGCGATGGGCCGCCAACCGCGTCCATCCTCATGGGTCCATGTGGAAGTGACTCTGGCATCGATATCCCTGCCGAGGGCATATTGCCCCTGATGGCGATTCAAGTTGATGCTCAGCAAATCATCGAGGTCATTGACGAGCATGTAGGCCGTCAGCGTGCCGCCCTCGACGGTGATCCGAGAGCCGAATTTCACGGGCTGATCATAGGCGGGCGGGTTGTAGAATATGTTCACGTTTCCGCTGCCTCCACTGAGTTTCACCGAACCAGAATCGGTGAACAGCACCGTGCCGATGCCGGTGCCGGCAGAGTCCGCCCTCAGGCTCAGACTGCCTCCGCCCGTGTTGACCACCGTGGCTCCGATGACGATATCCCCGTGGGCCCGTATGCTCAACGTAACATCGGTCGTCCAACGAATGTCAGAGGCGATTTCGATTGTTCCTTCGTCGATCGTTCGGACAATGACGTGTCGGCCCGCGTTGAGGGCATCGACGATAATATCCGGGCTCAATTGAGTGGCTTCCGTCTCCTCGACAGCCGATCCGTCAGAGTCGAGACGGATTATCAATTCACCGGGGCTTTCTATGATCAAAGCATCGCAGCTTCCGGTTGCCGATGCCGTGCCCGCCGTTGAGGCGACGAGCGAGACCATCAAGACGACCAGTGAGAAAGCCAGTGCGGTGTCGGAGATGAATTTCATCTTGGTATCGATACGTCCCATATGTAACCCTCCGAAAGACTGTTGATGGCGCTGAACTCAAAGTGCTCTCCTTTCGCTTCTGTGGATTTGCCAACTCTCCTTCCGAACAGACATTGAGAAAGCCAAAAGGGGAAAGAAGACGCATGTGAAACATATCCCCAAAAAGGAGGGAAGGTTATGAAGTCGCGGGGTACACATGTGATTCTTGTCCTGATGGTGATTCTGTCTCTAGGAGCGGCAGGTGTCGGAGCCAATGAGTCCATCGTCTTTCGGACCTGGTGGGGTGTCACGGGTCCGCGCATTGAGTTGTTGGAGGGCATGTTCCGGCAGTTTGACGAAGAGACGGGTATTCAAGTCAAGTATGAATCCCCGGCTACCAACACCACGCAGTATCTGGATCGGCTGATCATCGACAGCGTCACCGGGACGGAACTCGACGTTGTGCTGACCGGTGGATTGTGGACCGCAGATGTTATCGACGCCGGTATAGTGAGGCCTCTGGATGACTTCCTGGCTCGCGAGCCGGAGTTGAAAAACGACATATTTCCCGCCATTTGGGAAGGTATCACCTACAAGGGTCAAGTGTGGGCACTGCCGTTTGCCGGCGGACCTCAGCGGGTGACCTTTCAAAATAAGGACATGTTCTTGGCTCGCGGCTTGGAGCCCGGCGAAGCGGCGGTTGTCTCCTGGGAGGCTTTTTCAAAATACGCTCAGCGGTTGACCCAGGATCTGAACGGTGACGGTCAACCCGACGTGTTTGGCATTCAGGATGTCAGAAACCAGATCTATGCTTTTTACTGGCCCAACGGCGCGGATCTTTTCAATGCCGATGGCACTGATTTCGGCTTTACGAGTCCCGAGGCCATCGGGGCCTTGGAGTTCATGCTGGAGCTGCAACAGCGCGGCGTGGTGGGCGGCGCCTTCGCTTCGGCCACCGCGGGCATGACCGTATCCACCGGACCGTTCTCTTTGCAGTCGTTCAGAGCTACTTTGCCCTTCGATCTGGATATGACTCTGCCGCCTCAAAACACTCCGAAACCGCGTACGCTGTCGAGTCTCGACTTGTTGACACTGGCCTCCGGCAGCTCCCGCACGGAGGCGGGATGGAAGTTCATGTTGTTTTTGCTGCGCCCGGACGTGCACGCCAATTGGGCAGTGCAGACAGGATTTCCGCCGGTACGGCAGTCTGAGGTGCGCACCAGGGTCTTCCAGGCGGCCATTAACAGCGACCCTCTCTACAGAGTCTTGGGCGAGATGTACGATGCCGCCGTGCTTTGGCCCTTGTATCCGGACAGCGTGAGCATTTGGAACATCTTGCGTTCAGCGGTAGCCAATGTCTTTCGCGGCCAATCCCCAAGAGCGGCTATGGAAAACGCTCAGCGCCAGGCTCAACAGTATTTGGTCCGGGAATAGGTCCATCGGTGAGCTGAAGAGGAATGACGGGCGTTGCCGGGACGGCAGTCTCGGCAACATAACACTTCAGGGACCCGGGATGGGTCTTGACGCAATACAGCCTATTTCCCAAGTTCGGATCTTGACGCTACGTTTTCTCGCCTCGGCGCTTGCCTTTTTGCGGGATGCTCAAGGCGATTTGGCAGTCGTTCCGGCTTTCGGCGGATTTGTACTACAAAGGGACGATGGCCAAAGGCGCTTGTGCGGATTGCCCCCCCGGCATCCATCTGCAGTGACCATAGTTCGCAATACCGCGCTCTATGACAAGACTTGCCGGCGCGTCTGACAAGGGATATCAGGTGCCGCGATCGAGGGAACGGACACCGGTCAGTGCAACAAGGAAGGTGTGGGACCTCCGGCGACGTTACTTCACCAGCCAAGAAAGATCCTGACGCCGATAGACTCGCTTTCCCCAGTCCAGATCTCGGCGCATGATGAATCCTCCCGCACCGCGCCAGTGTCCGCCTTTGAGCAGATGCTCTCTCATCTCCCGCTGCAACGTGGTGTCTTGCGGTGCCCTGGCGGGATCCTCCGGAACGTAGCCAAAGACCCGACGCAAGCCTTCCTGTCCGGCGGAGAGAATCGGATACAGGTAAAACTCGGAAAGAAAGCGAACCAGGTTGGAGTCGGGCGGGAGCAACCCCTCCAGTTGCGGATCAAGAAGCCAAGAGTTGCAGGTGTAGGCGACAAAATCAAACTCTGGGAAGTGTCTCGGAAAAAAGATCGATGAACGCCGAAATGACTCGGCGCATTCCCGGAAGTCTAGTTTGCCGGTGGCGGGTATGTGCAGATGCAGGACCTTATCTCCCGGGGCCAGGATCTGCTCCCACTCTGTGCTTGCCAACAGAATCTTGTCTGCCAGAGCCCTTCCCGTAGGCGTAATTGGATGGCCAAACACACCTTCATCTTTGAACTCCAGTACGGATTCCCAGACACCGACGCCTTCTTTTACTCCTCCGGCCCCGTTTCTTTGCCCGTCTTGACGATAGCTCAATCCGCCCTCGGACAGCCCTATCACCGTACCTCGGTGTCGGTGTCGGAAGGCTCGCGCCGGACCCCGATAGGTCCCTATCTGGAACTGCAACCGACCCAGCTCGAACAACTCACAGCGCAGATGAATGGCCAACCAGCGGAGGTTGTCCAGCGAGAGCCCCCATCTGTTGTTTCGCCCGTGGAATGCTATGGCCACGCGCCCCACGCTGGCTAAAGTCTCTTGGGCCTCGATGCCGCCGATGGAGCGTTGCCGGTATTTCTTTCTGAGGGAGTCGATGCCAGCCAGTACCGTGAGCAGATAAAACCCCGAGGATGCTCCGGGCAGGATGTGTTCCAAAGACGGCCATTCGGCTATGGAGGTGCGGGGATAGGAGCTGTTGCACAGACAGTGGCAAAAATGCCAAGCCAGTGCACTGAGTGCGGGGTTCATCGCCACGCTCTTGGCGGTACTCTCAAGAGACTCGAGCGCCGCGAGAGGTATGCCGATCGTCTGACAGATG
>LFTP01000178.1 GCA_001513395.1 Clostridia bacterium DTU080
GCAGTGAAGACAGTAGACACGGCAGACGGCCCGTCATTCTCACCCACTGATCCACGTTCTCTTTTTTCGTGGCGTAAAACTTGACCCATTCCCAAGTCTCGTTAAGGTGTTTGGTCTCAGCCAAAATGTGGGGTCCGTTGCCGCCACCTATGCTGAGCGGTCCCAACTTACCCCATGGCAACAGGGCCATGTCCCAATCAAAGGGAGCGTTTTCCAGATACGGCCCGATAATCCCCACACCGTCCTGGACATCGATGGCCGTCTTCCCGGTCCAGAAGTAATACGAGGCCGGGTCGCCGACGCGATACAGCTGAGTTATGCCCTCCTGGAAGATGCGGACGTAGCTTTCCACCGCCGTGACCACCTCGGGCGTGGTCCACAGGCTGCGGACGGGGCGCATCAACTCATCGAAGACGTAGAACAAGCCTCCGTTTTGTATCACGCTCAGGCGCCAGCCCGCACCGGTGGGCCGATCCACGCCGTAGATGTCAGGCACTCCATCTCCGTTGAGATCTCTGGTCAGCTTCTTGCCGCTTTCCACCACGGTATCCCAGTTCCAATCCCGGCCGAGACGATCCGGTGTCGGTACACCGTGCTGAAGGAACAAGTCGCGGTTAAAGAAAGTGATAAACAAACCGAGCTCAAAAGGTACGCTGTAAATGGCTCCGTTCGGTGCCGTCAGGCCAGCGATGATGGCCTGATTGTACGCTCTCAAAAGCCCGTCTCTTTGCAAGAGCGGTTTGACGTCGACCAACTGCCCCAAAGGTCCCAGATAGGCAAAATCCGGCAGGTCCATCACATCGGGGGCCACGCCGCCCAAGAGCATGGCCTGGAACTTGTCGTGCAGACCGATGATGATCTCGACCTCGATGCCGGGATTCAGTCGTTCGAACTCCTCCGCCTTCTCTTGCAAGTAAGCGTGGTATCTGTCTCCGTGATGCGTATAGGTCAGATGCGTAATGGTGATCTCCGCCGCGGCTGTCCAAGCATACAGCCCCATAACCATGGCTAGCACAAATCCGGCGATCCTCTTCACGGTGAGAAACCTCCCTTCCGGCTGCTGCCGATGAACTTAGCCGGGCTACACCGTCTTTTCGAAGATCTCATCAATCTTGGACAACTGTTCGGGCGTCAATTCCCAATCAACAGCCCCGGCGGCTTCCTGAATCTGTCCCGGACGACGAGCTCCCCAAAGAGCAATTGTCACACCGGGCTGATCGAGCACCCAGCGCACGGCCAACTGGGCCAGGGTCTTGGAACAAGACTCGGCCAGCTTTTTCAGCTCGGCGATGATCCGCAGATTTCTCTTGAAGCGCTCGCCCGTGAAGTCTGGATCTTTGGCCCGAGTATCACCTTCCGGAAAAGCTGCATCCTCGTCGAACTTACCGGTGAGCAAGCCCCGCGCCAGCGGACTGTAGGCCAGAACCGCTATATTGTTTTCCCGGCAGTAGGGTATGACCTCCTCCAGGGCTTGTCGGTTGAAAAGATTCAGTTTGGGTTGATTGGAGTGCAGAGGGGCGACCTTTCTCCAGGTCTCCATCTGTTCAACGTTGTAGTTGCTCACACCGATGGCTCTGATCTTGCCTTCATCGTACAGCTCTTTCATAGTGGCTGCGGTCTGTTCTATCGGTGTGTCGGGATCCGGCCAGTGGATCTGGTAGATGTCGATATAATCCGTATTCAAGTAGCGCAGGCTGTCCTCTATTTCCTTACGAATGCGTTCAGGCTTCGAATTGCGAAATGTGTTGCCGTCTTTGTCCCAATCCAGACCGGCCTTGGTGGCGATGACCACCCGCTCCCTGGGCACTCCGCTGCGGCGGATGGCCTCGGCTACGATCTTCTCCGACAGACCGAACCCGTAAGCCGGAGCCGTATCGATGGTGGTAATGCCCATCTCCAGGGCCTCACAGGCAGCCTGAATGGCATCCTCGACGTTCGTGCCGCCCCAGAGGCGTCCGCCCATGGCCCAGGTGCCCAAAGCGATACGCGATACCTCGATACCCGTCGCTCCAAACTGCGTGAACTCCATCATCATCCCTCCCAAAAAGTCTATACACTATCTGCGCATAAATCCCCTCCCTGCCTATCCAAAAACTGCAGTGCAATACCCTACCAGACCGAAAGCCTGCAGCATTGAGGACGTCTTGTCGGCACCAAAAAACCACCCCCGAGTCTTGTCAGGGGTGGCCGCCCAACAGGCTATCCGCCAGGGATCTCCTGTTGGGCCTTGACCAGACGCG
Source organism: Clostridia bacterium DTU080 (assembly GCA_001513395.1). Taxonomy (GTDB): domain Bacteria; phylum Bacillota; class Limnochordia; order DTU080; family DTU080; genus DTU080. The sequence continues at coordinate 2,241 of LFTP01000178.1, forward strand.
ACCCAGCCGCGTCTGAGAAAACTTGGCATCTTCCGGTCTGCATATCGCCCGAAGCGGTTACGCTTAAATTATATGACATATTTCCTGTTATGTAAATGTCTGTTTCGTATTTTGCCTGTGATTATATTTCAACGGGTTCCTATACTGATCAAGATGCTTGTCGCTACAGCGAGACTCGAGGCAGCAATGCCAACGGGCCGATGATCGAATCACCCAAAGGACCCAGCTGGCGATTGGTCTCCTCGTATTCCGGTTGTCCCAGGCGTAAAGCTGCCCATTGCATGAACAACTGCGGTCGAAGCTCGACGGCAGTGATCTGCTGTTTTGACCAGCGCTGCGGGTCAGCCAGAAATGGATTAAGATAAGCCACTACGCGAGGCATACCTCGGCCGTCCGGGGTCAAGAAATTCCACAGATCCACACGGCGATGATAGGCCAGTTCACACAACAGGGCCAAAGCGTTGGCGTTGTACAGAGTATACGAAAAAGACCGCGTCCGCCGCTCCTCCAATGGTTGAGCACCCTCGGGTGTGATCTGCTGCGGAACCAATACATCCCGGTACCTGTCGATCATCGAATCCACGACGGCGTCTTGGCCCAGCCAAGAAGCAAAGGTGGCCACCTGAACGGCCCAATACGTCCCATGGTTGTTCTTTTGCCTCATCTCCTCGAGCCCTTTTTCGCTTTCCATGAGCCAGGCTAGATAGGCGGCAAACCACTCGCGCAAAGCCTGCTGATCATCGACAGACCATTGGCCGGTGGCGGCAAGGAATTCCAGACTGTGCACCAGACCGATCAGACTGTTGGAATCAATGATACCAATCCCTCGTCCGTCACATCTGCCCCGAATGGCCTGAGCATACTCCAAGTGCGGGTTCATCCTGGTATCCGGGTCCAAAAACCAAGTCCGCAATACTTCAGCCGCTCGCCGAGCGTAGCGACCCTCGCCAAGATAAAAGGCCGCATATGACAACGCCTGACAAGCTTTCGACATCTCCCCCAAGGCCTTGCGATGGGCGGTAAAATGATCGGGATTCACCTCGCCGTCACGGCGAATGTAAGGTCCTGAGGGATCTTGCGGATTCGGCCACCAGTACGGGCCCTCGCTGAAATAGTCATGCGGATTCCCGCTGACCGCGGGACTGGGATAATCCGTGATTCGCCAAGGACCCGCATCAATCCATCGCTCGGCCTCTGACCTAAGTAAAGCGGCCAAATCGGCTCTCGCACCGCTTTGCACATCGCGCTGCAACTCACGGGCGAACGCTTCCTCCACGTAGATGAACAAGGAACAACACCCTCTCCCGCCTCCTCACCGAGGAGACGTTACGGATTCTACTGCCCAAAACGATCCGCTCTAGGCTGTCTTACTCCATCTTAAGTCCCGATGCACGAAGTCTCAACCAACGTCCAAGAAGCCCGAGTGGCCGACTGCGGTATTTGTCTCCTACCCACCTCCCCCCGCATATGCTAAGGCGGGGTGCTGACATGATCCGATTGATGTGGAAGAGACGCCCGCTCACTTTGAGACGGATCATAGGTTATCTGCGGCGCAAACTGAGAAAAAAAGAGACTGCTCGCCAGCCCAGCGCACCGGAGCCGTCCTGGGATTGGAAGCGCCTGGCCGAAGCACTGGGAGCTTTGGAAGAAGAACTGGCGGCAGTGCATTCCCTTTTGCAGGAGCTGTCGGCTTCCCCGCCGCCTCGCCACTCACCTTAGGCGTCTGCCGCCGCCGTCTCCTACTTCACTGCTGGATTCCCATTCCGATTTTCGTAAAGCCGGCATAGTAGTAGGACGAAGTCACGGACGCACAAAGGAGGGCGCTGCCATGGCCGTGGACAAACCGGAAAGCAAGACCAACGGTGGCGATCACGACGATGTCCAAAAATACCAGGCGGAGGTGCTGGACAAGATACGCAGCATTCACGGCACCGTAGGTGAGATCAAAGCGACCTTGGCCCAGACACATCGGCTCACCGCAGAGATCCACGAGCGGATGACCAAGAAAGGATCCTCCTAGATCTATCGACGGCCCATATGGCAAGTATAGACATTTTGCCATATGGGCCTTTTGTCCACAATGCTTCAGCCGCCGGTCTTTCTTCCGCAGATCAGTCGACGGGCTCAACGGTCTGGCGGATCTTCCCCGACAGTCCTGATCCCATTTCTGTTAGGCCAAAGAACGGGCTTGCGGTCTTGATCCCAAAAGAGCGGTATTGAACGCACCTGCCAGCCCTTCCTTCAGGCTGCATATCAGATCAGTCGTCCGCTTTTTCCAGCAGAACAAAGGTGATCTTCGCCTCTGACACTGAGACTTCGATCAGACCGGGACCGCAGGAACCCGCTTCACCAAGACGCCCAACGGGTGTATAGGTCGTCTCATGCAGAGCGCGCACCGATACGTCCCAGCCGCAACGGTGGAACTCGCCTTGGGGCAGAACCTTGGGATCTACGGAGATCTGCTGTGCCTTGCCGGTCTTGTTCCACACGGCGACGAGAGCGGCATCGGTCGCCGGAGCCTGTTGCCCCGGCAGTTGACACCTCCTTCGAGCGTCCAAAGTGTATAGCTTGGCCACCACATCCTCAGGCGCAGTGACTCCCACATCGTCCAAGAAACGTCCGTAGCCAAAGAAGGGCCAAGCCGACTCACGCAAAGCCAGACAGCGTTTGACCTCTTCCCACATCTTTGGATCCGTGCGGAAGTTGCAGTAGCGGGCATCTTCTTGATCGTAAAACCAAAGATAGACGCCGACCACCGTGGACCGATAAAGCTGTTCATAGGCCTGTTCCGACATCCAGGGCGGTCTGAATTTCTGTCCTTTAGACGGATAGACCATATCCACAAGGCAGTGATCCGGATAGACATAGCGATACATCTCAGGGAAGGATTCGATGTAGAAACAGGCGCGAATCAACTGCCCCGAGACATACTGGGCAAAGGCGTCACCGCAACCCTCGATCATCGTAAAGGTGTCCGGGGCGTGAGTGCGCAGCTCCTCTTCAATGCCCAATAGCGTCCGGACGGCATCCTGATTCCAGCTGCCCGGCGTCGGATGTCCGTGCCCCGTATCGTAGCAAAGAAAGGGACTGATACAGGCGAAGCAATCCAGATAGACACCGCTCACCCCGAAGCCTTTGGCCAGCCACAGGACTGTGTCGCGCATCAGCTTCTGGTAATCGGCGACTCCGCGGCAACTGACGTAGAAATCCTCGTTGAAGAAGCGCCGCTCAACCAGGCTACCGTCACGGTTACGTACACCCCAGCGCCGGCCCATGGTTGCGGCGTACTGCGAGCTTTGGCCGAACAACGCCGCGTTGATGTACAGGGTGACAAAGCCTCCCTCGCTCCGGATGTACTCGATGCCCCTGGCAAAATCGAGCATCGTGCCCAGCCCGAGATCCGGATAGTATTCTGGGTAAAGCTTGTCGAAACCGCCTGAGCTCCATCCGGCCAGGAACAAATGATCTATACCGTCAGCGGCGGCCCGCTCATAGAGCATCGGAATATCAGCGAAGTCGTGACAGATCGTGCCGTCTTGCCACTTGAAGTCATAGTGAGCCATCAGAGCGTGTCTGCGCCGCAACCAAGCGGGTACCCTCGGTGGCTGCATGTGCCGCTCGGCCCAGACGCGGTAGCGGTCTGCTCCCCAATGCCAGTCACCGTCGTGAAGTCCCACTCCGTAGCTCGGCGAGCGCCAAGAACGGGAGCCGACATGTTTGCCAATAGCCAACCCGCCGCATTCGGCTTCGGGATCGGCCATGGCCATCAAGGTGGTAAAGGTTAAACCCGGATCGTACGAGGCCATGTATAGACCGTTCTCGGTGCTGTGCACGTCCATCCAAAGCATGGATGCCCCGCCGCAGTAGTTGTGTTTGTAGACAAGACCGTCGTACGGCGTTCGCGCAGTCCGAAACGCCGCCCCTGCAGGTGCCTGGAGTAGATTCCGATCGGCCGTAGCGATAAAACCGGGTACCCGCAACCCGGCATAGCGCGGGAAAAGAAGGGTGTCCTCCTGGCCGCCCTCGCTGAGCTGTACACCGTGAATATAGGGAAATAAAACCGTCTCGATGGTCAGACGGGGGTCCTCACTCCTAACCGCGATCTCCCAGCAGCTTTCCGGGTCGTTGGGAAGCAGTGTCACCGAGTACTCAAGATGCATCTCGTATTCGTCCTTGGCGATCCGAAGACCGCAAAAAGAGAACGTCAATTTGACTCCTTGGCCAGGGACTTCCGTTCCGGAAAGCGCGGCAGTGCCCATCTGCTCGGGACCGACTCTCACTTCCTGACCGTCCGAAAGACGAAGACAAAGCTGAAACGGCATGGAACGGGCCCCATCGCCCGGACGTTGGATATACTCGCGCCCGCTCCGGAGATTCTGCATACCGATCAGAGCACCATGCTTGGTGAAAGAAAGCATCACGGCACAGTTCCAAACACGAAAAGAGTCTTCCATTGGCTCGACATGTACGGCGTGATCATGCGATCCCGCCGTGCGTTCGGGTTCATCACACATGAAAAGCCCAACCTCCGTCCCCTTTGATCTGTCTCCTTGTCTCAGTCAGTCAGCTGCGCTCTGAGAACCGCTTCTATCTGCCTGTCTAATTCCTGGAAAGCCTGGCCTTTCCCATCTCCCGTTGCTTAGTCATTCTTACTCTCGTATTCACACCATGATAGGGTACGCTACTGCTGAGACACGCTCGGTCGTTTGGAAGAAACCTGCAAGACACTCAATCAGAGCCTCTAACGGACGAAACCGGAGGCTGTCTTCTTGGGACAGCCCCATAGACTACGGCAAACAGATCTCACACGTCGTAACAGGATTGGACGGCCAGATCGCTTTAGCTCATTACACGTGTCGGGAAAATGCAAGCGGTGAGCAAGACCGTCGCCTGCTCACCGCTACTGCGTTTTTACATCTTATTCTGATCCAATATCGCTTGTATGAGGGGCGCAATGGCCTCCAAATCCGCCTTTACGCTTACCTGGCCGGTACGTATGCGACCCCAGCTCTGGTTCAAAATGTTACCGATGTCGGTTGCCCCGTATCCCGTCATCAGATACCAGCGCCACAACACTTCGGTAGCATCCGTGAAGACCGACAGGTTGCAGCCGGGCATGAGCCGCTCCCAGCGCTGCAGATAGTCGCGCATCGTTTCGCGCAGCATCGGCGTACGGTTTTCCGCCCGGGTGAACAATAGGGCGCCCTCCAAATCATGGGCCAGGAACTTGACCAACTCCCATCCTTCTTCCTTGTTGGCACTTCCCGCCGAAATGCCCAGTGACAAGAAGGCACCTTGCGATACCCGCTGCTTAGCCTTGGGCAATACGCCGAGTCTCCATTCAAACATGCCGCCGGCTTCCATTTGGGCACGGATGTTGTTCACGTAGTACGACTGGACTATATTCATCGCCGCGGTGCCGCTCAGGAATGCGCCGCCGCGTACGTTGTATTCGGTATAAAGCTTCATGATCTCTTCTACGGCTTGGACGACTTCCGGATCCGTACCGCGATATTGCGTACGATCGGGATCAATATCCTGCACGCCCCACAATCCGAGCTGGTTGTAGCCGCCATAGGAGCCGAAGTTTTGAATCCCCCAGTGGTCGTTAACGCCGTCACCGTTGGTGTCGTAGGTCAGCTTTTTGGCGGCCGCGACGAAGTCCTCCCAAGTGAATTCGTCCGTGAACCAGTCCGTGGGCAAAGGTGATATACCGTTTTTTTCCAAACTGTTCACATTGTAGAAAATACCGTAGATGCTGACCGCGGTAGGCAGCGAGTAATAGTGTCCGCGCACCTTCATCAATTCGACTACCGGCCCCGGATAGACGCGCAGATTCACACGGTCGCGCGCTATAGGATCATCAATCGGATGCAGCGGCTTCTGCTCGGCAAAGGCAAAGATGCGTAGGTCATCGCCATATACCACATCAGGCGCTACTCCCGCAGCCGACATGGTGATGAACTTCTGGTTCATATCCGGCCAACTGGCTACCGGGATCTGCTCGATAGCGATTCCCGTCCGCTTCGTGAACTGAGCGAAGGCGTCCTCAAGCTCCGGTCCGAAATACCCCGTGTTTCCCATGAACATGATCTTCTTTTGGGCTGCCGTCATGGGAACGGTGTGCAATACTATGAGAGCCGTAACAACCGCAATAAACCGCAAGCAACGTGAAAAGCTTCCCCGCCACGTCATCGTACATCCTCCTTTTTTGCGGCTCAGTCGATTGTCGGAGCCTTTGTTCTTGTTTGCAAACAGCTCTCCGCTTATTGTACTTGGTCACGATGTCTACACTCTCCTGCCTCCTTGCTGCGCTGTCAGCACTTCCGCAGCTTGGCACAGGCTGTTGATGCGCCGTCACGACGCCGGAAAAAAGACTTCCTGCTTTCGCTTGGAAACGATAGACCCCCTTTCACCCGATACGACGTTGAAGAAGATCCGGATATCGCTCGCCCGCTTCTAGGAACCGACCGATTGACGCATCTCAACACTTCGATACAGCCGCCTATGCCACCCTGACACCAACGGATCCTGCAGTTGGCCAGGGTCCGATACCGCAGACCTTGGAGAGACTCGCTCAACACAGCGGCCCAACCCGCCGAGGATCATGGAGAAGACATTCATCAACAGCGAAACCTGCCGCGATGCGGTCGACTCACTGACCGTTCCCATCGGACAGGTGCGACCATCGTCTGTGTAACCAACGATGCGGGCCACCCATCACTCAAGAAGCGGACATTGTTCTTCTGACGCCCTGGAAGGGGACCATTCTCCCAGCGGAGCCATGGTATCCCGCATCGCCTAACCGGACACGGCCTACATCCTGCTCATCGCCGTGGCGCTGAGACATCGAAAGCAGCCCATGCAGTGTCCTATCGAAGCTCCGTAAGCAGTGATCAACAAGCGCCACTGAAGAGCCGGTGCCTGACTGCGCAGAGGGTTTTGCTTTTTTGAAGCGAACCACTGCCACAAAGAAGAGCAAGGTTTGTTTACTCGCCAATACAGACAACTACGCACTCTTGGCGCCTGCGCTCGACATGAGCGTTCAAGGACAAAAAAAGATATGAAGAAAGGAGCGAACGACAGTGATTTGGCGGTTTTCAGCACTGACAGTCCTCCTGGCATTGACCTGTGCGATGATCGTGGCCCATGCATCGTCGCTCATCCCCAACGGTGATTTCGAACAACTCGGCACCGGCGGACTGCCTGCCAACTTCTCTACCTGGGCAGGTGAAGGCTCGCCGAAGTTCGGCGTGGATTCGGAACATGCCTACTCCGGCCAGTACTCCATCCGCATCACCGGTGACGGGGATGATCGGGGCAGTTTCAACATCACGCGGCCCTGGGAGGGCGGAACGTACAAAGCAACTCTCCGGTACCGGATCAGCCCGGGAATGGCCGCCGAAGCCGTGGTGTTAAGGATTATGGCCTTCCATTCACCGGGTTCGGCCGAGACGGACAAGATTTCGTGGAACGTGAACAGGATCGCCCCCGGCCCCGGGACCACGGCGCTACCCCAAGGGAAAAACCTGCATGTGATACCACTCAAAGAGTCAGAGGATGATGCTTGGCATCTGCTGGAAGTAGTCTTCGCGGTTCCCGACGAGGTCGTGCGCATCCAGTTCAACCTGTTCAACTGGCTAGGCACAGGCACGGTCTGGTTCGACGACTTCCACATCGAACCCACGACCTTCGACTGGGATGCCTATCAAGCCACGAGGTATGAACGCGAGCTGCAGTCACTGGGAGGTCTGTCCGTGGTGGTCAATCTTCGTCCGGAGCATCCTCGCCTGCTGATGAACAAAGATGACATACCCCGCCTTAAGGCGTTGATCGCCGAAGATGCCCAAGCCAGAGGCTGGTATGCGGCGCTGAAGAACAGCGCTACCAATCTGCTTTTCCAGCCCCCGTCACAGTATGAGATTCCTGACGGGATTCGTCTTTTGGCCACCAGCCGTCGAGTCCTCGACCGGGTCATGCTCTTGGCCTTTGTCCATCTGATCGAAGAAGACATGCGATTTGCCGACAGAGCTTGGCGCGAATTGGAAGCGGCCGCTCAGTTTCCCGACTGGAATCCCAGCCACTTCCTCGACACGGCCGAAATGACGAACGCCTTTGCCATCGGCTACGACTGGCTGTATCACGTCTGGACTCCCGAGCAGCGCGAGATACTGCGCAATGCCATAGTCTCCATGGGACTCGAACCCGGCCTCAACGCCTACCGAGGCAATGCTTCCTGGGTTCGGGCTACACACAACTGGAATCTGGTGTGTAACGGCGGTTTGGCCATGGGAGCACTGGCCATCGCTGACGAGGAGCCCGCCATGGCCGAGCTGATCCTGCGTGCCGGGCTGAAGAGCGTGCCCAATGCCATCACCCAATTCGCACCAGACGGCGGATGGAACGAAGGAGTTGGCTACTGGCACTACTCCATTCGCTATCTGATCCCCTACATCGCCGCTCTGGAGAGCGCGCTCGACGACAGTTACGGTCTGTCCGACACCCCCGGTCTGGATCTGGCAGGAACGTTTCCCATCTATCTCACCTCTCCCGCCGGTTTGGCCTTCAATTTTTCTGACAGCGGCACGGGCGTCGTCAACAGCCCGGAGATGTTTTGGATGGCCAAACGCTACGGACAGCCCAGTTACGCTTGGTGGCAGCACAAGATGTCCGGTGAAAGGGCCAGTGTTTTGGGCCTTTTGTGGTACTCGCGTGATATGATCGAGGCGTTTGACCCGGCCACCCTTCCTCTCGACCGGCATTTCCGCCACGTCGAAGTAGCCACCATGCGCGGCGATTGGGGGGATAAAGAAGCGGTCTTCGTGGGCTTGATCGCTGGCGATAACAAGGCCAATCACGGCGATTTGCATATGGGCCAGTTTGTCCTTGACGCCCTCGGGGAGCGCTGGGCCATAGATCTGGGATCCGAAGACTACAACATCCCCGGATACTGGGGTACCCAGCGTTGGACCTATTACCGCAAACGGGCCGAAGGACATAATACACTGGTCATCAATCCTTCCGGCGATGTGGATCAGGATCCCCGGGCGGTCTCTCACATCGTCTTCATGGGATCCGCTGAAGGAGAAGCCGTCGCCATCGCCGATCTCACCCCCGGATATGAGCGGCAGGCACGCTCTTTCAAACGGGGTATCGCCTTGATGGATGATCGCAGTCAAGTCATCGTCCAAGACGAGCTCGAGACGCGGCAACCCTCAGAAGTCTGGTGGTTCATGCACACACGGGCGAATATCACCATCGACGGCGACGGCACGGTGGCGCTTCTCGAACAGGGCGGCAAGCGCTTGGCAGCGCGAATTCTCTCCCCTGCGGGAGCGAGCTTCACCGTCCTACCCGCCACTCCGTTGCCCACTTCGCCCAATCCTCCGGGACAGAACCCGAACCAGAACGTACAAAAGCTGGCTATCCGTCTTCAGGAAGTCACGGACGTCCGCATCACCGTGCAGTTCACCCCGCTGCGGGATGACGAACTGAGTTCGTTGGCTCCGGAGATCAAACCGCTGCAAGTCTGGCAAGAGACCATTGCTGCTGGTCAGCGCCTCTGGGCACCTTTGGAGAGAGCCGAGTTGTCCGTGAGCCTGCCTCAACAAGCTGTGCGCGGCGTCATCTCGGTGCCCATGGCCTGGAAGATACCCTCTGCCAGCCGTGTGGAACGGGTGAGCGTCAGCGTTGACGAGAAGATCATCTACCAGGAAGACCGACTTCCCGAAGAAATCCTGTTCGACACCTTGACCGTGGCTGACGGCGCCCATCGACTGGTGGTCGAAGCCGCCATCGACGGAATATCGGCCCGTAGGGAGTACTCTTTGCGAGTGAGCAACTGGTGGCGCATGATCGATCGCATGGAACCTCCCATCGACAGCGGCTGGTTTGGCACCTTGATCCGCTCACTGACCAGTTCCGAAAGCGACGGCTGGACCTACACCTCTGCCGAGTCCAGCAGACAACTCGGAGGAGTCGACCGTCGCATACGAGTCCAAGACACTGAAGAGTACCTGATCTGGGAGACTCCGCATCTGAGAAACCTCAAGATCTTGGTGCACGCCTCCAAGACGGCAGTGGAGCCAGCCCTCAGGCTTTTGGTCTCCCAAGACGGCGAGACATGGGATCCGCTTGCCTATACGGTGAAGGAGCTCGAGATCTCTTCCGACGGACTGTACACCTTGGCCGTGGAGGCAGAGCTACCACCGGCTGCCGACGTACAGTGGTTTCAACTGCGCATCCTGCCCGGCCACTTCGCTTCGGATGAGCTGCAGATCTCACAGGCCGAGCTGATAGGGCTGAATCAATAGCAAACCAAGGAGGGAGGATGCCTGGGCGTCCTCCCTCCTTACCGTGATTACTGACCTCCGTCTACTGACGAAAACCCCGGAAGTTCACCTCACCCAGATGGATGTCATGATACGTCGGTGACTCCCGCAAGACCAGACGAAACGAGGTCACATCCTCCGGCTTGGATATGGCTCCTTCCAACAGCAATCTGAACCGCCCATGGTCCGACGGTTCCGTCTCTTTGATGGCATAGGGCAAGGCGGTCCAGCTGCTTCCGTCTGCGGAGGCGTAGACCCCGACAATCTCCGTGATCAGCTTGTCTTGGGCGTACAACGTAATACTGAACTCGGTCAACATCGGAGTCTCCCAGATCAGATACTCCGTGGTGTTCCCGGTTCGGGTCAGGCGGCTCTCATCGCCCCAAAACTCCTCTTTGCGCTCCGTAGCGTATTGCCAACCGGCCGATTTTTCACTGGTTCTGGAGCGATCGATGACACCGAACCAGGCGGTCTCCGTAGGCGGGTCGAACGGATCCCACAGCGTCCAGAAGTTGCGCGTCACAAAGGTCGCCGAGCTCGTGAGATGGCCGACGTCTGTGACCAAAATGCGAGCGGTCAGCTCGTGACTTCCGTCGTCCAAAGCCCGTGTGTCGATCATCACCTCTTTTGCGGCGGGCAATCTCGCCCCTTGGTAGATCGGGCGATCATCGAGCAGGATCTCCACGCCCCGGATATCCTCCGGCTCGGCCAAAGGCAGAGAAAGGCGGGCATCGAGCATGCCGCTGACGGGCTTAGCCGCCTCACTCAATCCTTCGAATCGGATAGCCTGTTCATAAAACGACGCCGGAATGGCGCTCTTGATGTGACAGACGACCACGTCATCGGCGTAGACCTTGCTGTTCACCGCGCTGTCAATCGTCACTACGATTTGCGCTCTGGCCACTGCCTGCCCATCCACCGCGGCCGGAATCTCCTCCAACAGAGCCAGGCTTGACCATCGACCGGCGCTGGAGGCGAGCGGTACGCGAGCGGTCTGGTAGGTAGTCAGATTTGCCCCCTGCTCGTTTTTCAAATGGAAGATCAGTTGGATGGTGCCGTCCTCGGTGCCCTCCGGAGCGAAGTAACGCGCGGCCACCGCAGCCAAGCCGGGTTGAATGTCAAAGGTTTGATGGGGTCCGCCGCGCATCATGCCCTCGATGAGGAAGCTGGCCCGGCCTGTATAGGCCACGTCCTCCACTCGCTGGATGCTCCCGGTACTGACTATCCACTTGTGCCAGACGCGTCCCGTCTCTGTCGGATCCTCAAAGGAAGGGGCTTTCGTCAACAAGCTTTGGCCGTCCCGGACAGACAGCAGCAACTCGGCAAAAGCGCGTCGCTGCCGCGGCTGCGGAGTGCGGGCCCACTCTTCCACTTGCCGCGTCAGGGGCCCTCCGTCCGGTTCTCTTTCTTGCATGTAACGCACCAGATGAGCAAACTCCGCCGTCGGCCAGCCACTCCAGCGACCGATCCGATCCGGCAGAGGGAATCTCAACAGCGGATGGGCGTAAGAGGCGACCAGTTCATGGCGCTTCGACGCGCCCTTCACACGTTGTTCGAGCGTCTCACCCACTTTGGTCAACAACGCCAACGCCGCGGTCTCATCTTGCGGAGCCTCGATCTGTCGCGGGTAGCTGAGCACCGACGCTTCGCAGTATTCGAAGCTTTGTTGGATCAAAGCAGCCCGGGCTTTCTGCTGTGGGGTTTGTGCCTTGGCCACCACGGAGGCCAAGAGCCTCTTGCTCTCTTGGATATCCTCATCGGTGACCAGATGCACGTAGCCTTGGTCATTGAAAGGCATGTACGTCCGACCTTTGGCCACTTCAAACCACGGCGATCCTTTGATACGGACGGTCCAGAAATGCTCCCACAACTCGTAAAAAGCGGCTAAGTCATCGGCCGCCTCAGGGCCCACGGCCCGGACGTACCACTCGCGTAAGAGCTCATCGACATCCTGATCCGGATTCCATTGCAGCCTGGCCGAAAGCCAAGGTTTGGGACCATCGAGGACCGTATGGTACATCTCCGTATACGTGCCCACGACGTTGTTGGCCTTGGCGTAACGGAAGTTCTCGGCCATGACGTGATTGAAGATCCGCGGCACGACGTAGAAATTGGCGCCGTACATGTAATCGTACCAGGCCACCTGAGCCGCCACTTCGTTCCAGGCCTCCATCTGCCGATGGCCTGCTTCCCGGATCTCATCGTCGATCCAGGCCAGCCGATCTTTGGTGATAAACGGAATCACCCGCGGATGCAGGGGAAATGACGGGGGATCCATCACTTCATAGTAGGCCAGAAGTCCGAACCATTTATCCGGATAGACCTCCAAGACCCGGGAGACGACCTCGTTGACCCAAGCGTAGTAGATCTCCGATATGTGGACCATACCGACGGAGTTGATCTTCCCCGGATAGTCCGGATGAGATGGATCAGCTTCGCAATGGCCGCGGGAATCGTTTACCCCCAGAGAAAAGAACTTCTCATCAGGTCGCTGGGCAAAATAGGCGATGATCTCCGCCACGGCCGTCTCCACACTTCCCGGAGCGGTGAAACACGGCTGCCAGCCCGTCTTTTGATCCGGACTGGGAGGCTTACAGTTGGGATAGAACTCACAGTTGGTCTTTCCGTACTTCTCCGGCGGGAAGACCGAGTGAAGATTGTGATGGAACCGGATGCGGTCGTTGTATCCCCCTTGCAACCTGTTGCGCTGAGCCCACTCGTTATGCCATTGCATGGCTCCGGGACTGTCGGGTGAGCCTCTGATCGGGCTGATGGTGCGATACGTAAAGGCCGGTTCATCTTTTATCTCCCCAAATGGCACAACGATCGAGCTTAACTGCGGGACATCCTCCCCGTCGGGACCGGGCAAAAGCCAGCGGACGCCCACATAGCGCTCCAAGAAGTCATAGACACCGTGGAGCGTGCCCCATACGGAAGGACCGACGATGAGAATGTGATCATCTTGACTGCGGAT
>LFTP01000364.1 GCA_001513395.1 Clostridia bacterium DTU080
GGGTATGCGGGCCTGTTCAGTGCCCGAGATGACCACTTGGCGTTTCAACTCGGCTTCCTGGGGATCAAGGCTGTCGATGACCAAAGCACCCCTTGAGCCGCGCACATACCAACGCGGGCGACCTATCTTTGAGATGCCCCCTACTTCTACGCGGAAGCGGACACCATCGTTAAAGCGAATCCAGCACACGGCGGCGCTTTCTACATCGATTCTGGGCCAGCGATACTGGAAATCGGCGTAGACAGATCGAATGTCGTTGCCTAACAGCTGAATGGCCTGATCGAGCAAGTGCGCACCCCAGTCCCGGATGATTCCGCCCCCGTAGCGGGCCTGCATCCGCCAAGGCAGGGGCTGTCCCGGCGGCGGAGGTGTGCGGAAGTTGACCACGCTTGATTCTATCACCCAGGGCTCGCCTAACAGACCTTTTTGCAAGGCGTTCTTGACCGTGAGATAATCGCTGTCCCAGCGGCGATTGTGAAAGACACTGAGCAGAACACCGGCCCTCTCGGCGGCCTTGATCATAGCCTCGCCTTCAGCCACGCCAAGAGCCATGATCTTGTCCACGACCACATGCTTGCCCTTCTCGCAAGCCTGGATGGTCAATGGGGCGTGCGTGGAATGAGGGGTGGAGATCACCACCAAGTCGATGCGCGGGTCAGCGAGAAGCTCGTCATACTTCTCGTAGATCTTGACTCCGGGGAAGTGCTCAAGGGCCAGTTGCCGACGCTCGGGGTTCGCCGTCATCACAGCCCTGACTTCCAAACCGTCGGTTTCGCGGATCAGAGGTCCGTGAAAGGCCTGATTGCCAAAGCCATAGCCCACCAATCCGACTCCGACTGTCGTCATCTCGCTCAACCTCCTTGACCTGTGCTCCTATTCTCATTTCACCCGCGGCCCTCGGAATCCTGGAAACGAATCCTGGAAATACCTGTGGAAACAAGGTCTTGGCAGGGGGACGACGAAGGAAGCTCTATGAACCGTTCATTGCCGTGAACGGGATGCGGAACTTGAGGTGTTGTGTGCAGGTCTGTCAGTTATGCGCATAATTCCGTCTGCGGAGGTGTGCCATGGAATTCAGTCGATCTTTGGAGATGTTTTCCCAAGCCCGGCAGCTCATTCCGGGCGGAAGCCAGACCAACAGTAAAAGGCCGCAGAATTTTGCTTACGGAGTGTATCCGATCTATATCGAACGGGGTCTGGGATGTCGGGTTACGGATGTCGACGGCAACACCTTCATCGATCTGGTGGGAGCACTGGGACCGATAAACCTGGGATATGGCTACCCGAGGGTCAACCGGGCGATTGAAGAGCAACTGGGCCGGGGGATCGTCTCCGGACTGCTCTTTCCGGCGGAGTTGGAAGCGGCACGCCTGATCACGGAGGTCGTGCCCTGCGCGGAGATGGTTCGCTTCTTTAAAGGCGGCGGGGAAGCCACGGCTGCAGCTGCTCGTATTGCCCGCAAATACACTGGGCGCGAGCTGATTCTCAATTGCGGATATCGGGGTTGGCCGGATGTATGGACCGCGGCCCGCAACGATGGCGGAGTGCCGACCGCGTTGGAGTCTTCCATTCGTACCTTTCCTTTCAATGACATAGAGGCCCTGGAACGGTTGTTTGCCGAGCACAAAGACCAAGTGGCGGCAGTCTTTTTGGATATTCTCCATATAGAGCCCAAGCCGGGCTATCTGGAAGCGGTGATCGATTTGGCCCATGCCAACGGGGCTCTTTTCGTGATGGACGAGATCGTCTCGGGCTTCCGGCTGGCTACCGGCGGAGCCCAGGAGTACTTCGGTGTCGTACCGGATATGGCTTGTTTCGCCAAGGGGATTGCCAACGGAATGCCTTTGAGCGCCGTAGTCGGCAAGGCGGAGGTCATGCGCGAGGCGGAGAATCTGCTCATCTCCATCACCTATGGCGGCGAGGCGCTCTCTTTGGCGGCAGCGATTGCCACCATGAGCGAGTTGCGGGAGAAGAAGGTGACGGATTATCTGTGGGAGATCGGGCGCACGCTGATGAACGGTTTGGACAACGCGGCCAAAAAGCACGGCGTGCCTTTCGAATGCTACGGTCTGCCGCCCATGAGCCTGATGCGTTTCAGGGACGTGGATGCCCAGGGCAATCAGTTGGTTTGGGGCTACTTCCTCCAAGAGATGGCGGCCCGCGGTGTGCTGATGAGGCGCGGCGGGGTCAACTTCGTCTCCTACAGTCATCGCCCACAAGACATTGCCGAAGTGATAGCTGCCGCCGATGAGGTCTTCGCCAATCTGGCGCCGTTGTGGGGAACGCCGCAGCTGGCCGAACACGTGCACATTCTGGAGTTCCAGACGAGTTTTCGCAGTTTTGCCTAACCCGGTATTTCTTCTTAGACGTGCTATGAAAAGTCAAGCGCGTTCATGGACTTTGACAAGTGGATAGGGTCTTAGT
>LFTP01000376.1 GCA_001513395.1 Clostridia bacterium DTU080
ACATCATGGACCAGACTCTGGGACCGGCTCTGGTGCAAATCCAAAGCGGCACCGTCTCTGCCAGAGTGGCGATGGAACAGGTCAAGCCGATCATAGAGAGCATGTTGGTCAACGAGCCGTAAAATCGATCAGACGACGAATCATCGGAGGGCGAAACGTCCGAGGACGGATCGCCCTCTTTTCATCAGCGTCGTGCAGTACCGATGCGGATCGAACGGACACCTGCTTATAAGATGCAGGAATTGGGGCTAATCTTTCTAAGACAATAGATGAACGGTTTCAACCGAAGACTGCTTAAGTCCGGCGAAAGGTGGCTCAGTTCATGAAGTTGGATCGACAAGACTTCTTCAGGCGGTCCCAAGACGGTATGATCGGTGGGATATCTCTGCTTATTTGTATTCTGCTTGGTCTGCTGACTCACGTGAGCGCGGTCGGATCGGCCGCTTTCGAACCGAAGCTTCTTTTCGCCGACGATTTTTCCTCGGCGACTGTGGGTCAGCCGCCCGCCGGTTGGTCCGTGGGGGCCAATGAAGGCTACTTGCTGGTGGTCGAGGACCCGGAAGCGGTAGGCGGAAAAGCGGTTCGCATCTTGGGAGACGTGAGCCGGGCTACCCAAATGGCTGTGCGTATTCCGACGCGGGATCCGCTGATTATCATCGAACACTCGGTGCGCTGGGTGAAGGGGTTTGGTCTCAATTACTGGCTGGATTATTCCCTGGACGGACGTTACGGCAAACACAACGTGAACTGGTATCCCGATGAAAGCGGCAATCTGGCATGCCGCGTCACCCAAGACGGCAGGACTAAGATCGAGATTATCGGCCCGCTTCAATTCGGCTGGAATCACGTCCGGTTGATTGTCCATCTCAAGCGCCAAGAGGCGTATGTCATTCTAAACGACTTCGTGCGGCGGGGTCCTCTGCCTCTGTGGAATGTCGTTGATGAATGGAATGAAATCAAGCTGACGTTCTACGATACCGGTCGGTGGAGCGATACCAGCAGCGTCAGCGAAACCGAGTCTTACTATGATGATGTCAAGATCTTCAGCGTGCCTGCCGAGCAAGCGGAGAGCTTCTATGAAAACGTCATACGAGGTGCAGAGGAGACAGCTTTCGATATCGAGGAGTATGAACCCATATGGATCGAGTACGGAGAAGTGGCCGATGTTCCGCCTGAATGGGGGCTTCAAGAAGAAAACAGAGCTTTGGCCTATCGGATAGTCCGCATGATGGAATCCGGGAAATACAACATTGACGTTCCTGTGAACTTGTTGACCGTGCCGGACGGCATACTCAGCACTCAACTGATGGTCTTGGCTCAGGTTTATGCCGTCACGGGAGAGGAAAGGCTCAAGAAGGCCTTTCAGCAGGGCATGAACATCTTGATCGAGTCTCAGTTTCCGAGTGGGCTTTGGCCCACCGTATTTCCGGATGATCGTAATCAAGACTTGATCAAAGATAAGTTCGCCAAAGCGTCGTGGGAGTCGATACCCGCCTTGTTCAGGGCCGTGATTGCCGGAAGACCTCCATTTGACACCGATATTGTCGAGGGAATCGATCCGGCGGAGCTGGCCCAGGCCATCGAGCGCATTCCGAAAAGAGAACTGATCCGGGAATTCAGCGTATCCGATTATGCAGGCCGGCTGCCGGGATGGTGGACGTCAGATGAGGCTATTCGCATCGGGGACAATCTTCTCTCCTGGCAGATGGACAACGGCGGCTGGGAGCGAGTGTATGGCGTAGCGGCCATTCCCTTCTCGCCGGAAAAGGGACACGTGTACCGGGGAACGCCTTTCGGCGACGGTGTTGAACGCGGTGACTTCCTTAAAGGACGCACAACCGAGCCGCTTCGCTTTCTGGCCCGGTTGTATCAAGAGACCGGCGAGACGAGATTTTGTAAGGCTTTCTACCGCGGCTTGGACTTCATCCTTGAGGCTCAATATCCCTCAGGCGGTTGGCCGCGCCACTATCCGATAGTCGGTAGGGATCCTACCGCCGCTCCGTTCAACAACGCCGCCACGTTTTACTACGATGCGATGGTC
>LFTP01000053.1 GCA_001513395.1 Clostridia bacterium DTU080
TTGCAGTGGCGTTTCACCCAAGCGATAGCCTTTTCATATTCTTGCGGATCATAGATTCCGTGATCCAGGCGCCTTTTTATTTCCGTCATGTCTACGTATTCGTTGCGCATGCCGAGGTAGTCACTAAAGAAGTTGTCATTCACCATCGAGCCGGCGATCCCCATGGAGACGCCGCCGATGGCAAGGTAAGACTTTCCGCGCATCATCGCCGCGGCCAATCCGGCCTTGGTAAAAAGCAGGATTTTGTCGGCCACATCGTCGGGAATGGTGGAATCGTCCGCATCCTGGACGTCGCGGCCGTAGATGGAAAAGGCCGGCAGACCTTTCTGGTTGTGAGCCGCCAGTGCTGCGGCTAAGTAGACTGCACCGGGTCGCTCGGTGCCGTTAAAACCCCAAATGGCTTTAGGCCGCAGCGGGTCCATATCAATTGTCTCGGTGCCGTAACACCAGCAGGGCGTCACGGTGATCGATAAACCCACTCCCGTGCGCTGAAATTTCTCCTCACAAAGGGCAGCCTCGGCCACGCCGCCGATACACGTGTCGGCAATGACACATTGTACCGGAGATCCGTCCGGGTAACGCAGTGTATCGGAGATAAGCCGAGCTACCGCATGAGCCATTCCCATCGTCTTGGCTTCGAGGGATTCCCGTACACCTTGCCTGCGTCCGTCAATGGTCGGGCGGATACCCACTTTGGGTAGGCTTCCGATGAGTGAAAGCGATTGTGTCACCAGCATCTACCTCCCGGACAAAAACTCTGCGCCAAACGGTCCGTCAGCACCCGGCGCACGTTATACATGCGCCACCGCCACGGAAAAACCTCCCCAAAAAACATTGCATTGTCCGCTGAGGCAAGGACCTGAAGCGATTCAGTCGAATGACGATATCAAAGACGCTGCGCAAAGGGCACGTTGTGAGTTTACTGGGGGCTTTATGTTTCATGTGGCATGCGGTTCTTTTTGATCTGGACGACACGTTGATCATCGCCGATAATCTCAAGCTCATGGACGCATACTTTGAGGATGTGGCCAAGCGTTTTCTGCCGCAGTTATCTGCGGAGACCGTACGAAGGCAGATCGTGAATTCCACGCTGCATCTTATGGGCGCCGACGATGGCCAAAGGCTGGCCGTCGATCGGTTTGCGGATCATTTTTTCTCATCATTAGGCCTACCTGCGGACATGTCTGTTTTTGAGGAGTATTACGATGACGAATACGCACGGTTAGGCCGTTTCGCGCGTCCTGCACTCGGAGCGCGGGAGGCGGTACAAGAGGCCCTTAATCTGGGCCTGCGAGTCGTGTTGGCCACCAATCCGGTTTTTCCGCTGAAAGCCATCAAGCAGCGTCTGGCCTGGGGCGGCCTTGAAGACATTCCCTGGGATTCTATAGCCAGCCTTGAGAATATGCACTACAGCAAACCTCAGCCCGGCTACTACTTGGAGATCGCCCAGAACTTGAATTTGCAGCCCGACAAGTGCCTGATGGTGGGCAACGATCCGGTCAATGATCTTCCGGCCAAGCTCATCGGTATGTCAACATTTTTGGTAGCGGGTGAGCGGCCGGCTGTTTCCGAGGCAGAAAGGGAGGCGGCGGAAAGAATCACGACGACGGATGCGGCTGATGCAGAGCTGTTGCAGGCGGATGCTTCCGTTCTTCCTGCACACGGTGATCTTCATCCGGATTATACGGGGACACTTGAAGATCTGCGTCGGCTGCTGCGCGGTAAAGTCGGCGGTTCCGGTGCCTGACGAAGTGAGCTGCTTTGATCGAGGAGGTCTAGTAGGATGAGCGGGGGCGACGCAAGACGTGACGAAATGCCTGAGATCAGACAGCATACGACGATACCGATCCGCGTTGCTCAGCGGCTGCCGATGTATCATCGCCATCTGTATGAGCTTCCTATGGACGGTGTGACCCACATTTCATCGGCCAAACTCAGTGCGTACATGGGTGTTACTGCTTCTCAACTGCGACAGGATCTGAGTCACTTCGGAAGATTCGGTCACCACAGTTACGGCTATCGAGTGGATGAGCTTTTTCATATCCTCACCGTCATTTTGGGGCTGACGCGCAAGCACAAAATGGTCTTGGTGGGAGCGGGACATTTGGGACGAGCGCTTGCGAACTACGAGGGGTTTGCCAGGCGCGGTTTTTATATTGAGGGCGCTTTTGATATCGATCCGAGTGTGGTGGGCGGCAAATTGGCCGGCATTGAGATCATGCCTGTTGAGGAGTTGGCGGGCTTTTTACAGCGTTCCAAGATTGATATTGGAATCATAGCGGTGCCGGCGGATGCCGCCCAGGACGTGGCTGACACTTTGGTGGACAATGGCGTTCGGGCCTTGTGGAACTTCGCCCCGCGGCGTCTGGAAGTCCCCCAAACGGTAGTTTTGGAGCATGTGCATTTGAGCGACAGCCTCATGTCTCTGGCGTACCGTTTACATAAGCTGGATGTGTGTAAAAACCAGACGGCCTATAGGTGTTAGGATCTTTACTCGAGTATTTCCACGGGGCTGTCCCAAAAGCAAGGTTGGGACAGCCCCGGCTTTTGTCTATCAGACGTGTAAT
>LFTP01000057.1 GCA_001513395.1 Clostridia bacterium DTU080
CGCCAAACAGCTGGGAGCTCGCGGCCTGTTGCAAGATATCACGCCGCGGTTTCAGTCCCTGCCCGCCTCAGTGCGCAATGACTTCTGGCCCGCGCTAATCGAAGATCTTAGCTACCAGGGGCGGCTCTATGCCTTGCCGCTGGGCACCGTAACCAGCGTGTATTACTACAACAAGCAGCATTTTGATGAAAAGGGCATCCTTCCGCCTTCCGCAGCCTGGAGTTGGGAGCGCGAGGGAGTTGCAGAACTCAAAAAGCTTACCGAGGATTTGAACGGTGACGGTGTGATCGACAGGTGGGGAATTGGCGATCTTGCGGGCGGAGGCATGGGCAACTACTATCCGTTCATCTATTCGGCCAACAAGGGCCAGCCGTTGTTCAGCGAAGATGGGCGACAGTTTCTTGGCAACACGGCCGAGGTTCGGGAGGCGTTGCAGCTATTGCAGAATCTGGCTCAACAGCACGGGGTGATGCGCACGAGCGGAGGCTGGACCGATTTTGCCGAGCAGAGAGTCTCCACTCTCGTCTGGGGGAGCTTCATGGCGGGCTACTTCCCCAGATACGAGAATCTGGATTGGGATTTTGCCCTCTTTCCCACGGTCATGGGTGAGCGAGCCGCCGTTGTATGGGCAGAGACTCCGTACGGGATCTCCGTAGGAGCAAAGAATCCGGAGCTTTCTTGGCGGGCCTTGGAGTTCATAGCCAGCACTGAAGGTCAGCAACACTCCATCCGCCTGGGTTGGGGCATTCCCCCTGCTCGCAGAAGCGTCACCGTAGGTCAGTTCCTGCAGCACTTCCGCGGCAAGAACATAGATGCGGTGGCTCACATGCTTTCATTGCCGCATAATCAGACCCTGCCGCGTCTGACACCGACAACGGCTATAAACATGTTCAGAGACGCGTGCAGAGCCGTATCCCTGGGTCAAAAGGCGCCGGGGCAAGCCCTCGACGAAGTGACCCCCACGATCATGGCCATTCTTGATGCTCAGTAGAGAGCGGGATGTGACAACCGCTGTGGTGCGGCTGTCCCCGCCTAAAACACTGCGTTTGACGGCCACACGCCGGTGACCTCGGACTTTTCGGGTGATGTGTTCTGCAAAAACATGTCTGGGCAAATCACCGCGGAGACCACGGAGGGAGCTTCTCAAAGGTCTCTGACCCGGATCTGCCGCCTCAGCGACGGTCACAGCGTGGCTTTATCAGGAGCGCCGCTGCGTCATGCCGCCCGGTCCGAACTCCATCTAAGCGAGGAATCCGTTTCGGTATCGGCATGGACGGTCTTCCTGGGACGTCGTTGCGGCTTATATCCCCCGGTAAGGTGCCCTGACTCGACAGCTGGCATTTGCGTGCTCGAGCTTCCTTGGAACGCACAGCAGATCAAGTCTCTCACCATCGGTCATGGACAGCGCTTAATGACCTTCAGCGCCAAATGTCCGGACTCCCGCAGGCGTTTTTTTGCTTTGACTTCATCCCTCTTTATTCCTGATAGGGGTGATACTGCTGTTCTCACGTGGCCGGAAGAGGATATCCGTTGACGTTAGCCTCATACTGGATCTGTAATTGTCCCGGTTGTTTACAAGCTTTCCGAAAGGTAAAGGATTGACAACGATACTGAGCGAAGTGGTTACAGCACATCAGAAGCACGGGAAGCGCTCTTCGAAATCCGATTGATTGAAAGATGGAGGGAGGATCAGAAGAGTGAGGGGTCTTTGTCAGGCTGTACTATCGCTGGTCATAGTCGTTTTGCTAGCCACTGTGTTGGGGCTGGCGGCGTTTGCTTCCGAGCGGTTGCTCTTTGCGGATGATTTCACCGAGGATCAGTCTGATGTTCCGCCGGCCAAGTGGAAGGTGTATGCCGCGGCCGGATACGTCAGTGTCGTCTCCGACACAGAGCTGCATACGGGCCGGGCGGTTCGCATTACATCGGATCCAAGCAAGGAAAACACCTCGATTTCCGCTATGTTGTGGGATCCGCCGGCGAGTGAAGCTAAAACCATCGTCGTTGAGCATTGGGTTCGATCTTCACCCGAAAAGAATAACATGTATATAAGCAAGGAGGGGCGCCATCGACTCCATTGGTGGGTGTCGGGGGGTCATCTGTACTTCAATCGCGGTGTGGCCACAGGGCAGAGTGCCACCAGAGTAGGCGAGCTCCGGGAAGGTTGGAACCGCCTGAGGCTGGTCGCCGATATCGAAAGCCAGACGGTGGTCTTCTACATAAATGATATGGACGTGCCGAGCAGTGAACCGTTGACTTTTGGCCGCCCCATCGATTCATGGGCCAATGCCGAACTGATCTTTGCCCAACACCGGAACATAAAGGGTGCCTTTTTCTACGGAGATGTGAAGGTGTGGAGTCTGGAGACCGAGGAGCAAGCCCAGTCGCGCCGGGCCATCGAGCTGGCGACAACTCCGATTTGGATTGAGTACCACGAAGTGGCGCAAAAGCCCGCCGAGTGGTGGGAGTCTGACGAGGCTCGCTTCTTGGCGGAGCGCATCATACGCAGGATGAAAGAGGATGAGATCACCATCGACATCCTGATCGGTACGTTGACCGTTCCCGACGGGATCTTGGCCACTCAACTTAGCGTGTTGGCGCACATGTACGCCCGAACGGGGGAGGGCAAATACAAAGAGGCCTTTCAACGAGGGTTGAACGTTCTTCTTGAGGCCCAGTTTCCCAGCGGCGGTTGGCCGACGGTCTATCCCAGATATAAGGATCGTGATCTGCACGACGACTTCTACGCCAAATCCACCTGGACGGCCATCCTGGCACTGTTGCGGGCCGTGTTGGGTCGGGAGTATCCCTTTGATACGGACATAGCTGACGCCATCGAGCCGGCTGCGCTGGAGACGGCTTTACAACGCATACCGCCGCAGGAGAAGACCAAGCGTTTCATGTATTCCGATTATGCCGGGAGAAGCCCTGAATGGTGGACATCTGACGAAGCGATACAAATCGGCGATAACCTGCTCACATGGCAGATACCCGAAGGCGGATGGGGATGGGTGATGGGCATGGCTCACTTCCCATACATCCCTGAGTATCCCACCAGAACCCCGTCATGCACCGACGGAATCGAACGCGCCGATTTCAATCGCGGCCGGACGATCGCACCCATGCGCTATTTGGCCCGTCTCTATGCGGCTACAGGGGAAGAGCGCTTCAGGGAGGCGTTCTATCGCGGCTTGGATTTTATCCTTGCCTCACAGTACCCGACGGGCGGTTGGCCCCATGTCTATCCCAAACCCGAAACCTACACCTCCTACAGTCGACATGTGACTTTCTATACGGAAGCCATGCCGACGGTCATGTCGCTCATTCAGGATGTTGTCTCGGGCCAATTCCCGTTCGATTTTGTCGATGAGGATTACAAGGTCCTCCTGGCAGAGGCGTTTGAGAGGGGCATTGACTATATCGTCAAATCCCAGATAGAGGTGGACGGTCGCCTGACAGGTTGGGGACATCGCCACGACCCTGATACCTACGAGCCCCGACCCTCTCGTGCCTTTGAGCCCGTCGCCATCGCGGTCTCGTCAACAACCGGAATCTTGAAACTGCTCTATTCCATCTCCGATCCGCCTGTCGAAGTCAAGCGGGCCGTCTTGAGCGCCTTTGAGTGGCTGGAGAAGGTGCGCCTCGAAGACGGCCGATGGGCTCTGTTCTACGAGATCGGGACCAACCGACCCATCTTCGTCGGCCGTGATCGGATCATACGCTACAACTTCTCGGAGATCGATCTTGAAAGGCAACTCAACTACTCATGGTACGGAACATGGCCCGAGGAGCTTCTCCTGCAGGCTCATCGCACGGGCTACTACGACTCTCTTTACGAAAGCCTCCCGGATTATCCGGCGGTGCGGGTGAGATTCCCGCTGGCCGACAACGCTCGAGTCACCGGTGATTTGGTTCTGAACATCGAATTGGTGCATGCCCATCAAAAGGCGAACCTGACCGACGTGATCATCGATATAGACGGTGAGGTTATCTACCGGGGTGCACAACTTCCCGGCCGCGATGAGCTGATCATCGACACGGAGGATTTGGACGACGGGTACCATCGGGTGACGGTGACCACGGTGCACGACGCGTACGGTACGTTCCGGCAGGCGTTCAATATAAACGTTGCCAATCGTTGGACGCTTGTACAGAACATGGCTCCTCCGGTCACCGAAGGCTGGTTTCCGATAGATTTCCTGCAGACGGCGAGCCGTTCTGCCGGTTGGATCTATGACACTGAAGACAGTGACCGTTTCTTCCGCGATCCGCATCGCTTGGTTCGGGCGACGGAGGCCCCGGAATACCTGATCTGGGAGACGCCCCGTTTGCGCCAAGTTATCCTCACGGTGTTCGTCCGGCCGCAAGTCCGTCTGGAAGAAGGACTTGAGCTGGCCGTGGCCGTCTCGCCGGATTCATGGAAGCCGCTAGCCTATACCGTAAGAATGGAAGGCGATTCCCAGGAATGGCAGCAAGCGGTAATCACCGTTGATTTCACAGGCGCCGAGGAATACAACTGGTTCCGTCTGACGCTGTCGGATCCTCTCCCAAACGATGCGGTT
This sequence comes from Clostridia bacterium DTU080, assembly GCA_001513395.1. Lineage (GTDB taxonomy): Bacteria > Bacillota > Limnochordia > DTU080 > DTU080 > DTU080. Next base: position 4,560 of record LFTP01000057.1, read on the forward strand.
CAGATCGGCGGAGTAGTCTTCTCCGGCTTTGAGCCGCGCTAGGATGACGCCTGAGAGGAAGCCGCCGCTTCGCTGGTTGCCAAGAAGAGGAAAACATCTCGGTGCGGCGTAGGCTTAGAGGGTGGCTGGCGGGGCATTCAGCTGTCGATCTCGGGAGGCGATCGATGATGTTGAGGTCAAGGAAGGCGGCGACGATCTTGGCCGGAGGTTTGGCTGCTACGGTAGGTATTTTCTTCATCGTTCTCTTTTTGATCAAGCTGCTTTGGGCCTGGACTATCCCGGATCTGTTCCCCGGAGCCGTGGAGGAGGGCCTGGTTGCGGCGTCGGTGTCGTGGGGGACGGCAGCCAAGATGGCTCGTTTTGCAGCCGTTCTGTCGTTGATCCCGCGCTCCTAAGCGCTGAGCTGCAAACGGCGGACTCTGCTTCGAGTGGTATGATCGCGCCCGTCTCGGCGCCGGTTGGAGGTCTTCGGATTTGGTCTTGACTTGATGCCACCGGAACAAGAAAGAAGGTGATCACACATGAACGGAAGGTCGGACCGCACCTACAACTTGGAGGTATTTGGAGGGACGTTTTGGATGGCTGCTTGGCTGTTCACCGTCGGCTATTTAGGGCTTTCCGTTTGGGAGGCGATTCTCGCACTCATCGCCTGGCCTTATTTCCTCGGAGTTCACTTCCGATGAGCTTTTTGGGCTGTCGAGGCCGCGGCGTACGAAGGAGTATTTGGGAAGGTGGGAACAGCATTGACTGCCAATTCAGGTCCGTTTGTGGTGGTGCCGGCTGAAAAGGTTCCGGTCGTCAGTGAAGTTGATGTGTTGGTATGCGGCGGAGGCCCCGCCGGGGTTTGCGCCGCCGTCGCTGCCGCCAGGCGCGGTGCCCGGGTTATGCTCGTCGAGAGATACGGCTTCTTCGGCGGCATGTCCACGGCGGGGCTGGTGGTCATCTGGCACAAGCTCTACGGTATGGATCTTGAAACTCAGGTCATCAGGGGTCTACCTGAAGAGCTCGTGGAACGGCTGGCCCG
>LFTP01000182.1 GCA_001513395.1 Clostridia bacterium DTU080
CTTCGTTGCTTAAGCGGATGGGCAGCATACCGTTCTTGAAGCAGTTATTGTAAAAGATGTCGGCAAACGAAGGGGCTATGATCACCCGAAAGCCATAGTCGGCCAAGGCCCACGGAGCATGCTCGCGCGACGATCCGCATCCGAAGTTGTCACGGGCGACCAGAATACTGGCGCCGCGGTATTGCTCTTGGTTCAACACAAAATCCGGATTAGGCTCACCCGATTCCAGGTACCGCCAGTCGAAAAACAGATACTTGCCGAATCCGGTCCGCTCGATACGTTTGAGAAACTGCTTGGGGATAATCTGGTCTGTATCCACATTGGCCCGATCAAGAGGTGCCACTACACCGGTGTGTCTGACGAACTTCTCCAAACCGAATACCTCCCTATGACGATGCCGCCCGCCAATTGCGTATGTCTACGAAATGGCCCGCTATGGCCGCAGCGGCAGCCATTGCCGGACTGACCAAATGCGTTCGGCTCAGTCTCCCCTGGCGGCCCTCGAAGTTGCGATTGGACGTCGAAGCACATCGTTCTCCCGGTTGCAGAACGTCAGGGTTCATCGCCAGGCACATGCTGCAACCCGGCTCGCGCCACTCAAAACCGGCTTGAAGAAAGATGTTGTGCAGCCCTTCCGCTTCTGCTTGTTCCTTTACAACGCGGGAACCGGGCACCACCATGGCCTGAACCCCGGGAGCCACTCGGTGGCCTTTGGCTATCGCCGCGGCGGCGCGCAGATCTTCAATACGTGAATTTGTACAAGAACCGATGAAGACCCGATCGATTTTTATCTGATCAGGAGTCATACCGGGTTTAAGTCCCATATACTCCAAGGCCCTTTCCGCGGCCTGACGTTCAACGGCGGTAGGCAGACTGGCCGGATCCGGTATCCTTCCTGAAATCGGGATGACCATACCCGGACTGGTTCCCCACGTAACTTGGGGTTCTAAACCAGTCACGTCAAATACAAAAGTACGATCGTATTTTGCACCCGGATCGGAGACTAGTTGACGCCATTTTTGTACTGCCGCTTCGAAATCGGCGCCTTGGGGAGCATACTGCCGATCCTTCAGATAGGCAAACGTGGTCTCATCAGGAGCGATCATTCCTGCTCGGGCACCGGCTTCAATGGTCATGTTACAGATCGTCATGCGATCGTCCATCGAAAGGGATCGTACGACAGGCCCCGTGTATTCAACTACGGTTCCGGTGGCTCCGTCCGTGCCGATCTGGCCGATTATGGCCAGAATAATGTCCTTCGCGCTTACTCCGGAAGGAAGCCGGCCCTCTATGCGGATCTCAAAGGTCTCCGGGCGCTGTTGCCACAGACACTGTGTGGCCAGAACGTGCTCCACTTCACTGGTGCCGATGCCAAACGCCAAGGCTCCAAATGCGCCGTGCGTCGACGTGTGGCTGTCACCACAGACGATGGTCTTGCCGGGTTGAGTCAAACCCAGTTCGGGGCCTATCACGTGGACAATCCCGTGATGCGGATTGTCCAGATCGAATAAGGTTATTCCGAAATCCCGACAGTTGCGAGCCAGTGTCTCCATCTGAAGCCGCGCCGTCTCATCAGCGATAGGCAGATGGCGATCTGTCGTGGGTACGTTGTGATCCATCGTGGCAAACGTCAGATCGGGACGACGCACTTTGCGGTTTGCCAGTCGTAATGCCTCAAAAGCCTGAGGTGAGGTTACCTCATGGACGAGATGAAGATCGATATACAGTAAGGAAGGTTTATTCTCCTCCGCATGAACGACGTGATCGTCCCAGATTTTTTCAAACAGCGTACGCGGTCGCATTTCATCACCCCAGATCATGATCAAGTCGTTCTTTGACGCGACTGTACCATCTTGTTGATGGCCTGCAAGTAGGCTCGTGCACTGGCTTCGATGATATCCGTGCTGGTACCCCGGCCCACAAAGGTGAGTCCGTTGTCGCGCACTTGGACAGTAACCTCACCCAAAGCATCTTTGCCTCCGGTGACCGCACCCAAGCTGTAGCTGACGAGATCGGTCTCCACACCCGTGGCGCGATCGATAGCTCGATACACCGCCTCCACCGGACCTTCTCCGCAGGCGGCTTCCTGTTTGTACTCATCGCCGCGGCGAACTCTGACGGTCGCCGTGGAGACCGTTGTATTTCCGCTGGTCACCTGCAGATACTCCAGGTGGTAGGTTTCGACTACGGCGGACATCTGCTCATCGACCAGGGCCTGTATGTCACGGTCGTCTACGCGCTTTTTGCGATCGCAAAGGTCGATGAACCGTTCATAGGCCTTTTCGATCTCCTCTGGACTCATTTCGTAGCCCAGCTCGGTCAACTTTTGTCTAAAGGCGTGTCTTCCGGAGTGTTTTCCTAACACCAAACGGCTCGTGGGCAAACCGATTGACTGCGGAGTCATGATCTCGTAGGTCGTGCGTTCTTTGAGCACACCGTCTTGATGGATGCCGGCC
>LFTP01000207.1 GCA_001513395.1 Clostridia bacterium DTU080
TATTTTGCCTTTAGCCAAGGTGCGTTGTTCATATGCCGCTTTTCACTCCTGGGGCATGCCGCGCGGCTCAAAGAATCCGGACGCGGGATGGAAGTTTATCATGTTTATGACCACCGATCCGCAAGGCGCCGTTCTGTTCAGCCGGGCTGAGAACCGGGTGCCCGTTTTGCGCCAATCCATAGTTGATTTCATCAGAAGATGGGAGCAGATCAATCCCGGTCAAAACGTCAGAGTGCTCACCGATTCGCTCAACTATGTTGTTAGGTGCAATGGTGGAGGCTTGCCGCGTCCGGTCTGGAATACCTGGTATGCGATGATGCAGCGCATCATGAGAGGACAGATCGATCCTCTTGCCGGCATGCTGGAGATTGAGCCGATCATTAACGCTGTCTTGAGGGAGTTTCATGAGACGCGCTAGCTTCGAGGCTGTGTAGTGTCGCCCGGCAAGCCCGGTGCCGACGGTACCGGGCTTGATTGGAGGGCGCTCCGTCAGGCGCGCTGCGGTCTTTTTGGGCACCCCCTTTTCCGGCTGAAGTGATGAAAAAAACCTTCACTCTGGGGAAGTGGGCGCGGTGTTTGTATGAGATCGTCCGAGAAGGAGACGATCAACGAAAGCGACGGTCCGCCGCACACCGGCGACCGGAATCGGATGGCTATGCTTGATATTGACGTTTTTTGTCCGTCTCGATCTTGCAGTTGCCGGACACGGGTGCACGGATCTATCCGACGGGGTCGGTGTGACGCACGTGACAGGAGGGCATCTTTGCCATCTGCGGATTCAAGATATACCGCACATTCAACCATGCCGGGCAATGCCGGGCTGCTGGCCACCTCATAGAGTTTTCAGCTTATCCACGGATCGCTTTCCCTTTGGATGGAAAGATGCAGGTAACATCTTCCTGCACAGGAAGCAGCCTCACGGGTACAGAATCAGCCATCAGGTGCTTTTCACCACCGGCGTATACCGCCGGACTACGATGCCGGCTGAGAGCACTCCGGTGGTTACAGTCGATTGCACGGTGTAAATGTCTCCTCCGCGGGGGATCGGCCCGGGGAGGCTGTTTGTCAATTCTGTTGCAGGAGGGCTTTCATGGGTACAAGGGCATTACGTGTTCTGGCTTTGATGAACCTGCTTTGTATATTGCTTGCAGGGGCAGGGAGTCTCGCAGTACGGGCGGCGGAACCTGAGCTTGCTCCTTTAGTGCTCTATGCCGCGCCCGAGGTTAGGGGCAATGGTGATGGCTCCGGTGCTGAAAACGCCGCGTATTTCAGGGATGCTAAGTTCTGGCAGTCGGTGAATGAGGCTCTGCAGACTCGGCCGGTCACGGTCAATCTGCTTCCCGGCCAGTATATCTTCAGCAAGCTGGCCAAAGGGGATCAATCACGCGGCACGCTGCGCTTGACTGATTTCGGCCATCCTGACCATCGGTTTGTGCTTCAGGGATTGCACAGGGAAGGCACTGTATTCACCACTGATCCGAGCGAAGGGGCCGATCGGTCTTTGGCCATCGACCTGCTTCGGTTTACCGGCACAAATGCCGTGTTTAGGAATATACACTTCACGGGGCAGCAGTTCATGGGCTATGCGACGCACTTTGTGGGCAAGAACATCCTGATCGAGGACTGTTCTTTTACCGACATGCCCAACTGTATCTACGGTGCCTCCGGTACGGCATATGAAGACAGCGAGTTCGTCATCTGGAGGAACAACCTCTTTAAGAGAGTCGGCTTCGACTCACATTGCCATATGATCTATAGCGCCTACGGCCCCCAGCATGTCTACGTCATAGGCAACCACTTTGAGGACTGCTCAGGCGAGTATGTCCGTTTCCGGGACCGCACCGACTATGCCGTGGTCTACGGCAACACTTTCGTCTCGACTGGCACCTACGGCGGTAACCGGCCGTTTGTCTCCGTGCCGCTGTTCAACGACGATGATCCCGCCAACCCCGGTCCCAACCCGAGATTCGAATACTTCGGCACCCATATGTTGGTGGCCAATAACACCTTTATCTATCCCGATGACGACTCACCGGGCGACAGACGCGTCTTTCGTTTTCTGCAGTCAGGTTGGGATCCTCCCGGCCGCAACTTGTTGCTGAGTGTGGAGGAAGCCCACATGCTGCAGTCTGCTCCTATCGAAGAGAGAAAAGCCTTCATGCTGGAGAACTTCGGCATCGACACCGACCGGGTGTTCTTTTCGGATAACACCGTGAAGGGTAAGAATGTGACCAACAGCGTCTTCTACATCTCTTATGCGTCTTATTCCGCACCGGATCGCGGCTGGAGAGGCCACATCGATATTACTCCCACCGTAAACACCTCCACGGTCGTCCGGTCTGAAGAAGAGGCGATGGCCTTTTGGCCCGAGTTCATCGAAAGCCTTAAGTACTTCGCAGAACCCAGGGCTGATGATGTCATCACTCGACCGCTGAACGTCCGGATCAAGACACCGGGCTGCCTCAAGAGCATAGAAGTAGCTCTGGACGGAGACGTCATCTACAGTGGCGCCTACATTCCTACAGATCTGATTCTGGTGCCCGCGCAGCTGACAGCCGGAGAGCACTCGTTGTCTGTCACACTGCTGGATACCGACGGAAAACGGTATGAAGAAGAGATACCTATTACGGTAGAACATCTTGCGATCGAAGATCCGGCGTTGAGTAAGAGAGTGCGCGGCCAGGCGCGTTTTGGGTTTGTGAGCAGGCTTGCGGAAGAGGACTATGAGTCGGTGGTGATTGATCTCGTCAGCATTGAGGACGGCGAGCGGGCACGAAGTCAGAGCCTGTATTCCGGCACAAGAGTGCCCGAAGTGTTCGAGGTGGATACTCTCAGCTTTGTCGACGGAGCCTATGATTTGGATTTGCACTACACTACCAAGTACGGCATCAGCGACACGATCACCCAGCGTCTTGTGATAGACAACTGGGACG
>LFTP01000281.1 GCA_001513395.1 Clostridia bacterium DTU080
AAGTATACACAGCCCTGTAGGCGGACACTGGAGGGATTTGAGCAGGTAAATCGAATAGCACGGACAGTGATTGAGGAAAACATGAACTGGATAGACTAACCCGTCATAGCTATCCACGGAACGATTCTTCGGAGGGAAACGTCGCATGAAACTTTCCACGCGGGCGTTGAGTATGCAACCGTCAGCCACTTTGGCCATGGACGCACTCACGAACCAGATGATACGTCAGGGAATTGATGTCGTTAACCTGACAGTAGGACAACCTGATTTCGATACCCCGATCAACGTCAAAGAGGCGGCTATCGAGGCCATTCAATCCGGATTTACCAAGTATACGCCTGCGAGCGGTATTCCTGAATTGAAAGAGGCCATATGTCGCCGTTTTGCCGAGGACTGCGGATTGAAGTACACTCCCCAGGAAGTGGTCATCTGCGTGGGAGCCAAACACGCTCTCTACAACATTTTCCAGGTTCTTCTGGATGAAGGCGACGAAGTCATCGTACCTGCTCCCTATTGGGTCTCCTATCTTGAACAGATCCGTCTGGCGGGAGGGACTCCGGTTGTAATCGACGGCCCGGAGCAACAAGGGTTCAAAGTGACGGCCGATCAAATACGCCAGGCCATCAGCCCCCGTACTAAAGCGCTCATCCTCAACAGCCCGGCCAATCCGACCGGTGCCATATACACTCGCGCCGAACTGGAAGAGATCGCTGAGGTTGTCGTCGCCAGGCAGATTCCGGTCATATCCGACGAGATCTACGAACCCTTCAATTATACCGGGGAGTCCCACGTCAGCATTGCTCAAATCAATCAGGACATGAAGGCTCTGACCTTGATAGTCCACGGCGTCTCAAAAAGCTACTCCATGACCGGCTGGCGCATCGGGTATGTACTCGGCAATGCCGATGTCATCAAAGCCATCGGCAGTCTGCAAAGCCACAGCACGTCAAATCCCACCTCTATCGCTCAGAAGGCGGCTTTGGAAGCCCTGCAAGGGCCGCAAGATTCCGTGGACAAGATGGTCTCCGAGTTTGCTGCCAGACGCGAGCACTTGGTGAGCGGACTGAATTCGCTGCCGCATATTCACTGCTCGATGGCGCAAGGTGCCTTCTATGCCTTCCCGCGCATTGACTCTGTATTCGGCAAGCGGTACAAAGGACAGCTGATTGACAGTTCCGCCAAGTTCAGCGAGTTGTTGCTCACCGAAGCGCGCGTGGCTTTGGTACCCGGCACGGCCTTCGGGGCCGAGGGGTATGTACGCATCTCCTATGCCACCTCCCTGGAACGTATCCAGACAGGTCTGGAACGTATCGGAGACTTCTTGCAGCAGATTGACTGATCCACACGGACAGCGGGCCTCAACGGCCCGCCTGTCTCTTATACAC
>LFTP01000219.1 GCA_001513395.1 Clostridia bacterium DTU080
CTACCCTCGTACGCTGTTCAGTTGTCAAGGACCGACTTCCTGCCTGCGTTAACTCAGTCACTGGCGAGCCACGCAGCAAGACTTATCATACATCATTCGCTAACCGACGTCAAGAACTTTTTTTCTTCCGCCGGAGCGACTCACAGATCCCGCTCCGTGCGGGCAAGACTGAGTATACCACCGTCCCTCGCTCATCGTCAACACAAACTTCCGTTCAAAAAACACGGTTGGTCAACATCTTCGACATCGCAAGATAGCAGCGGAAACCTACTCACTAGGAAGCATTCCATCTGATCGAGGCTCCTCGAGAGGCGAAACCCGTTTTGCTGACCCTATGGTGAATAGGTAGAAGAACGGAGTGTCAATCAGGGCCAAGACCGCTTTGACGACATATTGGGAGATAATCATCTCCCCGAGATTGGGGACTTGGCCCCAAAAGGCAATGGTGATGAATATGGCCGTATCCAGAATCTGAGACACCAAGGTCGACATATTGTTCCGAATCCACTTGTGCTTACTCTTCGTCAGCCGTCGCCAATAGTGAAACGCGTACACGTCGTGAGTCTGAGACACCGCATAGGCGGTAAGGCTCGCCAGTACAAAACGCCAATTCTGTCCCAGCACCGCCAGGAATGCATCCTGCATCTCGGGCATGAAGGGGGCCACCGGCATCAGAGTCGCCAGATAGATCAAACCGGCAGCCAGCAGCTGTGCCAAGAACCCGATCCGTACAATCTCATTGGCTGTCTCTTTTCCGTACAACTCATTGATAACGTCCGTCGCCAGAAACGTCAGTGCATAAGCCAATACGGCGGCAGGGACCGTCAAATAGCCGAACAGCAAGACCACTTTTCCTGCGATCACATTCGATGTCAGCAAGGAGGTAATGAAAACGACCTGCCACAACAGAAGCTTATTCTGAAACATGTCTTATCCTCCGCCCGTATCGGTGGTATAGGTCACTCCCGCCCGATACCAGGATGTCCAATCAAAGGCCCACACAACCCGGTGTCCGGCCTGAAAACCCGATCATTGCAGGTCTTCGTCCTATGATACAATAGATCAGACGCCACACACCAGATATTGTCTGTCACTGCTTTGGAGGACGCACATGGGGCGCAGGAAACGACGTTTTAGTAGGGCTCGCGCCACACTGCTTGTCTTTTTCGTCTCCATCACAATCGGCGCGCTGGCCGGTGTCCTAGCCGGCTATGTGAGCAGTGCTCCCACCCTCGCTGAAGTCACTTTCAACCCGAATCTGACCACTTATATATATGACGCAGAAGGCCATGTCTTGGCGCGCCTTTTCAAAGAGAACCGTGACGCCGTACGTCTGTCACAGATACCGCTCCATATGCGTCAAGCAGTGATCGCCGCTGAAGATGATCGCTTTTACACTCACTATGGAATAAACCTGCGTGGCATTTTCCGCGCTCTCATTGTCAACGTCCGAGTCGGAAGCATCCGCCAAGGAGGCAGTACCATAACCCAACAGCTGGCCAAGAATGCTTTCCTCTCCCATGAACGAACTCTCTCCCGCAAACTGCGGGAACTCCTATGGGCCATTCAGATTGAACGGCGCTATTCAAAAGATGAGATCTTGGAGGCCTATCTCAACGAGGTGTATTTCGGCCACGGCGCATACGGGGTTGAGGCAGCGGCGAAGTTGTACTTCGGCAAGCGCTGCAACGATCTCACCCTGCCCGAAGCAGCCTTCCTGGCAGGAGTCATCAACGGCCCTAGCATCTTTTCGCCTTTTATTGATCGGGACGCCGCCGTAAGGCGGCGCAATTACGTGCTTGAGCGTATGCGTCAGCTTGGCTACATCACAGCCGAGCAAGCTGCGACTGCCGCCCAGTCTCCTTTGCAGACCGTGTCCTTACAACCCTATCAGACCCAGGCCCCATACTTCGTTGATTATGTGCTTCAGCAGCTGATCGAGCGTTTCGGTGAGCAACGGGTATACACAGGAGGGCTGCGAGTCTATACCACACTCGATTTGAGGTGGCAACAAGCGGCAGAAAAGGCCTTGCTCTCAGCACTGCCTACATTGAAAATCGATGCCAACGGACTGCGCCAGCCACAAGGAGCTCTACTCGCCGTGGATCCAAATACCGGAGAGATCAAAGCCATGGTAGGCGGACGCGGCAGCGACAAGTTCAACCGCGCCGTTCAAGCCTACAGACAACCTGGCTCCGCCATAAAACCCATACTCTATGCAGCCGCTTTGGAGGCGGGATATACCCCGGCAACGATCATGACAGACGAACCACTGACTCTGAAGATGGGCGATGGCACAACCTGGCAGCCTGAGAATCACGACCGCCGCCATCGCGGCGACGTCACACTCCAGGAAGCTTTGGAGGAATCAATCAACGTCGTAGCCGTGAAGTTGTTGCAAGAGATCGGACCGCGCGAGGTGATCGCCTACGGTAAACGTCTCGGCATATCCTCGTTCGTTGAACAAGGAGAAAAAAACGATCTCAATGCCTCACTGGCGTTGGGCGGTCTGACTAAAGGAACCTCACCCTTGGAGCTGACCGCCGCCTACATACCCTTTGCCAACGGCGGCACCTACGTAACGCCGTATGCCATATCCAGAGTCGAAGACAGCGAAGGAACGGTGCTTTATCAGGCAAAATCCGTTACTCGAACGGTGATGGATGAGGCCACCGCCTTCGTAATGACTCAGATGATGAAAGGCGTCATCGAACGCGGCACCGGACGGCGGGCCGCTATCGGCCGCCCCGCGGCGGGCAAGACAGGCACTGCCTCAGATTACACAAATGCTTGGTTTATCGGCTACACTCCTCAGCTGATCGCCACCGTGTGGATCGGCAACGACCTGCAACGTGAGCCCATGAGAAGTTCGGCGGGAAATATCGGCAGCAGCCTGGCCGCTGATATATGGGCCGGTTTCATGAAACAAGTGTTGGTCGACTGTCCGGCGGAAGAGTTCGCTCCGCCCGAAACGGGTGTCATCGGTCCGCTGGCTATCGATCGGACCAACGGTCTGTTGGTAGAGCCGGATTGTCCTTTGCCGGATTCGGAATCAATACACGTATACTTCCTCGAAGACTCCGCGCCGCAGGCAATCACGCCTCGATGTCAAAACTCGACGATCGTCACTCCCGACCCGCCTTCGCCAGGTTCCCCCTCGCGATAAGCCTTGACTTGAGGCAACCCCTGCAAATGTTCACGGATCGCCTGGCGCAAGGCTCCTGTTCCCTTGCCGTGAATGATACGAACCCGGGGAATACCGCTCAGCATGCAATCATCGATGTATTTGTCGACCTCGTCCAAGGCTTCTTCCACCGTCTTGCCCCGAAGGTCCAATTCGGTGGCAATCGTCGTCGACTTGGCACGGGCCAAAACGGCCATGGAGCTTTTTTGCGTCTCAGTGCGCCGCGTCGGGGCCAGTTTTTCCACATCTGATCTCATCAACGACAGGCGCATAATTCCAGCCTGAACCAAGATCCGATCGTCTTGATCAGGTTCAGCCAGCACCACCGCTTCCTGACCGAGACTGCGAATACGCACGGTATCCCCTTTGCGCAAAGGTTCGGAACCGGTTTTCGCTTTCTCCGGGACGATCTCGGGCTGCAGAGGCTCGGCCTCGCGCAGGCTCAACTGTCTTTCGACGATCTGCTCACGAGCTCGTTGAGCGGCTCGCTCCAGATCCGCCTGCTGATTGCGGCGCAGCTCGCCGATCAACTGCTCTAGTTCTTTGCGTCCCTCCGCCAGCATGTGCTCGGCTTGCCGACGAGCCTGATCAAGGATCTCTTGACGGCGCCTTTGCAAGTTAGAGAAAGCCTGGTCATATCGATCACGAAGTGCTTGCATTTCCGCGCGCAAACGAGCCGCCTCTTCACGATCTCTGACGGCTTGCCGTCTGTTCTCCTCTACCGTCCGTATGAGCTCCTCCACCGTGATCTCCTCTTGGGTAAGCCGGGCTTTGGCTCTTTCTACAATGCTCTCCGCTAGCCCCAAACGTCGAGCAATAGCGAATGCATTGCTACTGCCGGCCACCCCGATGGCCAGGCGGAACGTCGGCTGCAGTGTCTCGATATCGAACTCCACACTGGCGTTTTCCGCTGCCGGCTCCGTGAAGGCGAAGGACTTGAGTTCGCTGTAATGGGTAGTCGCCACGGTGCGACAGCCCAAGTCTATCAGGTACTCCAGAATGGACATGGCCAGGGCCGCCCCCTCGGTGGGATCGGTCCCCGCACCGAGCTCATCCAAAAGCACCAATGAATTGCTCGTAGCCCGCTCCAAAATGCGGACTATGTTACTCATATGCGAGGAGAACGTGCTCAGGTTCTGTTCAATGCTCTGTTCGTCACCGATATCCGCATATATGCCATCAAACACAGCCAGCTCGGTTCCACCTTGGGCCGGAACGTGCAAACCGGCCTGGCTCATAAGCGCAAACAAGCCCACGGTCTTTAAGGTTACCGTCTTACCCCCGGTGTTGGGTCCGGTAATGATCAGAGCCAAAAACTCTCGTCCCAACCAGACGTCGATGGGCACCACCCGTCCGGTCAGCAGCGGATGCCGCCCGGAGAGAATAGAAACCCAACCGTCTTGCCTAATCTCAGGTTCCGTACAGTTCCACTCCAAAGAGAGCCGACCCTTGGCAAAGATGAAATCCAATTCCCCCGCGATCTCGACACTGCGCCGTACAGCGACGGACTCTTGGCCCACGGCATCGCTCAGTTCGTTAAGAATCCGCTTGATCTCCCCTTGCTCCTCGGCTTCCACCCGACGAATCTCATTGTTCAGTTCGACGATAGCCATCGGCTCGACAAACAACGTGGCTCCGCTACCTGACTGATCGTGGACGATACCGGGCAACGATGATCGATATTCCTGTTTGACCGGTAGGACATACCGCCCGTTACGGAGGGTGATCAGATTGTCCTGCAAGATCTTCTGTGCAGATGCGGAACGCAGAATCGCCTCGAGTTTATCTCGCACCCGCCCCTGCAGTGTTCGCAACTGCTGTCGAATGCGAGCCAAAGTGGGACTCGCCGCGTCGACGACTTCGCCCTCGGGGCCGATACACCGCCCGATTTCCTGCTCCAGGTGCAAGAATACATCCATGGAGCGAGCGCGTTCGGCCAGTAAGGATGTTGCGCCTTCTGTAAGTCCGGCCAATACGTTTCCTTCATGACGAAGCAGATAGGCACGCAGCAGTCTGATGCAACGTAATGTGTCGGCTATTTCCAGCAGTTGCTCGGGCAATAGCATTCCTCCGGCCGCTGCCCGAATCAGCAACGGACGGATATCATGCAAGCCGCCAAGGGGAACACCGGCGTCCACCTCCAACAGACGAACCGCCTCGGTGGTCTCTTGTTGCCATTCCCGGATGAGATTGACGTCGCTGACCGGGGACAGCTTAAGGGCCATTTCCTTTCCCAGACTGGATGCCCCGTACTCGGCAAGACGTCGACGTATCTTATCGAATTCTAACACCCGTAGCGTCCGCTCATCCAACGCCTCACCCCCTCTGTCCGTCGCCTTTTTGAGCAAGTTGCTCCAACAGATCATCCAAAGCTCGAGTGTTCAACACGGAATCAGGCTCCAACCAGCCTCTGCGGGCCACACCCAGTCCGTAATCCAGATAATCCAGCTCGGATACATCATGCGCATCCGTGTTGATGGCCAAAAAGGCCCCGGCTGCGGCCGCTTGTCGCGCCTGTTCGGCACTGAGATCCAGCCGATCGGGCGAAGCGTTGATCTCCAGAGCCGTTCCGGTAGCTGCCGCGATCCGGATCAGCTCATCGACGTCGATGTCACTCGGTCCGCGGCGGCCTAACAGACGCCCCGTCGGATGACCAATAATGTGCACGTAAGGATGCTCCATGGCCGCCTTGAGGCGCTGCATCAACTGAGCACGTTCCTGGCGCAAACCGGAATGCAAAGAAGCGATGACTACCGTTCTTTTTCGGAGCACCTCATCTGGAAGGTCCAAAGAGCCGTCTGAGAGAATGTCAACCTCTACTCCCGGCAAAAGCCGAGCACCGATACCCCGGTCATTGATCCTTGCTATCTCGGCGTCGCGAGCGTCGAGTTGCTCAGGCGTCAAACCCCCGGCTATCCCCAATGACTGTGAATGATCGCATATAGCCACATAACGCAAGCCCCGTTGCGCAGCGGAGCGCGCAATCTCCTCGAGCGTAGCAACACCGTCACTCCAGTCGGAATGCACGTGCAGGTCACCCATGATATCGCCTCGACTCACCAGACGGGGCAGTCTCCCCTTCGAGGCGGCCTGGATCTCGCCGGTATCCTCACGCAATTCAGGAGGGATGTACGTCAACCCGAGCATGGCATAGAACTCTTCTTCGCTGGCAGGCTCGAGGCGTTCCCTCGTTTCTTGACAAAGAATGCCATACTCGCTGATCGAAAGGCCCTTTTCCAGCGCCAGTGACCGTAAGGCGACATTGTGTGCCTGAGATCCGGTGAAATGATGCAACGCACTGATGAAGGCAGTCGGAGTGACGAGCCGCACGTCGACCTGCAATCCTCCGTGCAGCATCACACTTACTTTAGTATCTCCTCCGGCCAGCACCCGCTCCACCATGGTCAAGCGAGTAAGATACTGCCGCACACTCCCGGGATCCTCCGTGGCGACCACAATATCGACATCGCCGACCGTTTCACGCCTACGGCGTATGCTGCCCGCTATTTCAGCTCTGCTAACCTCAGGCAGCGACCGCAATCCGCGCAATAACTCATTGGCCAAAGATAAAGCCTCGTGCAAAGGTCTGCGATCTCTATACCCTGCCATTTCCTTGAGTCCCAACGCAATACTGGCTTCGGTCTTTGGCCCGATTCCTTTGAGACCCCGCAGACGCTGTTGAGCGAGTGCTTCCTCCAGCCCGGCCAGATCTCGGATACCCAGTTCTCTAAACAGACGCGCGGCAAGTCTAGGCCCTATGCCGGGCACACGCGTCAGCTCCATAAGTGATGAAGGAATCTCCTGACGCAACTCATCAAGCGCCTGTATCTTGCCGGTGTGGACATACTCCGTGATCTTGGCAGCAAGCGCGCTGCCGATTCCCTCAAGCTGAGACACCTCACCAGTCTCAACTAACGAGGCCACATCAGTCGTCATAGCTTCCATGAGCTGAGCCGCTCGGCGATAAGCCCGGATCTTGAAGGGGTTTTCTCCCTTGAACTCGAGTAAATCAGCTATCTCTGAGAAGGCGGCCGCTATTTCCAGATTTATCAAGACAGAGTCCGCTCCTTGTTGGCGGGCACCCGACTCAGCGGGCCTCTTCCAGCGCCTGTAGCAATTCCCGATTTTCCGCCTTTAGCTTTTCCACCTCGTCCGCCAGATGGATGGCGGTCAAAAGGGCCAGGCGGTGACGAACCAGATTAGGATGCAAGTCGCGCAAGCGTTCCATGTGAGAGCCAACCACCTGAGCGATATGCTGCAGATATTCCGTTGATTCCCTACCCTTCAGCACGAGTTCCTCGCCACATATGACAACCTTCGCTCGATTGACGCCACCTTGCTCCTCAGTGGACATGGAATTCCCCCCAATTGTCCGCGGTCGTCGGCTAAGTTCTCGAAACGCCCTCACGACCGGAGTCATGAGATTCTCAGACCCTGACAGGCGACTTGAAGGTGAGGAGACTCTTCTCGAAGGAGACGCAAGGACCTGCTTTACGGCTGTTGCATCATGGGATGCGAGGCAACTTCACCCGGGTAACGCCGCTGACAGAGTGCGATCCCACTCGGCATAGCGACAAGCTTGACCTTCCCGCACTGGTGTCGAATGACGGACGGCAACGTCCTTGTTTAAGCAGACAATCGGACGCCATCGAGTAGGGTGACGCTCGCTGATCAGGCGAGCGTCAGCCCTCTCACAGAACCGTACGT
>LFTP01000188.1 GCA_001513395.1 Clostridia bacterium DTU080
TCGATAGCGTCGATGTTCTTCAGGAGCCGTATGCGAGGCCCGCACGTACGGTTCTGTGAGAGAGAGAGAGGGCTGACGCTCGCCTGATCAGCGAGCGTCACCCTACTCGATGCAAGGAAAGGGCTATTGTGCTCTGAGTATACCACCATCATCATGAGGGCGCAAGCAATACGGGCCGAATTTGTTCGCACTCTTGAGACAGGGATTGGGTCACAACAAGGCCGGCGATGAATGAAACGTGTCGAAAGAGGGGAATCTGTAGCGGATCACTCTTTCGGGAGTCACTTCATGTTGCTCATCTCTTTTTCTCGTACCGTGTTCTTTTACTTTTTTTTACTAATCACATTGCGAATCCTGGGTAAGAGAGGCGTGGGCTCTTTGGGACCGCTGGATTTGGTCGTTACAATCATCATGGCTGAAGCGGCCGCCATTCCCATTGAAGATCCCCAAAGACCTCTCATGTTGGGCGTCATACCGATCGTCACTCTCGTCATTTTGGAGATCGCACTCTCGCGTATTAGTTTCAGCAACCGTCGGATACGTGAGTTCATTTCCGGGAGACCTTCAGTGGTCGTACGTGACGGAAGACTGGTGCACGGTGAGATGCGTCGCCTGCGATTTAGTGTCGCCGAACTGATGGAGCAATTGCGCGTTCGGGGATATCCCAATCTCATGGATGTGGAGATGGCCATTCTAGAGTGCGACGGTGAGCTGTCGGTTCTGCCGAAATCCCAGCATCGTGCGGTAACACCGTCGGATTTGGGACTGGAGACGTCCTACGAAGGACCGACTCACACTCTGGTGATCGACGGCGAAATCGATTACGGCGCCTTGGAAGCAATCGGTTTGGATGAACAGTGGCTGCGCAGACAACTGGCCGAAAGAGGTTTCCGTGACATCAGCAAGGTACTGTTGGCTTTAATCCACAGCTCAGGACAGCTATTTGTGCAAGGGTGTGATGATGACAGCGGCGGGTAAGCTGCATTCAGACTGTTGCGAAAGGTGTCCCAATTGATTCTTGTGGTTGCGGGTGGCCGCGGCGTCTGCTATAATGTAAAAGCAATAACGAGCGCCCATAGCTCAGCGGATCAGAGCGCCGGCCTCCGGAGCCGGGTGCGCAGGTTCGATTCCTGCTGGGCGCACCATACACAAAAGGACGCCTGAGCAAGAGTAGCCCAGGCGTCTTTTGCTTGGGGCCACGCAGCCGTGCAAGACATTGGAGCAGATTATGCTTGGGGTGCCTATAGTTGGCAGCGGTGCAGGGTCAGATTCCGGTTGTGACATCGACATGGCGAACGTATAATGCAAGTGTTGGTTAGCAGATCAACGAGGAGAGAGTAAATGACTATCAAGGTTGCGCAGAAGAGCGGGGTGACGGTCTCGCCCAAAGAAGGCGTGCGCATTATATGGAAAGGCAAGCGCATTGCCAGGCTTATTTTCGCTTCCGGCAAGGTCGTCGAATTCGTTGAAGCATAACAAGTCCGACGTTGTTTACAACGGGCGCGGGACAGTCGTTTCTGCAGCCAACACGGCGATCATAGGCTTATGGTTGTGATTTGCGAAAACAGGCCGGTGTTCTTTTTGGACATCAGCCTGTTTTTTATCGTCCGCCTTGCAGGAGGCAGACACTTGTCGCAGGGTATAGGCCACGGAACGGAGAAGCTCAACAGCATTGTACAGGCATTAGTGGGGTGTGATCATGCGTATTCTAATCGCTCCGGACAAGTTCAAAGGCTCTTTGACCGCGCGGGAAGTGGCTGCACACATCGCCACCGGTATTCGCCGCGTACTTCCGCAGGCGCACCTGATCGAGGTGCCTATGGCCGACGGAGGAGAAGGCACCGTGCAGTCGCTCGTGGATGCTACGGGCGGTGAAATAGTCGGGGTGACGGTTACCGGTCCTTTGGGTGAACCGGTGGAGGCTTTTTTCGGGATTCTCGGTGACGGCAAAACCGCAGTCATAGAGATGGCTTCGGCTTCCGGACTGGTGCTCGTACCACCTGAAAAGCGCAATCCCATGATTACCACAACCAGAGGTACCGGGGAGCTTTTGTTGGCCGCCGCGGCACGAGGCTGTTCAAAAGCTATTGTGGGCATCGGCGGCAGCGCGACCAACGACGGCGGAGCTGGCCTGGCGCAAGCGGTGGGTATCCGTCTGTTGGATGCCGACGGACAGGAGCTGCCGCCGGGAGGGGCGGCTTTGGCGCGCTTGCATGCTGTTGACGTCAGCGGGCTAAACCCTGACGTGGCCAATATGGAGATCGTGGTGGCCAGCGATGTCACCAATCCGCTGTGCGGGCCTAACGGAGCCAGTGCCGTCTACGGTCCGCAAAAGGGAGCCACTCCTCAAATGGTCGTCGAACTTGATGCAGCCCTGGAGCACTATGCGGATGTGATTCATCGACAACTGGGCAAAGACGTCCGGGACCTGCCCGGTGCTGGCGCGGCCGGTGGTTTGGGGGCCGGACTCTTGGCGTTCCTTCCGGCTCGCATGCAGCGGGGAGTGGACATAGTACTCGATGTGGTAGAGCTGGACAAACATGTCCGCACGGTGGATCTGGTCATCACCGGGGAAGGCGGAATTGACTCACAGACGGCGTTCGGAAAGGCACCGGCCGGGGTGGCTGAAGTAGCCGTCAAGTACAAAAAGCCCGTGATCGCCTTGGCCGGATCCGTAGCCGACGATGCGCGGCAGTTGCACGATCATGGTTTTGATGCCATCTTCAGTCTGGTACGCCGTCCCATGACACTCGAGGAGGCAATGGACAACGCAGCGGCGCTTCTCGAAACTGCCGCGGAGCAAATCATGCGTCTGCTACTGGTGGGTGCCAGACTCAACCAATGAGAGTTCGGCCAAGACCGGTAGGTGGTCAGAGGCATCGGAGAAGGGACTGCTGTAGGCTCGTATCTTCGATTTGAGGCTTTCCGACACGAGAATATAATCGATGCGCGCTCGAGGTGCATGGGTAGGGAAAGTGGCGGGTGTCCGGCTGCCTTCGATGGGATCAACCCAGCGGGCGGCAAGCTCGCCATCACCGGATCCGCCGAGCAGCAGTTGTATCTCCGGTGAATCCGGATGGGCGTTTAGATCACCCATGAGCACCAGATGGTCAGTGTCATACATCGATCTTAGTTCTCTGAGAAGTGCCGCCTGTGTAAGGCGATCGGAATGACTGAGCCCTAGGTGAGTTCCGATAACTCGCAACACTTTGTTATCCGGCAAGCGTATGGCGGCCGAAAGGACCACTCGCGGCTCTTGCCAAGGGCTTGTGGGAAGTGAGATGCGTTCGGCCTCCTCGATGGGAAATCGGCTGAGGAGGGCATTTCCGTAAAGCGCGTTCATGCCCGGAAAACGCCGCGCAAGGGCCGGAGCAAAAGCCACATAGGGCATTTCGAGCATCATGCCCAATTCAGTCGGCTGATCGACAAATCCGCTGCGGCGCCGGCGGGAGTCGACTTCCGTGAGAAAAATGATGTCGGCGTCAGCGGCCATCAACGTGGAGCTCACTCGCCTCAGATCTACTTGGCCGTCAAGACCGGTGCCGTGTCGGATGTTATAGGTGACCAAGCGGATCGAATAGGGATCGGGACGCCTGTCTTGAGCGGTTGCTCCGAGTTCGGGCATGTGAGTGATCACGATGTCAGGGGGCCGTCCTTGGGGGACGTTGATGAGCAATAGACTGATCAGCAGAAGCACAAAAGGCATTCTGGCCCAAGACATGTAAATCCCCCCTTGCTTTTGACTCTTCTATATGGCGGGGTTCGGGCCCTGCGAAGAGAAAATCCTCCAAACTCGCATTGAGCAGGTAAAAAAGGGCAGGTATGTAAGATACGGGAAGCAATGGGGGAGGCTGTAGATGAGAATGCATGGGCCGTAGCCGGCGATGCAAGGAGGGCGATGGATTTGGATGGGACAGCGACAATCCGTTTTGGCACCGATGGCTGGAGAGCGATCATGTGTGATACGTTCACGTTTTCTAACGTTCGCTTGGTTTGTCAAGCCATTGCCGAACACCTGAAACAAGCGGGGATCGATAAACAGGGGGTGGTTGTTGCTCACGACGCGCGTTTTATGGCTGAGCGCTTTGCCCGTGAGGCGGCGGCAGTGATGACGGCAAACGGTATACATGTCTGGTTGCCCGAGGAAGATGTACCCACGCCCGTGGCGGCACAT
>LFTP01000270.1 GCA_001513395.1 Clostridia bacterium DTU080
CAATTGGGGCTTTCGACGGTTTCTTCTTCGCGGGATCGAGAAGGTCACCGTCGAATGGGGGCTGCTGTGTATAGCACATAATCTGACAAGGTTGGCTGCCATAACCGGCTGATGACCGGGGATCCGACGGTCATCTGCTTTGGGGACACCCCCGGATGTCGTCGTCACCGGTTTTTACTCTCCCTACGAAGAAGGCGCTTCGGGGATGCTCGAGCCCCTCAATCGTTACCTGGAAAACTGGCCCATAAAGGCCCGCTTTTCCAAGGGCTTGTGGGATGCCTTGAGCTGGCGCGGAAACGTTTACGTGGTACCGCAAAACCTCGATTTCCGCGGCATTGGCTACAACAAGGTGCTCTACGCCGAAGCGGGTCTTGATCCGGAGGCTCCTCCCCAAAGCTGGGCTGAACTCGTTCAATATGCTCAGCGTCTCACTCGCGTCGAGGGTGACCGGGTAACGGTGCGCGGGTTCGCCAACTCCTACGGCACGGGAGGCGGTACAGCGCAGCAATTCCTGTGGTTCTTGCGTCAAACCGGTCTGACCGAGTTCGACCACGAAACGTTTACTTCCAACTTGCTGCAGCCCAGTGCCTTTGAAGCCCTGCAAACCTTGCAGGATCTCTGGGAAGCGGGTCAAAACGCCATGCCGATCTTGTCGGGCGGATTCGCTCAGGGGCGCGAGGCCATGCGTTATCTGTCCCCCTCCAACATCCGCTCGATGGTCGCCTATGATCCCCACATAATGGATCGAGTGGGTCTGTTCCCTCCCAGACGTTCGCCTGAAGAAACGCCGGTGGCACACATGTTCGCCAACGGTCTGGCTATCCCAAGCGCCAGCAAGAACAAAGACTTGGCCTGGGAATGGATCGCCTTGCTCACCAGCGACGATGTGCTGTATGAGATCCAACGCATCAACTGGTTCTTCAGCGGTCGCTTGGATCTGATGAACCGCATGCGCGAGGTGCAACCGGGCATCGAGATGTGGTATGCCATGGATCCGTATCTGCAGCCCCAGATCATCCCCCCACCGCGTGATATTTCCCAACAAGAGCTGACCCGGGTGATCTGCGAAGTCTATGACAAAAAGACCTCACCTGTAGCGGCTCTCGAACACGTCCACCATCTATGGAACCGACTGCTCGCGGAGTGGAAAGAGCAGATCGGTCACTTCTAAAAATGTGTCCCATACCTGGGATCCGGTCAGATGACGCTCACACCGAGCGTCATCTTTGCTTACCGCAGTCTACATACGAATTGGCACTAGCGTCGGCGGTGCTTGTTGCGTTATCCCGGCTTCTCCCCCTCACCGCTTTTCCGGAATTGCCCATGTGACAAGGTCCCCATATGGGTGACACTACCCGGGGAGGGATTAAGATGAAACAGTTGCGGTTAGGAATAGTCGGCACCGGCATGGCTTTTGAACGGTTGCATTGGCCTGCCTTGCAGCAGCTGAGAGAGCAGTACAGAATCGTGGCGTTGTGCGATCGGGATCCGGAGTTGGCAAAAGGGTGGGCCCGGCGTCTGGGGCTGTCCGAATCCGATGTAACGGACGATCCCAAGGTCTTGGCAGCACGCGACGATGTAGACGTCGTCAGTGTCATGGTGCCCATCGAAGAGAACTTCACCGTCGCCCGACAGGTAGCTGAGGTCATCGCCGGCAGCCACAAAGGTCTGATCTGCGAAAAGCCCCTGGCCCCTGATATGGAACAAGCCCGCCTAGCGCGAAAGCTGCCTGAGAAATACTCCATACCGGTGCTGATCGCTGAGAACTACCGCTACAATCATGAGACAAAACTGATCCGACGGATCGTAGATGAAAAAAGGATCGGAGATGCTTTGTATTTCATCCAAAACCGGGTCATAGACACGCCCGAAGATATGCGCAAAAGCACCTTTGCGGCCAAAGAATGGCGGCAACACCCCGACTTCCCCGGCGGCGTGATCTTGGACACCGGAGTCCATGATATAGCCGCCCTGCATTACGTCTTCGGGGCTATTGAACAGGTACAGGCCTACGGTGTGCCCCAAGAAGAAGACTTCGCACCTTTCGCCGTCTTACAGGCCAACCTGAAGTTCCGCAGCGGAGTGATCGGGCAGTTCAGCTTTTTCTGCGCCGGAAAAGAGATGCAGAGACCTTTGATCGGATTGCGCATCTTCGGCACCCAAGGGATGATCTATCTGGAAGAACGGGATGCGGGTACTGTCAATATTGCCTACAACGACGGCCGCAGCGAACAGATCCCCTACGAACCCCAGGCGGGATACAGAGAGGAACTGCTCAACTTCTACAATCACCTGGTGCACGGAGAGCCATTGGAATCGACACCGGAGATAGAGTTTGGCGACACACATGCCATGCTGGCCATCCTGCGTTCCGCCCAAGACGGCCAACCGATCACTGTAGAACGCGAACCGGCGTCGGTCCCGATGTGACAGAGACTCTCGCGGCGGCCGTTGCGGCCAAGACACGGCCGCCTGCGAACTGTGCCTTTCTTCCATCCCGAAAGGAAATACACTACAAAACCAGAAGTATCCAATGACCTTTCAATTTGAAAGAGATGGAGGAGGATGGTGGCGTGACGGTAAGGACTGTTGATTCAAAAAAGCATTCGACGGGCAGACGCGTTTGCATCACGGGGTTGGCTCTTGCACTCATATTCTGTGTGAGCGCCGTCTTCGCCGGAGCGGAAGAGATCGTGGTCAATTTCGCCACCTGGGCATCGGCTGATGAAACCGCCATCTGGCGCCGAGACATAGAGTCATTCGAGAAGCTTCATCCTGACATTAAAGTCAATCTCATCACGTGCAGCTGGAACGAATACCCGGACCGCGTCCCGCTGTATCTTTCCGGCGTCATCGAAGTTGATATCCTTCGCAACGGGGGGCAGCACCTGCCCACCTTTGTCCAACTCGGGGGCCTATTGCCTTTGAGGCCCTACGTTCAAAGCGGCCAGCTCGACTTGAGCCCGTTTTTCCCTCAAGTGCTGGAAGGGACTTCGCACAACGGGGTTTTGTACGGTCTGCCGGACCATTTCTCGCCGTGGGTGATGTACTACAATGTCGAGTTGTTCAACAAGCTGGGTTTGCCCACTCCCTATGAGCTCCATCGCCGCGGTGAGTGGACATGGGAGATGCTGGAGAAAATCGTCAAGGAATGCACGGTGGACTTGACCGGCGACGGTCATTACGATATGTGGGCTCTGCCCCCACGGTTTTCACCCACCGATCCTTATGTGCGCCAAAGCGTCAAGCTTATGAACGGCGGACCGCTGTATAACGCTGATTACACCCGATATCATCTCGATGATCCGAGAAACATCGCCGCTCTTGAGTGGCTGGTCAGTCTGAGAGAGTATCTGGCTCCGAACGCCGGTGAATGGGGCCGAGGCAACATGGCCATGACAGTGGGCTATCCGACCCACCAGGTGGGCTGGAAAAGGACGCTCGGATTCGAATTCGGTGTGGCTC
>LFTP01000213.1 GCA_001513395.1 Clostridia bacterium DTU080
CCGCCTGTCGGATGGAGTAACGATCCGTTTGAAGTGATCGAGCACCAGGAGAGTCTGCAGGCTCTCTACACTGGCGGGACCGTGACCCATTTTTGGTCCGAAGATGCTCTGCCCGATCCGCATGCCTGCCGAGAATTCATCCTTAAGGTATGCCGCCACAGCCGATTGCCCTACATAACCTTAACGCCTTCGTTTTCGATCTGTCCCACACATGGCTACCTGGCTGGCGAGCATTTCATCTGTCCGAAATGCGGCAGCCAGAGCGAAGTATGGTCCCGAGTGGTGGGCTACTACCGGCCCGTATCACAGTACAACTCGGGCAAACAGGGTGAATTCTCAGACCGAGCCTCTTTTGCCATAGCCGGCGGGGTGGATCATCGGTGATTCTGGGCGGTATGATGGCGCTTTCCTTGCAGGACTATCCCGGTCGGGCGGCCATGATGCTTTTCACCCAAGGATGCAATCTGAGATGCCCCTGGTGCCACAACCCGGGATTGGTACTGCCGCATCGTTTCGATCCGCCTTTGAGCAATGAGAAGGTCCTTCATCTTCTGCATAAACGAAGATGCATCTTGGGGGCCGTGGTGATCTCGGGCGGCGAGCCCACGATTCAACACGGTCTTGAACCTTTCATTGCCCGGCTCAAAGACCTGGGTTATGCCATAAAGCTGGACAGCAACGGCTGCCGGGTGCAGGTGCTCGAAAGGCTTATGGAACGTGAGCTGATCGATTACATCGCCCTGGACTACAAGCTCCCGTTACGTTTGTATCACACACTTGGGAAAGACGTATCATCACAGGTGGAGGCCAGCTTACGATTGGTGCATACCTGGCCAGTTGAAAAGCGCATGGTCCGCACCACCGTAGTTCCCGCCGTACACACACCTGATATATTAGCCGAGATGGAAGAGGAGCTCGCCCGGATAGGGGGCGCAGCTCCTCCTCACTGGACCAAGAACGAGTTTCGACCAGGTCCGTGTGTGGGTGATGATCCAGCCGGCTAAAAAAACACAACAGCGACCACCTCTCGGCAGTCGCTTAGCCCTGGCGGAAGGGGTGGGATTCGAACCCACGGCGGGCGTGAACCCGCGACGGTTTTCAAGACCGCTCCGTTCGTCCGCTCCGGCACCCTTCCTGAACGCTTGTAGTGTAACATGGCCCGTCAGCAGTGTCAATTTGGCCATGGCGGCGAGGAGCTCAAAATCTCAGAATTGCGGGCAAGAAACACCTCTCCCCTCTTTCCATGACCAATGATACCGGGCGCTGTTGCTAAGGTAAATCACCGATTGTCATATTTGTGCAGGGATTACCTTCCTAACTATCGTAGTACTGTTATCGAAAGACACATTTCTTAAAGGAGGGTAATCTATGTCCAGAAAGACAGTCTATCTCGTCCCGATCCTCTGTCTGCTTCTCGCCACTGTCGCCTGGGGAGCCGGCGAACCGGTCAACATCCCGAAGATGGCCAAAGCCCCGGCCATAGATGGGGATTTGGCTGATTGGGCCGGTATGCCTGGCTACTACGTCAGCTCCGAGTTCTTGTCGACCGGTTCACCTCTGGACGGCGATGATGACCTCAGCTTCTGGTTCATGGCCGGTTACGACGATGAGAATCTCTACGTGGCCTACCGAGTCATCGACGACGTTATCGTTATGGAAAGATCCGGAAGCTCGATATGGCAGACGGACTGCGCTGAGCTGTGGCTGGGTGCGCAGCAATTGGGTATCACCCTGGCATACGGTCAAAACCCCTTCGTCTACAGTTTCATGGGCGGCAGTGCCGCAGGAACCAAGGCAGCGGTGAAAAAAGTCGCGGGCGGCTACACTATTGAGGTTGCCATACCGAAGGCGGTTGTCGAAGGCCTCATTGGTAAGAAGATGACCAGCGGCACCAGCTTCCAGTTCTCTTTCGGAGTTGACGATGCTGACACCCCCGGCGGAGACCGCGATTCTCAGATTTACTACCCCAGCGGCTGGGAGTGGAACGTGACCGGAACATATGCCACGGCTACTTTCGAATAAGTCTTGTCTGCTGATCTGATAGGTCTGATACTCATACGGAGCCTAACGGGATAATCGTTAGGCTCCATCTCATCTTTTTTGCAAACACAGACGCTCGGAATCAAAAGGCGTAACTCATGCCTACGGAGGCCGTCGCCCGAGGCAACAGTGTTCCCGGAGCAAACAAGCTGTCTTTTTCTCCGATAAACACAGCTGCACTGACGACCAGATCTCTGTTTCCAGGAAGGATGCTCCTGTATGAAGGGCTGATGAACACGCCACCATGCTTCAGATCACAAAGGGCGACCAGGGCCAAAGATGAAAACTCGTCGAGAGGATAGCCCACTCGCCCGGCCAGAAGACTTGTATGCTCGGTCGAGTCCGATGTCTCCGGAAGCAATCCTAACACCGGAAAGACAAGATCTTGGCCAAGACTCAAATACTCCAACTGCACGGTGAGTCGAGTATAATGACTCAGCCGATAACTCCAATCGGCTCCCGCCACATAGCTGCGGCCATGATCCTTCTCTCCGTCGAAATACACCCCTGCGGCCGCATAGACCCCAACTCGGCCGACATCGCCTTTAAGTGTCAAGCCAACTCTCTGGCGAGGTATCACGGCCGAAATCGGCGGTTCTTCGACGTAATTGAGCGTCACATCATATCCTCGCACTCCGAATCTTGTGCGCAGACCCCATTTCATCTGTTCGATTCCCGAAGAACAACCGGCCGGAAAAGAGGCGGCCAGATCGATTCCCGAATTCCAGTTCAAAGGGAGATAGACCGCTACGGCATCGGTGAATTTGCTGCTGCGCTCCTCTTCGAGAGCCATCGCTCCCAGCGTGTAATCCACAGGATTTAAAAGTGATCCAAACGACCAGGAAATAGGCTGGCGCCCCAGAGTGAGACTCACCTTCCCGAGCTTGCGTTTGAGATAAAGCTTTCTTGGGAAATACGATGTCTCTTCAGCGCTCAATATCCCTTGCAGGGGTCTTGTCAGAAGAAACTCATAGCGCAGCTCATTCCCACCTATGGGAGGCACAAACAGCTCAAGCCGCAGACTCTCTGTCAGCTCACTGTCCCAGGATCCTTGGCTGTCTAAGAGCAAAGCCCAGTGAATCTTGGCTTCTCCTCCGACATCCAGAGCCGAAGCGGTTGCCGACAAAAGCAGCGGAATCAACAGGACGATGCTGCTCAGTATCCGTCGCTTACCCATCGATGACACCTCTTTGTGACGATAAAACGAGGACTACCGCAGTCTTTCCAGTGTAAACGTGTCGGCCGGAATCTCAGGGTTAAACTGAATCGATTTTACCCGGAACTCCGTCCGGCTGTTTCGACGCAGCTTGTCCTCCATGACCGACTCCACCGGATACCAACGACCGGCAAACTGCTCAACAGACTTCACGGTCACTACCCTGAGCAGTCTGCCGCTACGGGCATAAAGCTCTTCTTTTAACCCCACAAACCGCTCTTTGTCCACCCACGACTTGCGACGGTAATAGGAGACCTCCTTGCCCTCCATAGCAATTCCCTCCAGGACGTAACACGGGCGACCGTCAAGAGTCTCTTCCCCGAGGATTTTGAAATCGTACAGGTCAAGCAGCTTGTCGGATTCCATCAGATCCCGGTAGGAAAAATCACTGCCCATCATTCCTTGAGTGAGCATATGCCCTGAGATCTTGACCAGCTCTTCAGCATCGGGGAAAAACATCCAAAGCTCGTCGCCGCGCTTGAGAAACTTGGTGCCTCTGTCTCGAGGATTGGTAAACTCGATCAAAGCGTTTTTTTCCTCAACGTAGGAAATCATGCTCTTGACGTTTGTTCGATTGCCGCTGACGATGACCATTTCAGCCTCCGCAATGGCCGTGGATATGTGCTCATTGCTATCACGGCGTAGAATGATCTCCTCAGCCGTCATGGCACAGACGGCGACAGAAGTGATCAGCGAACAGAATAGAACCCAAAAAAGGAGTCCGCATCTTTTTGTCACCACACTCACCCTTTCACGATACATGTCGCAGGAAGCCTATGACCTCAGCCATGCGTCCATGAGAATCGGCTTAAGTCCTTCGCATGGCCTCCGTCGGCTCCAGTTTGGCCGCCCGGCGCGCCGGAAGCAAAGAGGCCAAAGTGACTGTTACCCGTCGTGTAGAATGAGACAAGGGACATCGTGGGACACACAGGGACAAAACGGGCCTCCCAGGCTAACTTCGGCCATCGCGGGGCCATCATAACGAGACGCCAGTTAAAATGAGACAGCCGGTGAAACCAGGCTCCAAAGGGCGAGTCGCGGTCATTTTTAAACGCTGGCGTTAAAGCGATATTTAAGAGCGTTCAAATGCCGCTGTAGAGCCGTTTAAGGCGATTTAAAAGGGGTTGGAAACAAGGGTGAAAAGAGGTGGTAGGAGTTGCGGACTAAGGAACCAGACTAAGGAACCGAACAAATGTACTGTGACAGCCGGTTTATTCCTATGTAAAGCCAATTGCAGGCCCCCGCCGACTCTTCGCCACTAAGGAACCAAATAACCCCGGTAGTGGGACAGCCCTACTGATCCTCATGCCGAACCTCTGGAGCTGTTTTTGGTACAACCCGGAGGCCGATTTCACGCGCCTTCAGCCGCAGCAGAGTGCTGTTTTTTTGTGTCCGCGAGGTCGGCTAGTTCCGGGAAGGCCCTCTTTAACTGCACCTTCATCCATATTCTCGTCTCGTCATCTGCTTCACGGGCCATATCCCAAAGCGCACTCAGCAATATGGCTAAGTCATCGTCATCTTCGAAACCGTCGTCCAGAGAAATGGGCCTCTGCGATTCGCGATCAGTGTTATCCTCTCCGAGCAGGACCCAATTCAAAGACACGCGACACCTGTGAGCTATGTTCACAAGAAACTCGGGTCCGGGGAATGACCTACCGCTTTCAACAGAGGCCAGGTTGGCGCGAGTGACCCCAATCAGTGCAGCGAACTCTTCCTGCGTACGGTCTCCGCGCACCAACCGGACCCTGTTGCCTACTTCCCTCCTCAATGAATCTGTGTTTTTCATTCACACCAACCCTTGATCTTGTGACTCACATACACTACAATATGGACAAGCACTTGACTAAAAACGGACGCACTAGCCCCTGGGTGGCAGCCCGGCGGGCCGGTCCTCGGAGGAGATTAAGGCAATGACCCCTCGGGAGATCCGGGCGGAACTGATTCTGCGTGGTATCAATCAGCGACAGATTGCGGACCAACTCGGTGTTTCCGAGTCGATCATCTCACACGTGATCAGCGGGCGGCGTCGCAGCGACCGCATCCGGCGAGCCATCGCCCGGGCGCTGGGCAAGCCCGTTCACCGCGTGTTTCCCGACGAGGTGGCTTAAGCTCCTCTGTTGTCCCCATCTTATACCATCACGGGATGGGCGACAACGGCTAAGTTCGACCACAAGTTATCCGTTCCATCGGAAAACGGGCGGCTAAGGAGGGCATCACGGTGGCAAAACGCAGGCGGCAAACTTCCGAGGCATCAGAAAATCAACTCAGCTTGTTTGACGTGTTGGGCGAGATCGCAGCCGGCTCAGAACCAACAGACCCGACCCCAGGGAGCTTCGACATGTCCTCCGCTGTACGCCAGGGCATTTCCGAAGCGATTCGCCGCTCGGGCATGAAGAGATGGGAGATCGCCGGCCGGATGAGTGAGCTGCTGGGCGTTGAGGTCACCGAGTCGATGCTGAATGCGTGGTCGGCCGAGAGCCGCGAAGACCGGCGCTTCCCCGCCGAGTACCTGGCGGCTTTCTGCTATGTCACCGGCGATCTGGTGATCCTGCGGGAGATCGCCCGCAAGGTCCACTGCTGGCTCCTGGAGTCCGAGGAGGCCGTCATGGCGGAGCTTGGCCGCATCAACTGGCAACGTCAGCAGCTTGCGGCCCGGGAACGCCAAGTCAAGCAGTACCTGGCGGAGATGAAACATGGGAAGAGTTGAGATGATCGAAGACCGGCGGACTACCTCCTCCATCCTGAGTGCGGACGACAGGGTGCCTGGCCGGCAGCGGGTGTTTGCACCACCTGCTACCGGGCGGCAAGGTCAAAGGCTAAGCGCCTTTAGCCTTGCCGTAGGCGGTGGAACCGTCACGCTTGACGGATCCGTCGCGACGAGCGACAGAGCCATCATAGCGGACGGAGCCAGAGTGCTGGACCGAGCCATCATGCTTCAGCATGGCAATCACCTCCTCAGTAACAACGTGAGGAGGGCCGCCGGTCCTCAATCCTCTCAACTTGAGTAAGTTTTGAAGATACGATTAAAAACCTTTTCGGGCAGGTGAGCGCGGGTGCAACGGCTACTAGCAATCGGGACCATCAAAAACGGAGTACGGACAACCATTCAGATCGAGCACACTCCCGATGGGCCACCGCGCTTCCACCTGCACGTAGACGTCCTGCCGAAACGTCAAGCGAAACCGGCCGAATCGACGCCGAAACAGCCCGAGTGTCAAGCGAAAACGCCAGATCGTCAACCGGCTATTGAACTGCCGAGCTTCATGGTAAGGAGGCGCTCAGCATGATCCGCCTTACCGTGGAGCAGGCCGCCAGCCTTCTTGGCATCAGCGAACGTGCCGTGCGAAAGAACGCCGCTAACGGCACTTACGGCGCGGTTGAATACGAGCCCGGCCAACGCGGCGGCGCTTCCGGGCGGGTGTTGCTTATCCCTCTTACCGGCCTGCCGGCCAAGGCGCAAGCCATGTACTGGAGCGCCAAAGCGGAGACGCCGGCGGTGAATGACGACCTGGCCGGCTTGACCGACGAAGAACGGGAAGACGTCGGTAACAAGCAGCGGATCCTGGCCGCCTGGCGGCAATACCGGGAAGCCAACAAGGGTTCGGGCAACGCCCGGCAGATCGACCAGCGGTTTGTGCGCATGTGGACTTCGGTATACAAGGACAAGCTCTCCGTGGCCACGCTGCACCGCTGGGACAAGACCCAGCGTGAGCAAGGCGCTAAGGCCCTGGCGGACAAGCGCGGCAAGGCCCGCGCCGGCGAGTCCTCTATCCCCGATGACCTGTGGGCGATCTACGAAGCGGAGTACATGAACCAGAACAAGCGCACTCATATGGAGTGCTACAAGCTGGTCCGGGACTTCGCCTGCCTGCACAACCGGGAGCACGAGGTTCCGCACGAATCGGCGTTTCGCCGTAGGGCAAAGAAGGAGTTCGACCGCAACATCCTGGTGTTCATGCGCGAAGGTCCGAAAGCCTGGGCGTCTTTGGTTGCTCCACACCTCACCCTGGACCGCACCAGCCTGCCTCCGGGCGGCATGTTCGAGATGGATCACACCCAGCTCGACCTAGCCTGCCTGGACGAGAACGGGCGTATTATCCGGCCTTGGGTATCGGCGATGGTAGACTTCCGCACCCGTAAATGGGTGGGCTGGAAGCTGTGCGAGAACCCCAGTCAGGAATCGACTATGGCCGCTTTCTACATGGCGGCGAGCAACCCTGAAGTCGGCATCCCCGACGCTCTCAAGCTCGACAACGGCCGGGAGTATACAGGACTATCCTTCGCCGGTCGGGGCTTCCGCAAGTCCGCTCACAAGGTGGAGTTCGACGAAGCCCGGATCCGCTCAATGGTGGAGTTCCTGCACATCAACGTCTACTTCAGCACGCCGGAACACCCGCAGTCAAAGGGCGGGATCGAGCGCGGCTTCGGCCCCTTCCACGAGGCAATCTGCAAAGCGTTTGAGGGCTACGTGGGCAACTGCCCCAGCAACCGGCCCGAGGCGGCTGCGGAGATCCAGAAGAGCAAGAAGGGCCTCAAGACGCTGGCCGAGATCGAGCCGATGATCTCCGAGGCCATCACCTACGTGCTCAACGAGGAGCCGCACTCCGCCCCGGATATGAAGGGCATGAGCCGCCGGCAGAAGTGGGACGCAGACATCCACCTGCGCCCGGTCAAGCATGTCCAGAAAGACGTGCTCAAGATGCTTTGCATGCCCTACGCCGGTGGCCGGCTGTACACCGTTACCAAGAGCGGCCTGAAGGTCTGGGGCCACCGCTACTGGTGTATCGAGCTGGTGGAACACCTCGGCGAGAAGGTCGCCGTGCGCTACGACCAGACCGACGGCGCCCATGTTTATGTCTTCCGCCCCGACGGCAGCTACCTCACCACCGCCAAGATCATGACCCCGGTGGCGCACGGCGTCTCTACAGACGAAGTGAAGGAGATGCACAAGGCGACCGCCAGGCTGGCCAAGCAGAACCGGGAGTACCAGAAACAGGTTCGCGCCGCCGCACTTGGTGACCCCTTGGGTGTCCGGATCGCCGCTGGCAAGAAGCGGCTGGAAGAGGAAAAGGCGCAACAGCCGGCAACAGCGACCGCCGCTGTGGCGCAGCTCCACACCGAGGTACCCACCACCGTGCGCCAGGCGGCCAAAGAAGTGGCCGCCGCCCGAGCTGAGATCCTCGCCGGCCAGAAACAGGCAGCCGCCTGCGGAGGCGGCCGGCAACCGGAGTCGGGGCGCATGGTGACCAACGAGTGGATCATGTCCGTAGTAAACGGCAGCTTTACGCCCCCTTCGCCGCCGCAGGGCGACGGCCGAGACAACGTCCGCCGGCTCCTGCACCTGGTGAAGTGAGCAGCTACATAAACAAAAACCTTTGGAGGTGGAATTGAATGTCAGCATTGCCCCTGGAACAACCAAGAGAAGACGTATCGCAAGAGCAGATCGAGCAGTATATCGAGCAAACCCGTGAACGTGTCCGCCAATACCTGGCGGACGCCGGAATGAGCCAAAGCGAAGCCGCCAAACTGATCGGCTTCTCAGCGCCCCGGCTCTCTCAATTCCTCTCCGGCAAGTACGCCGGGGACAACCTGGAGACGGCCAAGGCCATCAATTACGGCCTGGACAAGCACCTGCAGCAGGTGGCGGCGCCGCATGAACCGGCGTTTGCTCCCACACTGCCGGCCCAGCAGGTCACGGAAGTGTGCAACTACGCCCACCAGATGCAGACCATCGGCATGGTGCACGGCGACGCCGGCATGGGCAAGACGATGGCCCTGCAAGTCTACGTCCAGGAACACCGAGACGCAGCTCTGCTTTGCGCCAACCCCACCATGCGCAGCACCAAGGCAGTGCTGGAAGAGCTATGTGACGTTCTTGGCGTGAAAGAAGGCGGCACCGAGCGGCGTATGGCCAAGGCCATCACCCGGGCATTGAAGGGATCCGGCCGCCTGGTGATCTTCGACGAGGCGCAGCACCTCTCTCAGAAAGCGCTTGACACCCTGCGCTTTATCCATGACGAAGCGAAATGCGGCTTCGTCTTCTGCGGCAATAACGAGTTGTACCTGCAACTGCGTGGTCGCAGCCAGTCCGAATTCGCTCAGTTCTACTCTCGCATCGGCATCCGCCGTCACCTGGACCCCCGGTTCTCCAAAGAGGACATAGACCTGGTATTTCAGGGGCAGCCAGTCACTAAGGAGGCTGTTCAGGCGCTTTTCAACATCGCCAATGACGGCAAAGGGCTGCGAGGGTATGTGAAAGCCTTCCTCCTGGCAGCGAACCTCGCACGTGCCGGAGGCGGAATGATCAACGAGGCTTGGGTAAAAGAGGCGTACCGATTCTTAGGACAGTGAAAGGACGGTGGCAATGATGTACTTCTTCATGGGTTTGTGGATAGGTGGATGCTTGGGGTTCTCGCTGGCGGCCATATTGGCTGTGGCCAAGTTCACCGACGACATGAAGGGCGTACAGCGGATCCTGGACGGGACCGAGCATGTAGACCCGGGCTAGACCCGGGCCTGCGATTGCCTCACCCTCTAGTTCAGCGCCGGAGCCGCCGGTTCCGACGTTGACCCAGGAGGTGATGCTGGGATGTCTAGCCGGGACGATCGAGTATTGCGAGTGTTGACAAGGGCCGCCAGGCCGATGCACGTGGATGAACTGGCGCGATATATCGGCAAGAGGCATGGAATGGATGCACGCCGAGATATGGCGCTCACGTCATGCCGGCGATTGGTCGAAGACGGTCTGGCGCACGAGACAGCATCCGGGAAATTCGCAGTGGTCGGCAGATGAGCTGGAGGTGTGGATGATGATCAAGACTGTTGAGATAATGGCGTATCCGGCAGCCAACCATCTATCAGGGCTTTCAAAAAAAGAGATTGAAGATCAGTGGGCACGTAAATTTCACGGTCTGGTGGTTGGAACGCCTGCACTAGCCGACACCAGCGTTCCGCAAACAAGCACTGCACCGGGTAGGGTGAAGTGAACAACTCCAGGCGTGCATGGTACCACTCTGCTGCCGTGATTACGCGCCGAGCGCAATCATCTACCTGTGATTGGATAACACTGCAATTCGGTGTTGTAAGCAAATTAACCTGCAATACCGGAGGGGATCACCCTCCAGGTCAGCCCCGGAACTATGACGTCCGAGGTTGACCCGGGAGGTGATAACAGTGAAGTGGGACGACAAAAGGTACGCCCGGCGCTCCATCGTGATTGCCGGCGGCCGCCGGCGCAGATGGTGGGAATTCTGGTTGCCACGCTTCATTCGAACATGATCGACCAGGTGCGGGTAACCTGCCACGCCATCGAACGCTGGCTAGAGAGAGTCGAACCAGACATCGACCCGGAGGAGGTGGAGAAACGCATAGCGACAGCCTGGCAGACAGCCGAAGAGCTATGTCAGGCGGAGGGCAACACCAAAGCGTACCTGACCGAGGAGAACGTGGTGCTGATCGTAGCGCCGGATGGGGCTATCGTCACCGTGTTCAAACCGGAGTACGGCTTCGGGCCGGAGATCGACGAGCGCATCTGCGCCGAGCTGCGCCAGCAACTGAAAGAGGCCAGAGCGAACCTGGAACAGATTCGCAAGGAGATCGGCCCGAGAGTGCAGTCGCTGGAAGCGACCGCCGTAGCAGTGCAGGCGGAGATAGAGGCGCTGCAAGCCCGGGAGAAACGGATACGCTCTGCCCGGAACGCTTTGCTGGAGATGGAGCAGGAACTGGAGCAGAAAGAGCGTTCCATCGCTGTCCGCCTGTACCAGAGCATTAACTACCGGCTGGAGTTACTGGCCAAGAAGGGCAACCGAGCAAGCTGAAAGGAGCGACGACACCATGCAGCAGTACAGCAAAAAGATGAACAAGGCCGGATCCGTCACCCTTCCCGCCGCTATGCGCCGGGAACTGGGAATCGGCCATGGTGAGCGGTTCAAGATCGCCGCTGCGTCCGACGGCGCCATTATTCTGCAACGGGTTCAGGGCGAGTGCATCTTCTGCAAGTCGAGCGAAAACCTGATCACCCACGCCGGGCGCTTTGTCTGCAAGAACTGCGTAAGGGCTATGCAGGGCGGTGAAAGCGCATGACAACGCAACTTGCCAACCTGGTTGACGAAGGCATAGCGCTGGAGCGGGAGATCAAAGCGGCCAAGAAGCGCTTGGATCAGATCAAGGCCGAGTTGACCACCGCCGCCTATGCCGACATGGACAACAAGAGTTTGAAATACAAGCAGATATTCGGCAGCGCCGGCCACTTCAACGCCACGTACAAAGAGAAGTTCGAGATCGACGACTATGCGGCGCTGGTAGCCACGCTGGGCGAGGTAGCCCGGGCGAAGATTGCTCGCAAGGAAGAGATCAAGTACGACACCGACACCCG
Source organism: Clostridia bacterium DTU080 (assembly GCA_001513395.1). Lineage (GTDB taxonomy): Bacteria > Bacillota > Limnochordia > DTU080 > DTU080 > DTU080. The sequence goes on from LFTP01000213.1 coordinate 11,631, forward strand.
GTTTAAGGCGGCTCTGATCGCCGTATTCAAAGGCGAATACAGCAGCGAAGTCTCCGTCGACGAAGTGCTGCAGAGACTTGGGCTGGACGCCAACACCATCAAAGCAGTCAAGAAGAAGCTCAAGGGCGACTATGTGCAGGACAAGAGGACGCTCGAATCTGTTGGCGTGACGGGCGACTGTGAAGAAGAACTGTACGCCATCCGCATGTACATGAACTACCAACTGGTGGAGCGGTTCTTCGGGCGGCTCAGCGATGAGCAGATCGAGACCTTGCGAAGGGCCATCTTCGTAGAAGACGGCATTAGCGTAGGTTTTGAATACGATTCAACTGTCAATTAGCAACTGATTCGACGCCCGTAATGAGGGAGGTGGCACAGGGCGATGGAGACACAGAGCAGCATGATGACGCCTACAGAAACCCTGGTGGCCGCCCTGGTCATAGAGCGGCGGGGACGCAACCAGGCGGTCGGAGTGGCCGAGCTGGCCGGGCGTACCGGGCTGGACGACCGTACAGTGCGGGAGATCGTGAAGCATCTGGTGGAAGAGTACGGCTTGCCTATCGGTAGCAGCCCGGGCGACCCCGCCGGCTACTACCTGATCCAAGAGAACAGCGAGCGCATGCAGGTGCGCAACTCCCTCCTGCGCCGGGCTGTCTCTATTCTGCGGCGAGCCAAAGCATATGAGAAGGCCGGTTGGGTGAACAGCCTGATCGGCCAGTTGGAGCTGCAGATAGCAGCCAACCAAGAGGAGGCGGCAAGCTGATGAACACCTGCTTGGTCATGCTGGAGTGCTATGGGTGCCGCCGCATCATGGAAGACGTCACGCCGGCCGGCTTGGGAGGCCCCAGGATCTACTGGTGCCGGAGCTGCGGCCAACAGGTAAGCGCTTATGTCGGGATCAATGAGCACGGCGAAGCCAGCGCACAGCTTGTAAATCACATTCCGGTGGTGGACATGAGCCATGCCTAACATCAGCACCCGCCAGAAAAGCCTGCTTCATGTGGCCAAAGCGAAGCTGGGGTTGAGCGACGAAGACTACCGGGCCATCCTGTTCTCCGCCGCCGGCGTAGAAAGCAGCAAAGACCTGGATACAGCAGGCTTTGAGCGGGTGCTGGAACGGTTTGTGCAACTCGGGTTCGACGTGCAGCTCAATCAGCCGAAATGTCGCGCACGCAGCCGGGACGCCGCGGCTATGGTAACGCCGGCGCAGTTGGCAAAACTGGAAAGTCTTTATACGGAGCTGGGCTGGGAGAAGTACCGGCAGATCGGATTTAACCGCCGGGTATGCGGCCGGCCTTGGCCGCAGGATCGAGCCGAAGCCAACAAGGTGATCGAAGCGCTGAAGAAGATGACTGCCCGCGGATACGGGCGTGACGAACAGATCGGGAGGTGAATGGAAATGGGCCGCCAAGGCATCTTGGCTCAAGGTGTGAAACCTGGTTTTGGCGAGAGACTCCGAGAAGCACGGAAACGTTTAGGACTGACGCAGGCAGAAATGGAGAGGCATCTGGGGTCGGGACCGGGCCGTATTAGGGATCTTGAAAACGAACGTACTCGGCCAACAGAGCTTATACTAAGAGCTATTGCGGCGATCTTTGATATCGATATTGAATGGCTGCGAAATGGCGACGTTCAAACGGAGACACGAGGAGTGTCATCCACCTCGATACGTCCACCAGTCCCCAGGACCAGAATGAGAGGAAAGTTAGATGATGAGTTTCCGGATCGGTTGAGAGCTACTCGGATGCGTCGCGGTATGACTCAACTGCAATTAGCTCAGAAAGTTGGTGTTACAAAGCAACACATCAGATGCGTCGAACGCCGTAAAAATAACCCCTCTAATCCGCTCATAGTTGCGTTAGCAGCCGCTCTCGATGTCGACGAGCAATGGTTGCGCACTGGCGGAAGAACCTGTGGGAGCATTGATGAATCGGTGCAGACTGTCGCAGAACGTCTCCGCCGCTTCTTGGCGATGCACGACATGACAGTGGGACGATTCGCATACGAGATCGACCAACCGGAGGGAAATGTACGCAGGCTCTTATCCGGCGATTGCGGACCGGGATTATTGGCAGATCGGATTACCGCAAAGCTGGATGACCTCGAAGAGAAGAGGCGATAACATTGGAGAGAACAGCGCTGGAAGCCTGGATTGACGAGATTGCTATGGAAGACCTGCCGGAGAGTTACCAGCCAGTGGCGGAGGCCATCGGCATCCCGGCTGCCGTGCGCCTGGCTATTGTCTGGGGCGGAGCTCCTTTCTATATCCCGAAACTAGATAGGCTGCTGCAGACCTTGCGGGATCGTAAAATCGTGGCCGAGTTCCGGGGTAACTACAGGGAACTGAGCCAGCGCTATGATCTCAGCGAAAATCGGGTGCGGGATATCATAGCCGCAGCGCAGTGCGCACAGAACCAGCAGAAGCCATTCGAGTAGAAAAACTACAAACCACGTTAGACAGACCGCTTACGCAGACCGCTTGCATGGAAGGTGCAGGGTGGCGAATGATACGCTCCTGGTATATACAGCCAGGGGCGTTTTCGCGTCCCTTGTTGGCTAAACGGGCGCTAATCGCCGAATGCCGGGAGGTAATGCGTCAATGGAAGGCCAGTTGAGCGAGCACTTTCATGCTCGGGAGTTCCAATGCAAGTGCGCCAGCCGCGGCTACAAAGAGTGGTACTTCTGCGGCGGTGACTCGTGGCCACATCCGGAGTTGGTGGCCAAGCTCGAAGCGCTGCGCCAGCGGATCGGCAAACCGATCACTGTCACTTCCGGTTGCCGATGTGCGGCCTACAACGCAAAGGTAGGCGGCGCTCCCCGCAGCCAGCACAAGCTCGGTATAGCAGCCGACATCACTGTGCGCGGCATGACTCCGGCCGAGGTCGCCAAGGAAGCCGAAGCCGTCGGCTTCTCCGGCATCGGGCTGTACGATACCTTCACGCACGTGGATGTGCGTGGGAACCGCACCCGGTGGGACGAGCGCAAGAAGAAGTAACAGGAAAGGATGTTCGCTATGAACAGCATTTTAGCGGTCGTTTTCAGCATCGTCGTAGACCTGCTGCAGATCGAGGCCGTGCAGACGGGTCTGATCGTCCTGGTGATTGCCATCGTTGGCTTGTTAATCAAGCGCTGGAGCTGGGTGCGGCACATCGTGAACTTGGGCATCCAAGCCTATGAGTATGCCGAGTACGAGGGCGCTCTCAATGGCTGGAAGGGCTATGAGAAGTTCGCTCCGTTTATGAGCCGCTTTATCGCCGGCTACCGCGAGAAGTACGGAACTTCCCCGCCGCCGCAGGCGAAAGCGCTGGCGGTTAAGGCCATGGAGCAGAAGGTTCTCCTGGAACACCAACCGGCGGGAAACTGATTATGGGGGTTCTGCGGAGCTGGCTTGCGCCGGCTCCGCTGGATCCCCGAGATCGACCGCACATACAGACGGTGCAAGGCCGTTTAAGGAGGCGTTAAAGCCATGTTTATAAGGCATTCAAGGCAGAAAAGAATCCTCCGGGCCGTGCTGTTGACCCTAGCCTGTCTCCTGATCGGCTCGCTGATCGGAATCGGGGTGGTGGTTGTCAACGCGGCTTCGCCGTGGTCTGGGTCTCACACCATAATCATAGAGTCGGGGTCGCCTGGCGTCATCCACACTCTGGTGCTGGAGTACGCCATCTTTCCCAGTCTGGTAACCGACGCCATATACGAACGCAACCCGTCCCGGGGCGATGTAGTAGAGCTGGCGACCACTTGGTATCTGCCCTTCGACCGAGTTATCTACAGCACTGCCGGGGTGAGGCGCTACCTATACAGCGATCAAAACGTGGCCTACCTCTCCCTTACTTACCGGTTCTGATACTGCTGGGCGGCGACGGGGTTCCCTCCGTCGCCATGAGACTTGGCTACGGAGGGACAAGATCCGTGAATGTAGAGACAATCATCGTCATTATGAACTCGCTTATGCTGGCCGTTTTGGGCTGGCTTTGGCTCTCGCAAAGCGAGATCCGAGCAGGAATGAAAGATCGCCTGCGCGAGCAGGCCGACGAGATCAAAGAGGTGCGGGACGACCTGAATCACTTCAAAGCGCAGGTGCCTCACCAATACGTGATGCGAGAGGACTTCATTCGCTCCGTGTCGGTGTTGGATCACAAGATGGACCGGTTCGGCGAAGAGCTTACCACGTTGAACAAGAACGTGTCTCGTTTGTTAGGAGGGGATGGGCGTGGCGCTACGTCATGAAGCCCGGGAAGTTAGAGGGCGAATCTTGCGAATCTTGGACTTCTCGTACCCGGAAGGCGTGGCCTTGACTGTGATCGGGCTTACGCTGGGTGATATGGAGTACCAGGTCACACCCGCTGTGATCGCCGGGTATGTGGACTACCTGGAAGAGAAGGGTTATGTCGAGACCAGCGAGATCCGCCATGAAGGTGTGGGCATATCGCGGCGCATAGCCAAGCTCACCGCCAAAGGCAAGGATTTGCTGGAGCGCAACATCCCCGCCGACCCTGGTGTGTATACAGGAGTGGAGTACTAATGCCTCCCCGTCGCAAGCATTTCAAGATCGACCAGCTCCCGCCGGAACTGGTTGAGGCCATCAATCGCCGGCTTGTAGACGGCTGGACATACCGGGATCTGGCGGAATGGCTGGACAAGCAAGGGGCGCCCGTGAGCAAGTCTGCTGTCGGCCGCTACGGAAAAGACTTCCTGATTCGGTTGGAAGCACTGAAAGCGACCCGGGAAAAGGCTAAAGCGATTGTTGAGTCTGCACCCGATTCGCCGGCAATGGAATTGAACGAAGCGGCCAACCAACTGGCGGTTACGCTCATCACAGAGACGTTGATGAGCGTGGAATCACTGGATGGCGAGAAGATCAGTGACCTGCTGAAAGCTCTTGCGCAGTTAGAAAGAAGCGGCGTGGCTCGCGAGAAGCTGAAGATGGAGTTTAACCGGGGAGTAAACACAGCGGTCGCCAAGATACGCGCTGAACTGCCGAAGGCTATTCAGGCCGATCCGGATCTTGCCGCTAGAATCGACACTTTGATCCAAAGCATAGCGAAGGAGTTGCAGTAAGTGGAACTGGCTGAGCTGATCGGAAAAACCCATGACCCCGAACGGCGCGCTCGGTTGAAGCGGGCTAAGGCTGACTTCGGCTATTTCTGCACGTACTACCTGCCGGAACATCTCAGCCTTGCTCCAGCAAAGTTCCATCACGAGATATACGAGCTGCTAATGCGCGAATCTCGTGTGGCCGTCGCTGCCCCGAGAGAGCATGCCAAGAGCACGGTCGTCAACCTGGGGTTTGTGCTATACGCCATATGCTTCAAGTTGAAACATTTCATTGTGATTGTGTCAGATACGGACACTCAGGCCCGGTACTTCTTGTGGTCTATCAAGACAGAGCTGGAATCTAACCAGCGGATCTCCCAGGACTTCGGCGATTTGGTATCTGACCAGAAATGGACCGAAGGCGACTTCATCACCGGAAATAATGTGCGGGTGTTAGCTCGTGGTACCGGCGCTTCCATGCGTGGTTTACGTCACGGATCACATCGACCGGACCTGGTGATTGGAGACGACTTGGAAAACGACGAGGCTGTCGGCACGTTGCTGCAGCGCCAAAAAACAGAGAACTGGCTCAAGCGGGTGCTGTTGAACTGCGTTGGACCCGATGGTCAGGTGTTTATTATCGGCACCATATTACACTACGACTCGCTACTCTCTAAGCTACTCAAAGACGAAAAGTGGACCAGGCGTAAGTATAAGGCGATTCAGGACGACGGAACCCCTTTATGGCCGGAACGGTGGCCGGAGGAACGGTTGCGGGATAAGCGCGAAGAGATCGGCCCTCTGGCCTTCGCACAGGAGTTTCAAAACGAACCCCGAGATGAAGACACCGCTCTGTTTCGCGAAGGCTCTATCACCTATTTCGACCCAGTTGAGATCGAGGGCAAACCTCTGCAACTGGTGGCCATGGTCGACCCTTCTCTGGGCGGCAGCCGCACCGCTGACTACTCCGCTATTGTCACCGTGGGCAGAGATCCGCAATCCGGCTACTTGTATGTGATGGAAGCTGTAATCGAACGGCTGAGTCCTGAAGCCCTGATGGACGCCATTTTTCGGTGCTTCGACAAGTTCCATCACATAGCGATAGGGTTTGAGACGGTAGCCTTTCAGAAGGTGCTGAAGCTATGGTTGGACGAACGGGCGCGCAAGACAGGGAAATACCTGCCTGTTACCGAGGTGTCGCAAGGGGGCTTGAGCAAGGAAGCTCGGGTAACCCGGCTCTCTCCGCTGGTAGAGAATGGCACCTTGCGCTTTTCGCGTAAGGTACAGCGCTTGATCGAACAGCTTATCCAGTTCCCGAAGGGCGATCACGATGATGGCCCCGACGCACTGGAGGGGGCGGTTGATCTTTTCCGCTCCGTGGTGGCCGGAGAGACAAGGTATGAAACGGTGCAGCGCAGACGCTTCACCAAAGGGGGCGCCTGGTAATGTCTCAGCTATTTGATCAATACGGACGGCCTATCGAATTGCAGCGCCGACCTACACTAGACGTGATGGCCACCGCCAGTGTGCGCGATAAATGGTCTACCTACCCTTCTGCCGGGTTGACGCCAACCAAACTGGCCCGGATTCTGCGTGAAGCCGACGCCGGCGAGACGATGCGCCAGGTGGAGTTATACGAAGAGATGGAGGAGAAGGACGCCCATCTCACGTCGGTGTTGAGCACGCGCAAGAATGCCGTGCTGGGCCTGGATTGGGAGATCATGCCCTTCTCTGATGATGCGGCCGACGTCAAGGTAGCGCAGTTTGTCGACGACGTCCTCAACAACCTGCACAACCTGGAAGACAACATGCTTGATTTGCTAGACGCCATCGGCAAAGGCTTCGGCGTCTTGGAGATCATCTGGACGGTGGATGGCAAGCGAGCCTACCCGGCCCAGCTCAACTGGGTGCACCAGAAGCGCTTTCGTTTCGGCGACCTGCACGAGCTGCGGCTGCTGACCGAAGACAATCAGTCTACCGGCATAGAGTTGCCGCAACACAAGTTTATCGTCCATCGCTACAAGGCGCGCAGCGGGTACACCAACCGGGCCGGGTTATTGCGCGTGTGCGCCTGGCTCTACCTGTTCAAGAACTTCGGCCTGAAGGACTGGGTGCGCTATGCCGAGGTATTCGGCATGCCGCTGCGGCTGGGCAAGTACGAACAGGGCGCCAGCAAGGAAGACAAAGAAGCGCTGTACAAGGCGCTGGTCGACTTGGGATCGGATGCCGCCGGCATTATCTCCAAGGCAACCGAGATTGTATTCGTTGAACAAAAGGCCGGGAACGCTGGCGAGAACATCTTCCACTCGCTGGCGGAGTACATCGACCGACAAGTGAGCAAGGCTGTGCTGGGCCAGACGCTCACCTCTGATGTAGGTTCTACCGGCAGCTACGCTGCTTCGCAGACCCACAACCAAGTGCGGCAAGACCTGATCGAGGCAGACTGCAAAGCGCTGGCCGAGACGCTACGTACCCAGCTTGTCCTGCCCCTTGTGCTGTTCAACTTCGGGCCTGATGCCATCGACCGGTTGCCGTGGATCAAGTACCACTACGAGCCGCCGGAAGACCTGAAGACGACCGCTGAAGTGTACGCCACATTGGTGGAGCGCGTTGGTTTGCCTGTGGCTGCCGAGCACGTTTATGACAAGTTCGGCATCCCTGAACCGACCGAAGGGCAGACCATCCTGGTCGCCCCGAGCCGCCAGATGCCGCAGGGCTTCCCGCCGGCGCCGCAGGCTGCCATGAAGTCCAGGCTGATAGCCGCCAAGGAAGGAACGCCGAGTCTGGTGTCGGCGCAGCGAGCGCTGGACAGTCTTGCCGACGGAGCCACCCGACAGGGTGCAGCAACCCTTGCCGCCACCTTCGCCCCGTTGAAGCGCATCATCATGGAAGCGACGGATCTGGAAGGCTTGCGCGACCGGCTGTTGGCGGAGTACAGCCACCTGAACACTTCGGACCTGGAAGACCTTATCGCCCGGGCTATGTTCGTAGCCGACCTGTTAGGCAGGTGGTCTGTCGATGCCTGAGATGCCTCTTGCCCTACCCTGGCCTGTGCCGCCGCGACCGGAGGAAGCGATAGAGTTCTTCCGGGGTAAGGTGGCCATGACGGACGAACAGTTCGCCGCCCTGGCGGCCGAAGTGCGCACGATGGCATTCACTGTCGCCGGCATAGCTAGTCTGGACGCCTTGCAGTTCCTGGCTGACCTAATCACCCGGGCGCTGGAGGAAGGTCTGACGCTGCAAGAGTTTCAAGAGTCGGCCAACACCGAGTTGGAGCGCCGAGGTTTTGAAGGTTTGTCACCGCACCGAGCGGACAACGTCTTTCGGACTAACATGCAGACGGCGTTCAGTGCAGGCCGTTACAAGCAGATGACAGCGCCGGAAGTGTTGTTGAACAGGCCGTACTGGCAATACGACGCCGTGCAGGACGAGCGCACCCGGCCTACGCATGCGGCGCTGGATGGCAGGGTGTGGCGTGCGGACGACCCCTTCTGGGACACCTGGTACCCGCCAAACGGG
>LFTP01000226.1 GCA_001513395.1 Clostridia bacterium DTU080
CGCCAAGGTTGTGACATTCAACTCCGTGATCCCAAGGTATCCCGTGTTCATGCTCGGTTGGAGATGGGGGCGGAGTCGCCCGTGATCATCGACGCGGACAGCACCAATGGTACCAGACTCAACGGCAGACTCGTGCGACGGGCTTCTGTGGGACCTGAGGATCGAATAGAAATAGGAGCCACACGGCTGAAGATCGCCCCGGCGGGAGGAGAGTAACATCGAACAGCTCTATTGGATGGGCAGACTAGCGATGTCAGCTCTGCTTTTCGTATTCCTGTTGCATTTGGCTGTGGTTTTGGCGCGCTCAGCAGTCGTTTCGGGCGCGTCACAGCCGTCGCGCAAGCATAAAGACGGGTTGACGCTTCGCTTGTTACAAGGTAACCATCGGGTGTGGGTGAAAGGTGCTCATGGGGAGCAGCCTCTTGAAGTGGGAAGCATTGTGACTTCCATGAACGAGCTTTCTTTGGGCAGGGCCCCAGGGAACGATATCCGGCTCGAAGACCCGTTTTCCTCCGCGTTCCACGCTCGTATCCGCAGGCAGCGTCAGGGCTTTCTTATAGAAGATCTGGACACCACCAACGGCACAAGAGTGAACGGCGTGCGCATTCGCACCCCGGTGCGAATAGAAGTGGGAGACATCATTGACGTAGGCTCGACAAGCTTTGCTGTTGAGTAGACACTCCGCAAAGAGGCGTTAAGACGATGCTGTGGCGAAAAAAGGATATCTCTAAAGGAGTGTACGGCGTGAACGTAGGGGCAGGCACCCACGCCGGCCGAGTACGAGAGAAGAACGAGGATGCTTACTATGCCATCCCCCCCCTTCTTGCCGTGGCAGACGGCATGGGAGGACACGCTGCCGGTGAGATCGCCAGTCACTTGGCCGTGAACACGCTCGCCACTTGGTCATCGTGGGACGATCCGGAGACAGACCTGTGGCAATGCATTCAACAAGCTAATGCGGCGATTTATCAGTATGCCCATTCCAAACATGTCCGTGAAGGCATGGGAACAACGCTGACCGCCGTTCACCTCTCACAAGAGACTCTGTACTGGGCTCACGTAGGCGACAGTCGTCTGTATGTGATGCGCGATGGAGATCTCATGTTACAAACCCAGGACCACTCCGTGGTAGCGGAGCTTCAACGCAGCGGAAACCTCACGGAAAGCGAAGCGCGGTTGCATCCGCACCGTAACGTGCTCACCCGCGCCCTGGGCATAGACGAGACCGTGGACATTGACCGAGGCAGCCTGCAGCTGCGACACGGTGATCGAATTCTGCTTTGTACGGACGGTTTACACGGATGTCTGTCGGAAGAACACATCGCCCATATTCTGGCGGAGACGGATCAACCGCAGTTGGCAGTGACTAATCTGATCCGTCAGGCCAACCAAAACGGCGGACCGGACAACATCACTGCCATCGTAGCAGACATAACTGGAGGCGATCCCCGGTGAGGGTCAGCTTATTCGCCTTAGGTTTGGCTTGCGGCTCCTTGGCCCAGGTTCTCATGCATCTGACTACCGGGGAGTTACAAGGCAAGCCGGCAATTGCCCTCGGGCTATATGGCGCGTCATTCCTCTTCTTGTTCATTTGGGTCGGTCGCCGAGGAGATCCGTTTTTCCTGCCTACCATCGCGGCCTTGTGTGGACTTGGCGTGGCCGAGATATGGCGTATAGATCCAAGCAGGGGATGGCAACAGGTCCTGTGGATCGTATTGGGCACTGTCGTATACGGCGTTGCCAGCCGTTTCCGCAGATGGAACGCTTTGGCCGACTTGAAGTATGTTTGGGCCCTGCTGGCCACCATCCTGTTGCTCATCACCCTTGTCTTCGGTGCCGAGGTCGGAGGCGCCCGGGCCTGGCTGCGCATCGGGCGGTTTAGTCTGCAAACATCGGAAATCGCCAAACTGCTGGTGGTCATCTCGCTGGCCGGACACCTGGTCGGATCTAAGGAGTTCTTGGCCTCTCCCGGGCGTCGTATCGGTTTTATTCGCGTTCCTTCGGCCCGTCATCTAGGACCGCTGCTTTTGATGTGGGCCGTGTCCATGATGATGTTCGTCGGACAGCGCGATCTGGGCGGAGCTATACTGCTTTTCGGAGTCTTCGTTCTCATGCTTTATGTAGCCAGCGGGCGGTTCATCTACCTCACATTAGGCGTGCTGTTGGCGGCAGCGGGTGGAGCCGCGGCATACAGGACGTTCAATCACGTGCGTGTCCGGTTTTTGGTCTGGCTTAATCCCTGGCAATACTACGAGACGATAGGCTACCAGATCATTCAGGGCCTTTTTGCTCTGGCCGCCGGAGGCATAACCGGCACAGGATTGGGATTTGGCTCTCCATACCTTATTCCGGCCGCGGCCAACGATTTCATTTTCAACGCCCTTGTCGAGGAACTGGGCCTTGTAGGCGCGACTTTCATCATAGCTATGTATATGATTCTGGTGGCCAGAGGCCTGACGTGGTCCAACGCTCACGGCGATAACGTAGCCGCCTTGGCAGGTATGGGGCTGTCCGTGTTGCTGGGCCTACAAGCAGTGATCATTATCGGCGGAGTGACAAGACTGATCCCTGTCACCGGGATCACCCTTCCTTTCTTAAGCTACGGGGGTAGTTCATTGATCTCCAGTTTTGCTCAGCTGGGTCTGATTCATAGCCTTTCAGTCACAGCGCCAATTCCAAGCGACGAAACTCTCGCGTCGGAGGTGCCGGCGTGGAGGTAACCAGTCGCAGGGTCCTAATCAGCTTTTTGGCCATCTTCCTCGTTTTGGAGTTGTGGGTTGGCTACTGGTCGGTAATCCGCGGACCCGAATTGGAAACACATGCCCGCAACCCCCGGCGCATGGAAGCGCAGGCACGTATCCCTCGGGGAGGGATCTATGATCGCCACGGCGAAACCTTGGTCGCGAGTGTCTGGGAGAACAACGGCTACAAAAGACGTTTCAGCGGACCCCTCTCTTTATCCCAGACGATCGGTTACTATCATCCGCGTTTCGGAACATCGGGGCTGGAACGCACGTATGATACGGATTTGCGAGGCAGTGTTCTTTCGCTAGGCTTGTTTTCCCGTGATGCCGCCCGCGAGGGACTTGATATCATAACCACAATTGACACGCATATACAAAAAGCGGCTGAGAAGGCTCTGGC
>LFTP01000084.1 GCA_001513395.1 Clostridia bacterium DTU080
ACGCGTTGGTGATGAACCACACCAATCCCATGGCCATGCTTACCTGGCTGCATTCGGTTGACTCAGGTGTGCGCAACGTGGGCTTGTGTCACGGCGTGCAAGGTACCGCCATGATGCTCGCCCGGGCTATTGGCGTGCCGTATGACGAGATCTCGTACTGGTGTGCCGGGATCAACCATCTGGCCTGGTTCCTTGAGTTCAAACGCGGCAAAGAGGATCTTTATCCCCTGATCTGGAAGACGATGGAAGAGCAACCTGAGTTGCTGGCCAAAGAGAGAGTGCGCTTTGAGATCATGAAGCATTTCGGGTACTTCCCCACAGAGAGCAGCCCGCACGATTCGGAGTATATGCCCTACTTCCGCAAGACACCTGAAGAGATGGCCGAGTTCGGTCTGACATCCAGACACGTGTCCGACGAGCCTCCGGCTGTGCGCGCCTGGATGAAGGATACCGGCGTCACGGGAGATGAGAATCTGCCGGTGGGCGAGCTGAGGCGCTCGCGCGAGTATACGAGCGGTATTATTGAGGCTGTGTTGACCAACGTGCCCTTCTCCTTCAACGGCAACGTAATGAACACCGGTTTGATCACTAACCTGCCGGATGGGTGTTGCGTCGAAGTCCCCTGTATGGTTGACGGTCGAGGCGTGCATCCCTGTTACGTCGGCGATCTGCCTCCGCAGCTGGCGGCACTGAACCGATCGAACATCGCCGTGCATGAACTGGCGGTCAAAGCGGTGCTCGAACGTGACCGGGAGGCGGCTTTCCATGCCTGTGCCCTTGATCCGCTGACTTCGGCCATCTTGCCTTTGAGCAAGATACGCCAGATGTTTGAGGAACTGTGGGAAGCGGAAAAGGATCTCTTGCTGTGGTTTGATCCGTCGCACAAGGGTCCTCTACCGGAGCCCTACGCCCTCGTATAACGTAGGTTCGCCTTCCTTCAGTGCGGCCGGCAAATGACCGGCCGCACTGAAGACGCGCTTTGAAGAACCCGGTATTAGACCCTTCTCACGGCTTCAAAACCTCAGCCAACACCGCTCCGTACTCCTTGATCGGCGGCTCACCGTACAAATCTACGTATGTGGCATCGATCATACAGGCAAAGCTGGTGATGTGTCTGATCCCGTACTCCGCATATAGGCGCACGTCCGCACTGAACACTTCAGAATTCCAAGGGATTTTGACCACCGTCGACGGACGCGGTCTTTGCGCCCGGGTGAAAAGGCTGGCATCAAGCCAGTACTCCAACACCTGAGCAGTTGAGCGTTCAAATACATCCAGATTGGCCTCGAGCAGATCAAGCGGATTGGAATACCCGGCGCCCGTCTGCTGTGCATAAGGGATGTCGTAGCGCCGTCGGATGGGAGCGTATTCCAAGAAGATGCCCTCTTCCGGCCTCACCCGCTTTGGCGGCTCGAGCGTATTCAGATAGGCCAGATGCGCTACCTGGGCTTTCGGATCTTCTTTTCTCAGTGCCTTCAACAGCCAGTTAGCTACGATCAATGCCTGATCGCTGTCAGAAAGGTCTCGGCATTGAGGGCAGCGGCACCACGGCTTGCCGTCATCTCCCCACAGGAAGTATCTTCCGGTCGTCGGACGCAGTATGCGCCCTATCTTCACAGCCCTTTCGGCGATGATCTCCGCTACCCGCTCACCGGACACGCATAGGTTGTAATCATTGACCCGCTGGCCATCGTCATTCATGCGAAACAGAGTCGGTTCCGTCTCAAACAGATCCCTGGGCAAAAGATCACTCATGGCGTGCAGCTCATACTCAACCGCAAGTCCCAAGGTTTCGCATTCGGCCAGAAAGGCCGCCCCTTCTTCTTTTTGGATGAAGTCCGTTACGTGGGCCACGCCCCGCCAATTGTGCAGAGCAATTGTGCGCAGCCCCGCTTGTTTGGCCAGCTGCGGCCATGGCGCATATGACAGATCCTCCGGAATGAGAACAACTCCCCGCGTCTGCAATCGATCCACCTCCGCCAAGGATTCCCTAACCAACGGATTTCGGCATCCGACCGGACTCTCCCGCCTCTGGCGGACATAAAGCAGGGCGCCTCATCCCGCCTTGCTCAGTTCACGTTTACTGTGTTCTCATATCGGCGTTGAACTGTCTGATATAAGCATTCAGTGCTTGTTCCATAGTGGCCAAGCCGTTACCTACAGGTACAGTGCCGGCCAGAATGGGTGTGATCCACTCGTTAAAGCGCCGTGCGATCTCCAGGGGCACCTCGACTATGGATTCTTCGATGGAGCGCACAGAATGGATGACAGATCCTTCCATGGCACTCAGAATCTCATTCGGGGACATATCAAAGACGTCGGTGAGGCCGTCGATATAGGTCCGGATTGCGCTACGTCTGGCGGGCATGGCGCCCGTATACAGCGTCCACAGCTCCTGAGACTCCGTATCGGTGGCGAACTTCACAAACTCCCACGCGAGATCGGGGTTCTTGGAGGCGGTTGAGATAAACAGCGGATCGGTCCAACGAGTGTTCATGCGGTTTTCGACAAGTGGAACGGGTCCAACGGCGAGTTCAAAGGCGATCTCGCCCTTCTTGCGGGCTTCTTTGAAGTTGGCCCCGATGCGGAAAGCTCCGATCCAATCCATAGCCACCCGGCCTTGCAAGAAGCCTGAAACACCCGAGATCCCTTTGGGCGGGCCTGCCGCCGCATACCTGGCGTATACGTCGCGCACAGCCTCATAGGCCTTGACATTCTCCGGCCGGGTCATGGTCACTCTCTCTGCCCAACCGGTCTCGTAAGCCTCAGGCTTGAACCAGTCGCCGCCGAACATGTAGCATATATCCGGAAGCTTGGCTTCAGAGATCTGAGACACAGCCAACTGTTCATAGTGCCCTTGCTCTCCGATGACCGTCAGGAGACGACAATACTCGAGAAACCTCTCCCAGGTCCACGACTTGTCATCCCAGCTGGCGGGCAGAGGCGCCAATCCCCGATCCAACAACAAAGACCGGTTGTAGTACAGATGCTGGGGAGTCACGGACAGCGGAACACCGTACTGCCGTTCTTGGAAAGATGGTGACTCCCACACTCCGGGAAGGAAGGTGTTGATCTGCAGTTCCGCCCGATCCCGCTCTACATAGGGAGTGATATCCAAAGCAAACCCCTTGACGATAAAACCCAGTTTGTCGGCCAATCCCAAAAAGACATCGGGCGGTGTACCCGCCGCGGTCAGCACCGCTAACTTCTCCTGATAATCCGATCCTCCGCCCGTACCGCTCGCCCAAACCTCGACCTCTACATCAGGACGCATCGCGGAGAACTTCTGTGCTACATCCTCCGCCCAGGCCAACTCCGTCGCCCGTGTGCGACCGAAGTAGATCAGTCTCGTTGGCGCCGCATAAGCCCCTATCGTACTGATCAGGATCAAGCCGACAACACACGTTGCAAGCCTACGGATGACTGACATGGCTCACCCTCCAATTCCGGCTTCATCATCTGTCGAAGGCGTCCTACTGTTTTCTCATAGCGGCGTTGAACTCTCTTATATAGGCATTCAGTGCCTGTTCCATAGTGGCCAAGCCGTTACCTACAGGCACGGTGCCGGCCAATATGGGGCTGATCCACTGGCCGGCCCGCCGGGCAATCTCAAAGGGAGCCTCAACTACGGCTTCCTCGATGGAGCGTACCGAATGCACGACGGAGCCTTCCATGGCCGCGAGGATCTCATTGGTGGGCATGTCAAATACGTCTGTGAGACTCTCAATATAGGCCCGGACGGCGGTGCGTCTGGCGGGCATGGAACCCGTGTAACGTGTCCACAACTCCTGAGACTCCGTGCTGGTGGCAAACTTGACGAATTCCCAAGCAAGATCCGGATTCTTGGAGTCGTTTGAAATAAACAGCGGATTGGTCCAGCGAGTGTTCATCCGGTTTTCAACGAGGGGAACCGGTCCGACGGCGAGTCCGAAAGCTATGTCACCTTTCTTGCGGGCTTCCTTAAAGCTGGCTCCGATGCGGTTGGCCCCTGCCCAATCCATGGCCACCAGGCCTTGCAGAAAGCCTGTAGAAGCTGATATGCCCTTGGGCGGTCCGGCCGCCGCATACCTGGCGTATACGTCGCGTGCCGCTTCATAGGCCTTGATGTTCTCGGGCCGGGTCATGGTTACTCTCTCTGCCCAACCGGTCTCGTAGGCCTCGGGCTCAAACCAGTCGCCGCCGAACATGTAGCAGATGTCCGGAAGCTTAGGTTCGGCGATCTGAGTGAGTCCCAGTTGCTCATAACGCCCTTGTTCCCCGACGACGGTCAGCCGACGGCAGTACTCAAGAAACATTTCCCAGGTCCATGATCGATCATCCCAATTTGTGGGCAGAAAAGCCAATCCTCTGTCTAAGAATAACGACTGATTGTAGAAAACGAGATGGGTGGTGAGCGTCAGCGGCACACCGTACTGTCGCTTTTGGAAAGACGGGGATTCCCACACCCCAGGCGGAAAGGTATTGATCTGCAGCTCTGCCCGATCTCGCTCCACATAGGGAGTGATATCCAAAGCAAAGCCCTTGACGATAAAACCGAGTTTGTCGGCTAATCCCAAAAAGACATCCGGTGGTGTACCCGCCGCGGTCAGCACCGCCAACTTCTCCTGATAATCCGACCCTCCGCCCGTACCGCTCGCCCAAACCTCGACCTCTACATCAGGACGCATCGCGGAGAACTTCTGTGCTACATCCTCCGCCCAGGCCAGCTCCGTCGCCCGTGTGCGACCGAAGTAGGCGATCTTCGTTGTGGCCGCATAGGCACCTATCGTACTGACCAGAACCAAACCGATGATACACACCGCTACCTTGCGCATCGTGGACATGGCTTACCCTCCTGACAAGTGCCGATTTAACGTGTCACACCTTCCAGATTCACCTGGCCGATCTGTATGTCCGCCTGTTCGATTTGCGTACTCTCCAACATGAGTCGAAAAGCCTGAACTGAAGGCGCTTCCTCGGAGACGTCACCTACCAACATGAGGAAGTGCAGTCCGTATTCGTTGTACTCTCTGACCAGCGTCTCATAGGCGATATCCTTCCACTGCCCCCCTTTCGTTTGTACGCTTAGTCTGATCACATCATCCACCTCGGCGACGGGCGCATAGACAAAGACAGAAAACCGTTCCAGCCAGGGTGTCTCCCACACCAGATACTCGGTCGTATTCCGCATGCGAACGCGCCTGTTTTCGTCACCGAAATAGCGTTCGGGATCATCCGTGGCATAGCTCCATCCTTCCGAAGCCTCACTGGTCTTGCTAAAATCCAAAAACCCAAACCAGTCCGAGACCATAGGAGGCCACTGCTCGTCCTGAATGCGCCAGCGATTCTCGACAAACACAGGCACATCCAGACGCTCGCAGTGATCGCCGAGCCCAAATTCAAAGATCAGACCCTGTCGGCGTCAGAGTAGTTGTAGGTATCGATGATGAGTTCCGAAGGCAAGTCTTTCGCCTGATAGAGGATATCCTCACCCATCTTCACGGTCACATCTGAAAACCGTGCCGTGCCGGCAAGCTCCAGTCCGATGCCGGCAATCCCGCTGAGTCTTGCACCGACGGGCAGCCGAAGCCGCAAGCGAGGCAAAGCCGCCCATAGAGGGGTCTGCACGTCTTGTTGCCACTCGTCTAAGGAGTAGACAGTGGGAGTCAGGGGAGCGTATTCGTAGTCTTCCAAGGGAGTGAGCTGCACGACCAATCTCAATTCGGTGACACCAGTGAGATGAATGGCCAGCTTGTGAAGACCCGAGTTGAGGTCCTGTCCGATAGGATCGGGAGATGCTTCCAAAGGCCTGGCCGGCAAGAGCTGAAAGCTCGCCTCAGGCGGAGAAGGGACGCGGGCCAAAACCTTCTTGTTATTGCGACTCAAAATGGCGCTTCTGCCGTCTTCACTGAGCTCCACGGCCGCTCGGGTGTGCATAAACCACCAAATATCCGCAGGATTTTGGCTGGTCACTTCGTCTTGGATAAGCAGCTGGCGTCGATTGTCAAATAGGGCTACGCCTCGCCGGGCGTCGGTGACGTGAGGAGTGTAGGCCGAAGTCAGATGCGCGATGGCCAACGCTTCGCCCTCCTTGGACGCGAAAAAGACAATGGGAGCAAAAGCGGGGTTGTTCTGTCCGGGGCCGCCGTCGTGGTTGATCAGCAGGGTGTTTTGTCCCTCCGCTCGTTTGCGGTAATAGTCCCAGCGCTTGCCGCCGGGGCCATAGGCAAAATAGCCGTCCAGATTGTAATCGTCCTTGCCCAGCTCTTCCACCCAGCGTACCCCCAGAGCATCGAAAACAAAGCTGCCCAGATCCAGATCGCCGTGGCCGCCCGGATTGGCACCACCCTTAAAGCCCACGAAACAGGCCCGCTCATCGTTCCATGCACTGCGCAAAGAGACCACTTCGGCGTCCCGGAAATAGCGGTCCGGCGCCGGATACTCATGGTCAGGCCTTTGATCGGAGCCGGACAGGCCCCACAAGAAGTTCCTCGGATGAGACGAAACCCCCGCCACATGACGCAACCACCAATCATACTCGGGCTTGTCGTAGCGCTGGGCCAGCCAGAAGAACTCGGGTCGACGGAAGATGCCCTTACCGTTATCCCCGAAGTTGAAGGCCTCTTTAGTCGGTCCGGTCAGATAGATGGGAAAGTCTCCGGCCTCGGCCAAACCCGGCGTGTCGCCAAGGCCGAAATCGGTACCCAACGCAGTCTCCAGACTCCCGAGATAACCTACCAAATAGTCGATGCTGTAGCTCCAGTAGCCCAATCCTTCTTCCCAACCGCCGTCAGGAGCAAAGCCGACTATCGAGTTTTTTATCGAGCGCACGCTTGAGCGCAGGATCTCCTCCGCCAGCTCAGGGTATTCCTCAGCGATGGCCAACGCTCCCATGCCTATACCGGCGTTGCAGACCAAGTTCCAGTTGCTTTTGCGACGATTCACCCAGCCGCTCCACTCCGACGGAGCCGTGCGTCGGTATGACTGCAACGCAGGAGTCAGTCCGAGTCGGACCAAAGCTTCCCGGATAAATCTACGTTGCTCAGGAGTCCAAGCATCATAGAGCCAGTCATAGGCGATGGCAAAAGCGCGGGACATCTCGGCGGTATCCAAAAAATGCCGGGGATTCCAATCGGGGAAAGACCCTGCGGCCTCCAGCTCCTGCCAGGCTCGCTCCACGTAGCGCATATCCCCCTCCAGCTGATACAACATGGCCAGCGCCTCGACGCGATCGAGCACCTGCACGCTGGTAGCCAAAAGACGCAACCCGTCGGACATTTCATACTGCGAAGGGCCGGCAGCCATAATCCCTCGGACCGTTGATTGCAAGCTCGCATACCACTGCAGTGTCTGCGGATCTCCGGCAGCGATGCGCTCGCGAATGCGGGCAAAACCTTCGGATGTGATCAAAAGCCGGGGATGCTCCGCACGCAACGTAGAAAGCATGGGCGTTGACTCATCGAAGCCCGACTGAGGAAAATACAGATCGCTGATCAAAAGATCTGTGTCGGCTTTGGGCGTGGCATTCCAACCGCTGGCATGGAACTGGATCGTGTCGATCTTGTCCCATCCCAAGGGGCTGCGACCGACGCGCAAGTCGGCAAAATCGATGGTGATCACCTTCCAGCCTTCCCAGTCAACAAACAGATGAGTCAAGTACGAATCCGTGCCCTCCGTCTCTTTGTTTTCCGAGCGAAACTGCAGTGTCAGTTGGGCGTTGTTCGCCTTGGCCGAGTGCACGAGAAATGTGACCCGATTCACCCGTGACAGATCCGGAGGCGACGTACAGCTGATGACATCATGCACAGGATGATCGCCCCAGCGCGCTATCCCGCCTTCAAAACCCTCGATACCGCTGACCGAAGGAAGCCCAAAAGAGGTGATCGGCACCGTGACCCGGGTATCCTCCGGCGGCCCTGTCAGAGGCGGCGGAGTCGACACGGTAACCGTCAGGGAAGCTCTATCATCGGTACTCCCTTTGGAAAAACGGAACGGGCTGAGTGTCAAAGACGTATCCGCCAGCGGCGTGTTCTGCCAACCCGATGCAGAGATGCGAATCAGATCTATCCGGTCCCAGCCCAGAGGAGAGCGACTCGCCCGAAGCTGATCGGTCCTCAGTTCAAAGCGTTTAAGCCCGGTCCAGTCCACGGTGATGTGTAGGTAGTAGTAATCCGAGCCATCCGTTGCCGGGTTGTTGGAGTAGAAGACGAGAGTCATTCGCGCCCCATTGGCCTTGGCGGAGAATATGTCAAAAGCCACTGTGTCATACATGGACAGATCGCCGTCACTCAGATAACAATCCAAGACGGGCTTTTCGATATGGTTGTCCCATACTCCGACAACAGTGTCGCCGTCGGTGCGCAGCGGCAAGCCGAAGGCCTCGGGAGATATCTCCAACACATGGCCGCCTATGGCCACACTCGAAAGTACACAAACTAGAAGTACTATCAAGCAAGATCTCTTGCACCATTGTCCGACATCAATCACCATGTGCATCCCCTTTTTCCAACAATCTGATATACGGGATTCACGACGGACCGCGCTTTTCCTCTCCCGACACCCCCGGCCCCTCGCATGCACACCGGAACGGCCCCTTTCATTGTGACCCGATAATTCCCACTCATCTTATATACATGCACTCTGAATGCGACTAATGCTTTTATGAAGGAATTAGGCCTCTCCTATGTAACTATTAGAATGTGATTATGTTAGTTCTGCGCGATTTCTCTGTCTACAACCACCTATGATCTGTTCGCGGTTCCACTTGAATGTCTATTAAGTATTTTGCAATGCTTTCGTCAAGTGTGCCGCTTAGCGGTTTAACTCCACGAAAGAAAGGTGATGATGTGATGCCGAAGAACCGCTTGACGCTCACTGTCGTACTGCTGATTGTCGCCCTCTGCTCGGCGTTTTGCGCCGGTGCCAAGACGAAAGTGAAGATCGGGTTGACCGGTGGGGAGTCTTTGTTCCCCGAGCAACTGCGCACATGGTTC
>LFTP01000029.1 GCA_001513395.1 Clostridia bacterium DTU080
ATCGTAAGCCTCCAACAACTCAACGTGCCAGCAATCGGTGAGCCGCGGAAAATACGTGTCGCCGGCGACGACGGCCTCAACCAGGGTGATATATATCCGATTCGCATCAGGCAAGAAGGCTTCATAGATCTGGCCGCCGCCGATGACGAAGATCTCCTGTTGCGTCGGCTTTGATGCGGTCAATTCGGCCTTCACGTCGTCAATGCTTCTGTAGACCTCCACATCTTGATCGGCAGCGCTCAAATGCCGCGAGAGCACAATGTTGCGGCGATTGGGCAGCGGTTTGCCGAGGCTCTCATAGGTTTTTCTGCCCATGATGACGATGTGTCCCTCTGTCTGGCGGCGAAAGAAACGCAGGTCCGTAGGCAAGTGCCACGGACTTGCTCCCCCTTTGCCTATCACCCCGTTGAGACTGTGGGCCACAATTATCGTTACATCCATGCTCTTGAGACACCTCCCGTAGATAGTACGATCCGGCCGAATGGCCATAGCTATGATCACGGCGCCTTCTTGCCGTATGGTCGGCAGCAGATCGTTGTTCACACACTTGAGGCTGTGCGGCGCGACAGGGGTGTTTCGCTGCACCCCTGTCGCGCCTAATCTGTTGAGGTCGATGCGCACTATAGGGTGGCAATGGCCCCCTCGTCGGTGTTATCAGATGGTTTCAGTTTGGAGTGATCGGCACTGTCCGTGGCCTTGATAGCACTGTATAGCTGCCCACCGCGGAGCCCGGAGCCGGGGAAAAGCTTTGGGGTGGCTATACATTCATCCGTAACGTAGCTCATCGTCAGACGAACTGAGGCCGGTTGAAGACAGTCCGTTTGTGTCGCATCAACGCTTCCTGCTCGAAGCGCGCAGCACATCATCCAAGCGAGCCTGGACGATCTGCGTCACCGTATCCAACGCGGCCTGAGGGCTTTCAACGAGCTGGATGACTCTATTGCGCGCTTTGGCCAGCTCACTGGATAAGAAGACGCTGACCGGCATGGTAGGCAAGTACGGTCGTGAGTTAGGTCCGGCCAACGCGTTGGCCATCGGCATGAACTCTGGATAGCGCTGCACATAGGCCCGAGCTACGGCGATGCGTGCCGGGAATCCCGGAGGAGGCGGCACGGCGACGCGCTCAAGCATATGCTCTTCGCTTGTTCGCCAGCGTATATACTCAAAGGCTTCTTCCGGATGCTTGGCTCCCACGGGTATGGTCAAGGTGAGGGCATTACCGGTGGTGGAATTGGGCTTTCCGCTGGGAGCATAGGGCAGGGGAACCATGTCCCACTCAAAACCGGGGGCGTACAGGTCAAAGCGGCGCACAAGCCAAGGGCCGCACACCATGGCTGCCAATTGATCATTGTAGAGAGGATCGCCGCGGTGGTAGTTCTGGATGGCCGATGTCAAAGCGCCGATGCGGCCGTAGCCGTAGCGCTCAGAGTAAGAAGCCATCCAGGCAAACATGTCGACCGTGTTGGGGTGGTTGGCGACAATACGGCCGGTTTCGGGATCCCACAACGGAGCATCCCAGGCCGAAAACCACGTGCACCAGTCGCCCAACCAGGGAACGAAACCCATCCGCTTGATGTTGCCGGCTTCGTCTGTCCGCGCCAGGCGCCTGGCTGCCTCATCCAGCTCGGTGATGGTTTCAGGCAGGGCCACCCCGGAAGAGGCGAACAAAGAGCGGTTTGTGAAAAGCATCTGAGGGTCGACGTCATAGGTCATCGCCCAGATGCTGCCGTCGTAGTGCCAGGACTCCCAGACCAAAGGAAAGAAGTCGCGTTCTTTGATGCCTGCTTTCTTAATGAAAGGATCGAGGGGTTGTATAAGTCCGCCTTCGGCGAACTCAGCCAAAGAGTAGGTGGGTATCAGCTGGGCGACATCCGGCGGGACTCCCGCAGCGACGGCTACCGAGAGCTTGTTCATGAAATCCGTAGGCGTGCTTATATGCTCGACTTCAACGTCCGGGTGCGTCGCTTCGAAGGCTTTAATCCAGTATAGTTCCAGTTCCATCGAATCCGCGGTCAGTTTGTCCCACAGTACGATCTTTGTCTTGCCCATTGCGCCGGACGTCAGGACGCTCAGGATGACCAGCGCGGTCACGACGGCCAAGCTTCTGCTTCGCCATGAGACAGACACATCAACACATCCCTTCTAGGCAGGATAAGCGGTTTGGTTCCGCTTTTTCCCAATCACACTTCTGCGTTTCCGACTGATCACCTCCAGGGAGCAAGACGGGATCCACACAGCACGGCGGAAGGAATCTACTCTCTTTCCTTTAATCCTTACTCTGATCGGGAAAGGCGAACTGGCCAAGCATCTTTTCTGAGACGGCAAACAGGCTGGGTGCTCTTCACTCAGCGTCGATACGAGATTCATCCTTGCGCCGGATAAAGAGGGAGACAGGCATTGGCGGTTTATGCACAGAAGAGTCGAAAGAATGAATTTTATTCAGCCAACCATTGATTCCTAGTGACAAGGTATTTCGAAAGCCTCTTCGTCCCCCAAGGTGTGGCCGCGCCGGGACGAGAGAGGGGCTGAGAAGGCGATATAGCCCGTGTCAGTCGGGAAAACGTTAGTTAGGAAGGAAAAAGAAGGGATTCATGGAAGAAATTGACGAAATCGCCGTCATACGGGTCAAGGCGAGTAGTGTTGCGAGG
>LFTP01000184.1 GCA_001513395.1 Clostridia bacterium DTU080
GTTCCCGCCGACACATTGCGAAAAGGAGGAACGGCTTTGCGCCTGGCTGTCATTGGAGGCACAGGTGTTGATGCCCGCAGACTGTTTGGCGATACGAAGCCTCTTAGCGTCGAGACGCCGTACGGCTCCGTCGTGCTGCAAGAAGCCCAACACGAAAGCGGTAAGAAAGTCTTTTTCTTGGCCCGCCACGGAGCAGGTCATTCAGTTCCTCCTCATCGTATCAACTATAGAGCCAATGCTTGGGCTCTCCGTGAGCTCGGAGTGGAAGCCGTCTTAGCCACCGCAGCTGTAGGCGCGCTTCGTCGACAGATTCAACCCGGAGATCTTGTGGTCATCGACTCGTTCATTGATCTGACATCAGGACGCCCAAGCACTTTCTTTGACGGTGAGGACGGTCGAGTCGTTCACACTGACATGACAGAGCCCTATTGTCCCATCTTGCGTCAGGCCGTGTTGGCAGCGGGTGGAGACCTTCCGGTCCGGATTCATAGTACAGGCTGTTACGTATGCACAAACGGCCCGCGCTACGAAACCCCCGCGGAAGTGGCTGCCTTTGCCATGTTGGGCGGCGATGTGGTGGGCATGACAGGTGTCCCTGAAGTGGTATTGATTCGCGAGCTTGGCCTATGCTATGCAACTATCGCTTTGGTCACCAATTTGGGAGCAGGGCTGAGTTCGGACCTCTTGAAACATGACGACGTGGTCCGTACGATGCAAGCCAGCGGTGACCTGGTCTGCAAGCTTTTACGGGACGTCATTGATTCCCTGCAGATCTCTAATTGCAGCGTGTGCCGCCTCCCAGGTAGTACGTGACACTTTTTTAGAACAAGCCCTTGCGTTCACGACTGAGTGGTGATATAATTGCACTTGGTCATTGGGGGATGGGGTAACGGTAGCCCGATTGGCTCTGGACCAATTAGTTCTGGTTCGAATCCAGGTCCCCCAGCCATAGGCCCCCATCGTCTAGAGGCCTAGGACACATGGTTCTCAGCCATGCGGCCGGGGTTCGAATCCCCGTGGGGGTGCCAAACATAAAAAGCCTGCCTCATTTGGTGGGCTTTTTATATTATAAGTTACCTATACGTCTGAATTGCACTTCGCATGTGGCACTGGTCATAGGTACGCGCACTGGACGGTCGTTCCGCCACGTACTCCCCTTGCCGGGGTAAAAGTAGTTCCGTCTTGGAAGCCTACTACCGCGAGGGGGGTGAGAAGCATGAGAAGCTTGGCTGATGTAGTGCGTAAAGCACTCACGAACCGAACTCGCCGCTTGCTGGACTTCGAGACCGCCAGTCTTGGCGGAGAGGCACAAGTCGCCGTCATGGACTCAGTCACGCCCCCAAAAGAGAGCATCTTCAAAGGGGATGGCGTGCTTGTGACCCCCACTCCGATTACAGCAGGGGAAGAAGTCCAGGTTTGGTACGCGGGTTCATTGGCCAAATCAGGAGCCCGCCAGGTTTTTCTGCATTATGGCGTCGGTCCCGGAGCTTGGCAACAAGTGCGCGACATTCCGATGACACAGTCATCGCCATCCGTTTGGACCTGTACAATCCGCGCGGCTAGCGGAGGTCGGTTAGAGATGTGCTTTCATGACGGGGCGGGAAATTGGGACAACAATTTCGGGAAGAATTGGAGCTACACAATACACACCGGCCTGCGACAGTGAGCGGACAGTAGCAGGAAAGAAGCCCTTGGCTATGGAAGCAAGCGTGTAGTACAACAGGGCCCGGCAAAACCCTGCTGGGCCTTAACGCCTCGGCAAGGGTCCTTAGGAGGTCACTGAATGGCGCATCTCATTATCCGGGGTGGCAATCCTCTGTACGGGGAGATCTCGGTCAGCGGATCCAAAAACAGTGCTATGCCCATTTTAACTGCGGCCGCACTGAGTGATGAGGAGAGCATAATCGATAACGTACCGCGTGACACCTCTGTCTTGACGATCTGCCTCATCCTCAGAAGCTTGGGCGCCGAGGTCTACATGGATGATAAAGGCCGCATACACGTTAGAGGTGCCGGGATCAATAACCATAGTGCCCCGTATGATCTCGTCAGACGTGAGCGCGGCTCGTTCTATACGGCGGGTCTGTTGCTAGGTCGTCTTGGCTGTGCGGAAGTCCCGCTGCCTGGAGGATGTGCCATAGGCTCACGACCCGTGGATTTTCATATTCGTGGCTTCCAACAGCTAGGGGCCGAGGTGACAATCGAGCACGGATATGTTAAGGCCTCAGCGCCGCAGTTGCGAGGTACAAGTATTTTCATCAATCGTTCGAGCGTGGGTACCACCATAAATCTGATGATCGCCGCCGCTAAAGCAGAAGGGGTCACTATCCTGGAAAACGCGGCCAAAGAGCCGGAAGTTGTTGATCTGGCGATCTTTCTCAATAGCATGGGAGCGCGTGTACGCGGCGCGGGCACCGATGTGATCAGGATAGAAGGGGTCAAAGAACTCTATGGCACGGAATATGGTATCATCTGCGATCGGATAGAGGCAGGAACGTATCTGATGTGCGCTGCCGTGGCCGGCGGAGAGGTACTGCTGAAAGACGTAGTGCCCGAACACTTGCGTTCGCCGATTCTGAAACTCATGGAAGCCGGAGTAGAGATCAAAGAAGACAACAGCAGTATCCTCGTTCGTTCCCAACGCAAACTGAAGGCTTGTGATGTAGAGACCGCCCCATACCCTGGGTTTCCCACTGATCTTCAGCAACCTTTTGTAGCTTTGATGTCCACTGCCGAGGGAACCAGCGTCATTCGCGAGACGATCTTTGATAGATTTCGCTATGTGGATGAGTTGCGAAGAATGGGGGCCGACATACGCGTTGAGCACGATACGGCCATCGTTCGAGGAGTCGAGCAGCTGTCGGGCGCGCCGGTAGAAGCTACGGATCTTCGGGCAGGGGCGGCCTTGGTCGTTGCAGCTCTGGGTGCTGTAGGCGAAACCCGGATCTTGGGGTTGGAGATACTTGACAGAGGATACGAAGGTTTGAGCGAGAAACTTCATGCCTTAGGAGCCGATGTAGTCCGCGAAGAATCGCCGGACTCAGTGAGCCAAAAAATAACCTTTGCCGCACTGCGATTATCAAAGGAAGTGGACCAGGATGGATAACCAGCCGTCTGTCTGTGCTGATTTCATTATGGTCAAGGCGTTAGAAGACGGAGTAACGATCATCGGTCTAACGCGCGGAAGCGATACGAAATTCCATCACACCGAGAAGCTCGACAAGGGAGAGCTCCTGATAGCCCAGTTTACCGAGCACACCTCGGCTATCAAGATCCGCGGGCGGGCTCGTGTGTGGACAAAACACGGCGAGACCGAATGCGGTGACTGATCCCATCGAACAGGAGGGCTCGGGTGCGACGCCTATTAGACAGGGTTTATAAAACAGCAATCTTGATACATCTGTTTTTTCGCCGGAAACCGGTAGCTATCGGAGCTTCCGTTATTTATATGGCCGGAGCCGTCACGCTCACTTTGCTGCGTCAGCGTTTGCTTCTATGGAGCCGCGTCGGGCAGACAACCCTTCTAAAGATCTTCAAGTCCTTCCCTCATGCAAGACTTATCGATGTCAGGGCGATACTACAGCGTGCCGAGGCATTTTTCAACTAGCTCGCGCACCGGTTCTTCATTTTGTCGTTTCCGGGGAGGTACATGGAGTGTGGGTAGTCGTTTACGTGGCTCGCTCAAGCAGCGCGGCTGAGCACATCCTCGACGAATTGAGCAAAAACGGAATACTTGCCCGTTCGCGGCAAATAAAACATAAACACGGCGAGATCCGGCATTATGAGATCCTCGTGCCTGAGACAGAGCTTGATGAAGCCTGTCAGTTGCTGGGGAGGGCCCTCATGGGTAGGTGAGCTATGTGGTTAACAACATCTTCGAGTGGGAAAAAC
Organism: Clostridia bacterium DTU080; assembly: GCA_001513395.1. GTDB lineage: Bacteria > Bacillota > Limnochordia > DTU080 > DTU080 > DTU080. Next base: position 3,892 of record LFTP01000184.1, read on the forward strand.
CACTCGTTGAACTGGAACAGCGCATTAAAGAACTGCAAGAGTTCACGAAGGAAAAAGGCATCGATTTCACGGAAGAGATCCGCACGTTGGAGCGCAAAGCCGATAGCCTTCGTCGAGAGATCTACGCAGATATCACTCCGTGGCAACGAGTTCAGATGGCTCGTCATAAGGATCGCCCTACGACTCTTGATTATATTGAGTCCATTTTCACGGGCTTTGTCGAATTACATGGCGATCGCACCGTACGCGATGATGCTGCGATCGTCGGCGGCATCGCGTACCTTGACGGACGGCCTGTCACCGTCGTAGGACCACAGAAGGCAAGGGGACGAGATACAAAAGAAAGCATTCGGCGCAATTTCGGCCTGCCTCATCCTGAAGGATATCGCAAAGCTTTACGGTTGATGCGTCAAGCTGAGAAGTTCGGCCGGCCGATTATTTCGCTCATAGACGTAGTCGGCGCCTACCCCGGTGTTGAGGCGGAAGAAAGAGGTCAAGGGGTAGTAATCGCTGAGTGCATCCGTCACATGTCTTTTCTCCAGGTTCCTATCATTTGTATCATTACCGGTGAAGGCGGTAGCGGAGGGGCACTAGCAATCGGCGTGGGAGACAGAGTGCTCATGCTGGAAAATGCATGGTACTCAGTGATTTCCCCGGAGATGTGTGCTCAGATCCTATGGAAAGACACCGCGCGTGCTGAAGACGCGGCCGCCGTATTGCGTCTTACTGCATCTGATCTACTCAGATTAGGAGTCATCGATGAAGTCCTGTCTGAGCCCCTCGGAGGAGCTCATCGTGACCCGGCTGCAACTGCCGCCACCATGAAAGAAGCCATACTGCGGCACTTATCTGAGCTTTCTCGGATACCATCATCACAACTCATCGCAAGAAGACTGGAACGTTACAGAAGGATTGGCCAAACCCGCCCTGCGGGATGGTAAACATAGACATCTCCTATAGTTCATCCCTCAACAGGACGATTCTTGGCGTTTCCGGACTACACAGAAGTGCTTCGGCAGGAGGGATATGCCATGCCCAGGCCGGCTCGAATCGGCGTTCTTACAAGCGGAGGGGATGCCCCCGGAATGAACGCCGCCATTCGCGCGGTTGTGCGCAGCGCGTTATCTGAAGGTATTCGGGTTTTTGGTGTTGAGAGAGGGTTTCAGGGCTTAATTCAAGGCGCCCTCGTTGAGCTTACATCTCGATCGGTCGCAGACATCATACACCGAGGAGGCACTATCTTACGCAGCGCCCGCAGTGAGGAGTTCAAGACTCCGGAGGGACTGGCCAAGGCTCTCGGTGTACTCAAACGACTCAGTATCGACGGGTTAATTGTTCTCGGAGGAGACGGCTCCTTTCGAGGTGCGCGTGATCTCGTTCACGCCGGAGTGCCTGTCGTCGCTATTCCAGCGACCATTGACAATGACATCGCCTGTACAGATCAAGCCATCGGTTTCGACACGGCTGTCAACACCGTAGTCGGTGCTATAAATAAGATTCGCGATACAGCTACTTCACATGAACGAATCATCGTCGTCGAGGTCATGGGCCGCGAAGCGGGTTACATCGCCCTTCATGCTGGCTTAGCGGGTGGTGCGGAGTCCATTTTGATCCCTGAAGTCCCTGCGGATCTCGATGAGGTCTGCGCTCGAATATCTTTCGCTTTTCGGGTCGGTAAGGCCCACAGCATAGTCGTGGTCGCCGAAGGGGTCGGCACTGATGCCTGGGCGGATAGAGACGGACCGAAGTCTGCAGCCATGTACGTTGGGAATTATATAATGGAAAAGACAGGGCTTGAAACTCGGATCACTATTCTAGGTCATCTGCAACGAGGGGGGACTCCCACGGCTCTGGATCAGATTGTGGCGTCTCGGCTGGGACACGCCGCAGTAGGCTTGTTGGCTGCGGGGCAGGGTGGCCGAGTGGTGACAATGGTCAAGGGTGAAGTCCGGACCTTCGATATCGATGAGGCTTTGGCCATGCGCAAAAGCATTGACCCCGAGATGTATCGCCTCGCCCATGTCTTATCTTCTATTTGAACTCCAATTCAACACTGGTTCAGCGCGCGATTGGGCAATGTTTTCAGCGTACTTGATTTCCATGAGAAAGGATGTAGGGGCTTGCGCAGAACCAAGATCGTCTGCACCATTGGACCCGCCACGGAAAGCCTCGACCAAGTTGAAGCATTGATTGCCGCCGGTATGGACGTGGCACGCCTCAACTGCTCGCATGGTACGTTAGAGGAGTTTGCTCAGCGCATTGCCACTATCCGAGAAGCGGAGATCTCCGCAAAACGCTCTGTCGCTATTATGATCGATATCCAGGGTCCCAAAATACGAATTGGGGAAGTACCTGTGGGAAAGCGTATGGTGGCCAAGAGTGAGCGTCTGACCCTTACCGTGGATCCCAGAATCGCTGAAGACGGCGAAGCCATCTTTGTTGACTACCCAAAGCTTCCCCTTGATGTAAGGCCTGGCAGTATCATTTTTTTGGACGACGGTCTATTGGAACTTCATGTAGAATCGGTTTCCGGCTCTAACGTCGTCTGCGTTGTGGCGACAGGCGGCGAGCTCAAATCCCGCAAAGGGCTTACTCTGCCCGGTGTAGCAGTAGACCTGCCTCCATTAGGTGAACGAGATATTGAACACATCCGCTTCGCTGCTGAGCAAGGCTGTGATTTCATAGCCGCTTCGTTTGTCAGGCGTGCTGATCATATACAGGCGGTTAAAGACGTTATCGCCGATTCCGGGAGCACGATGCAGGTCATTGCCAAGGTGGAAAGCGAGGAAGGGGTTCGCAATATTGACGAGATCATCGCCGCGGCCGACGGTATCATGGTGGCCCGCGGTGACTTGGGAATCGAGTTGCCCCCTGAAGAAGTACCATTGGTACAAAAAATGTTGATAAGAAGGTGCAAGGCTGCCGGCAAACCGGTAATCACAGCCACGCAGATGTTGGATTCCATGGTGCGCAATCCACGTCCCACTCGAGCTGAGGTAGCGGACGTAGCCAACGCCATATTTGATGGAAGTGATGCCATCATGCTCTCGGGAGAGACCGCCGTAGGTAAATACCCAATAGAAGCCGTGAGCACTATGCACAGGATCAGCCAGCGCACCGAAGAGGTCCTTGAATACTCAGACGATCTACCCCGAACCCAGGTGTCGGTGGCCGAGGCCATCGCTCGGGCCACGTGCGCCACAGCAGCCAGCGTGGACGCCGCAGCGATCCTTTGTTCTACCCAATCGGGTGCCACCGCTCGCTTGGTATCCAAGTATCGCCCGAGAATCCCTATTGTCGCCTTAACACCTCATAGGTATGTAGCCCGACAACTGGCTTTGGTCTGGGGCGTTCACCCCATAGTAGTGCCTCGTTCAGATAACATCGATCATATGCTTGACGTCGCCATAGATGCCGCCTTGCGCTGGCAACTGATAAGCCCGGGAGACACTGTCGCCATTGCCGCCGGTGTACGCACGGGTCCTCCCGGAAGCACAAACATGTTACAAGTGCTGACGGTGGAGGAGGGTCACGCTGTATGAAAGCAGGAAAGCTTGCTCCGCAGCAGTTGGAACGTCTTGTACTCGGCCGTTTCGCCCACCGGCGTAGCGACGTGTTGGTTCGTGCTGCCTTGGGGGAGGATTCAGCAGTCATCGACTTTGGTGAAGAAGTCTGCGTCATGTCGACGGATCCAATCACCGGTGTCGCTACGGGCGCCGGTCGACTCGCTGTTCACGTCTCGTGCAATGATGTAGCCGCCAACGGCGCTCGTCCGATCGGTGTGCAAGTGGTCCTCTTGCTACCCGAAGACACAGAGGAAACACTGATCACTCAGATCATGGATGAAGTGGAGCAGGGATGTGAAGAGCTCGGAATCGAAGTCCTAGGAGGGCATACTGAGATAGTCTCCCGGGTTACGGCTCCGCTTGTGGTCATCACTGCCGTCGGTCGAGCTGCGAAGGATCGCTATGTAACCTCGGCGGGAGCTCGACCTGGTGATGCCGTAGTAGTCACCAAAGGAGTGGGTATAGAAGGCACGGCCATTCTGGCCACCGAGTGGGCGGACACGATCAGACGGGCCGCCAAGAAAAAGGATCCGCAAGTCTCACCCGAAGTCTTGGATGCCCTGCTAAGAAACGCATCGGCATTCTTCGAGGACATCAGTGCCGTAAAAGAAGGCATAGCCGCTGCCTCCTTCGGCGTCAGTGCTATGCATGACATTACCGAAGGAGGGCTCTACGGTGCTCTGTTTGAAATGGGGGCGGCCTCCGGATTCGGTTTTCGAATAGATAAAGCCAAGGTGCCTGTGCGCCCTGAGACGTCTGCAATCTGTGAGTATCTGGGTCTGGATCCTTTGGGACTGATCTCATCCGGGACAATGCTTATCACATGTCCCGACGGAGACGGACTTGTCAAACACTTAGACAGCGAAGGTGTGCCTGCTTTCATTATAGGTATAGTTCATGAGCAAAAAGACAGTGTCCTTGTTCTTGAGAACGGAGAAACACAAGCATTTCCTCAGTCGGTTGAAGATGAGCTCTGGCGCTTTCTGGCGGGCTCAAGCTCCTGATTCTCTGTAACGAGAATGGGCCTCATCGTAGGCCTGTTTTTTTCGACGACGCGTCGCGCTTGTTGGGTAAGCGTCAGATAGAACACCCCTTCCAACCTGACCTTCGATATCCCAGAATCATGAAAATGGGAGGGCGCACGATTTCTGCAAGGCCTGGTAAAATGAGCTATTGGGCAAGCAGTGTGAGCATGTGTGACAGGTACGGATTCTTGACCCGAGGACCATAGAAGAGCAGCCTTTTGAAGTATGTGACAGTACAAACGGCCCGATCGATCGTTGTATCCTACCCAAATAGAGTGCGGCGTTCTTGTGGTGTATTCCTACCTGAGTCTCTTTGCAATAGGGAAGAGGAGCCTAGAGAAGCACTCGCGCCGGATGCTAAAGATCTCCAATGAGTCGCCATCCGTGGCATCCGGCTTTCTTAGTCCTGGCTTGTTGCTGCCTCACCTCTTGACACTGTTTGTAAATGCAGGTATACTCGTGCAAATATTCAATCGATGAGGTAGCACCGTGGCTACTATTGAAGCGAATGGTTTATGTAAAGTGTTTCGTACGAAAATCAAGGAACCGGGCTTGCGCGGCAGTGTGCAGGCACTGCTGCGGCCAAGATACAGCGAAGTGGTCGCCGTGAAGGGAATCACCTTTGAGGTGGAATCCGGTGAACTACTGGCCTTTATCGGGCCCAACGGGGCCGGGAAAAGCACAACGATCAAGATGCTGACCGGCATCCTGCATCCGACAGCGGGAACTGCCAGGGTCTTGGGGCTGGTGCCGTGGAGGGCTCGACGCCAGCTGGCGTATGCCATTGGCTCGGTGTTCGGACAAAAATCTCAATTGTGGTACCATCTTCCCGTTCTGGACAGCTTTCGTCTGCTTGGCAGCATCTACGAAATCGATGGTAAGGACTTTGCCAAACGACTGGACCAAGTGGTTGAACTGTTCGAACTCGCGGATTTTATCAAAACGCCGGTGAGAAAGCTCTCCCTGGGCCAGCGCATGCGGTGCGAAATTGCAGCCAGTACCCTTCACAGGCCGAAGGTGCTATTTCTGGACGAACCAACTATCGGCCTTGATGTGGTAGCCAAACTCAAGATCCGAGAACTGATAAAAAGGCTTAACCAGGAAGAGAAAACGACCGTATTCCTCACCTCTCATGACGCAGGTGATATTGAGCAGCTATGCAAGCGCGTCATTGTGATCAATCACGGCGAAATAATCCTCGATACATCCACCTCTCACCTGCGGCACAACTACCTGACCACGAAAACAGTAAACGTGAGGTTCGCCGCGCCTTGCCCTGAGCTCACTCTATCAAACGTGGAGATCCTCAAGCACACTGAAAAGGGCGTCAAGTTCCGAGTCGACACTAAGATCACCGCCATAGAGAACGTGTTGACCGAGCTTTTCGCCCAAGTGACTACCGAGGATATCAGCGTGGAAGAACCGGCCATGGAAGTGATCATTCGCGACATCTACGGACGGCCGGTCGGAGAAGGTGAGCAAAGTGCGGCTGGCTAACGGTCTAGCGCTGCGCAAGTACCTTAGTATTGCCGAAATCAGCTTGGCTAATAGGATTGCCTATCTGATTGATCATTTCGCCAGCAGTATTTTTCTCATCCTCATTCTGTTCATCTTCTCCCAACTGTGGAAAACCGTTCTCGGAGCGGGAGGGGAGATGGCCGGACTCAACGGTACACGTATGCTGTGGTACATGGTTTTCACCGAGGTAATCGCTCTTTCCACTCCGGGATCTCATTATCTGGTCAGCGAAGAGGTAAGAAGCGGCGACATTGCCTACAAATTGGTTCGTCCCTACTCCTACACCCTCTACTATTTCGCGGCGCACTGTGGTGAGTTTGTGGTCCGCTTCGTGACCAATCTGACCATCGGGGCACTGTTTGCCCATCTCACTATGGGTCCCTTAGCAGTGGAGTGGGCCAAGATCGGCTGGGTTATGCTTGCCTTTGTCTTGTCACTCATCATCAACTTCCTGGTGTCCTTTTCCTTGGCTCTTTTGGCTTTCTGGCTAGAAGACAACCGACCCTTTTTTTGGATCCTTAATAAGATGGTTTTCATCTTCGGGGGTCTGTTTGTCCCCGTCGAAGCCTATCCTGAAGGACTGAGGCGCATATCGTACCTACTTCCGTTGCGCTACAGCTTTTCCGCTCCCGCCCGACTGGTGGTCCATTTCGACTATGACTTCCTTCGACAGATGCTTGCAGGCCAGTTTGTTTGGACGCTTATTCTGGCTGTTTTGNNAGGCCATGTTTCGGAAAGGAGTGCGCCGGGTGCATGTTCACGGAGGCTAAGCGTACAATCAGATTTGTGTGCCTGTGCTTCTCCGCCAATCTCCAATCAGCCATGGAATACCGAGGAGCCTTCCTGAGCCAGGTCGTTTTCATGTTTATCAACAACCTCATGCTGCTTTTCTTCTGGTGGATCCTCTTCGCAAGGATGGAATCACTAAACGGGTGGGGTTTCGGGCACATCCGGATCCTATACGCAGTCGTCAGCGGAGCATTTGCCAGCCAGGCTCTGCTGTTCGGTGGTTCTCTCTCCTTAAGTAAGGCCATCGCTGAAGGACGGCTGGATTTTTATCTGACCCTGCCCAAACCAGTGTTGCTGCACGTGTTAATCTCTAGATCTTCCCCTTCAGCCTGGGGAGATCTAGCGTTCGCTTTGATCACCTTCGTTCTCGTATCTTCACCGTCGCTGGGTAAGATGATCGGTTTCCTGATCCTGATGTTTACCGCAGGAACAGTGATGACCGCTTTCGCGGTGTTGGCTCATTCCTTGAGCTTTTGGCTGGGACGCAGCGAACGCTTGGCGGACCAGTTGACGGAAGCGTTGTTGTCGTTCTCACTGTATCCTGAAGGTATCTTCTCGACAGCGACCCCCCTCGTGCTCTATACCCTCATTCCCGCGGGTTTCGTTTCTTACTTACCCGTGAGAATTCTGCACGAGTTTACCGCAGCGAACTTAGTACTGCTGCTCATTTTTGCCGCAGGCATTGGCACCCTGGCCCGTTTCGTCTTTTACGAAGGCCTCAAACGCTACCAATCGGGTAACCTGGTGGTAATCAACGTGATCGACTAGCCCTGCCAGACACATTCGAATGAGCCGCAGCGCATCCTTCGGGCTTGGAAGCCATTCGGGAAATTGGGGATTAATCAACCGGATTTGACTGACGGGACATAAGGATCATTCAGGGGACTGTAGACAGCCTTCGAAAGCCTGCGTTAACGGCATGTTGACGCAACAGGCTGCGGAACGAAAGCGTGAAAGGGGACTCGACGGCATAGCCCTGCGA
>LFTP01000179.1 GCA_001513395.1 Clostridia bacterium DTU080
TTTTGGGGATCCCGCCAAATTTGGCGAAGGCATTGAGATGGCAGCGTATGAATTGCTCAGTCGTAGCACGCGGCACGAACTCCACATATATGGCTCTCGACCAACTGAGAACCATCACAAATCCCCACACCTGCCGAAGTTTGCCGTCCGGCGTGCGGTACGAGAACGACCCAAAGTCTACTTGCGCGTGTTCTCCGGAGTCCGTCTCATAGCGCACCGTGGTTCGGCTTGGGGCTCTGTGTCGCAACGGCCGTACAACGGCCGTACAAAGCCCCTCCGCTGAGCGATCTTTCGAGGGCTTCTACAATCGCAAAAGGCACATTTGCGCTTGGTTATCTCAGTTCGACTGATATCGAAACAGACTGGTTGCGGCGTAACCAAGAGGGAAGGCGAGACTTTCGTAGCGTAGTGTTGTTGTGTCCACTAAAACGGGCAACTCCAGACTTTACATGGGCACAACCAGTCAAGGTAGTAGCAACACGAGTGAACACTGCTTCGACTACGCCCCTCATCCTATAACGAATCGGGTTACCCAAGTGTCCCTTTCCCAGTGACAGCTCTGACTGTGGAAAAGCTGACAGACACGCTTAAGCAGACCAGCGGTAGACTGCTAGGAAAGTAGGCGCTGTCCTTTGTGTTCGCCGATTTCAAAAAAAGTATGTCAGATGCAGGTGAGATGCTTCTATGACTAGCGCTACGAAGTCAGCACTGGCTAAGGCGGCGGGTATTCTTGCTTGTCTCACTGTCGTGAGCAAGGTTCTGGGCTTTATTCGGGAGGCGTCGCTAGCTGCAGTATTTGGTGCTACTGCGGTAACGGATGCTTATCTGGTTGCGCAGACGATCCCCACTCTGCTTTTTGCGACCATAAGTTCCGCGTTGACTACTACGTTCATACCAGTCTATTCACACATTCGTGAAAACGACGGTCAAGAGGCGGCCTTTGGCTTTGCTGGCAATGTAATGTGGGCCGCACTGGGTTTGGGACTCGTGTTTGTAGTGACTGGTGAGATCTTGGCCGATCCCTTGGTTCGATTGGTGGCTCCTGGTTTTGGGGGTAGTGTTGTTGACCTTACCGTGTACCTGAGTCGGATCATCTTCCCAGCAATGATCTTCCAATTGCTGTCGGGGGTCATGACGGGCATCTTGCAAGCTCATGGGCAGTTTGGTATCTCGACAGTAGCGGGACTGGTACAGAACATGATCATTATAGGCTCCATCCTGTTCTTCGGACCGCAATATGGCATTCCCGCAGTGGCTACCGGTACTTTGCTTGGTACTGGTCTCGCCACCTTAGTTAAGGCTCCCGCACTTCAGCAGACTGGTTTTCGTTGGAGGGGTCAGTTTGATGTTCGTGACTCGGGGATACGGCGAATGCTCATGCTCATGTTGCCAACGATCGTCGGAGCTGGGGCGGGACAACTGAACGGCCTGGTTGATCGTATTCTTGCTTCTCGACTTCCTGGAGGACGGATAGCCGCTTTAAACTACGCTAACAGGTTGGTGGCGTTGGCTCCGGGCATCCTTGGCGCCCCTATCTTGACAGTGGCATATCCGACTCTGGCAAGGTTGGCTGCTCGGAACAAGTGGGACGCCTTTAACGCGGGATTGATCGACGCGTTGAGTCTTGTTCACTTGTTATTGGCTCCGATTGCCGTGGGGGTACTAGTGTTGCGTGAGCCCTTAGTGCGAATTGTGTATCAACGAGGGGCTTTTGATACTGTGGCTGCCGAGCAGACAGTCTGGGCTGTACTCTTTTTGAGCCTCGGGGTTGGCATCTCGACGATGCGTAATCTGGTGAGTCGCGCTTTTTGCACGATGCAGGACACTGTTACGCCAGCGGTTTTAGGCTTCATAACGGTGATGATAAACGTGGCGCTCAATCTCTTGTTGGTTGGCCCATTGGAGCAGGGCGGGTTGGCTTTGGCTACTACGTTAGCAAGTCTTGTTGGCCTGATGGCAAGTCTCTTGGTGTTGAAGCGGAAGTCATCGGCGGCGTTGCGGTTGCGGGCATTATTGGGCTCAATGGCTCGTACGGGGTTGGCGGCGTTGGGGATGGGAATTGTGACGTGGATGATGCAGGCGCGAATCTTTGCGGCTTTTCCTGTACACGGGGCAACCATGGAACTAGCTATGCTGATTCCGATTGTTGGGATAAGTGCAGCGGTGTATGCGGGGCTGGCGTGGATCTTGCGTGTGCCGTGCTTCGGGATGGTTGTTGAGATGGCGTTACAGGTCTTTCGGCGTATACGCTGGTTGTCTCGGTTTTGATGGCGGCGCGAGATGATCGTGGCCTGGTCAAGAGATTGGTGCGTTGTGTTGCTGGAGTCCGTTCGGTAGCAAACTGGTTTGAACGGCCGAGAGGAGTTGTGTGAAGCAAGCAGGAGTCCCGCCGGGTTTTCCGCATTTTTCCGGAGATCTTCTTTCTACCTAGGAGCCTGTCTAAGTAATTGGGCCAGACAGAGCTACGGTTTTTCGGAATCCGGCAGTTGAGAGTTACGTATAGAAGAAAGACTGTCCGGAAAGGCGATACCGGCAGCCTATGGCGGCCGCTTCTTAAACCGGTGTCGGTACAGTGCGTGGAATACAGCCGCCCAAGGCGCACTTGTGCCTGAATACCTTGAGCAGGTTGTGCACGAGGGCGACGAGATTCCACTCA
>LFTP01000280.1 GCA_001513395.1 Clostridia bacterium DTU080
ACCCGGTCCTTTCCACAAAGCAACTGTGACGGTGCTGCCGGGTACACAAAGATTTCAGGGTGCCGCCATTATCCCCTACATGCAAAAAAAGCCGAACCTGGAAGGTTCGCTCCTAAAGCCGTTACCAACAAGAATAAAAAGAGCTTATGAATGCCATCAGAAGCGTTGTCGAAATCGGTCAGGCATGCGAGCCATGGAAAATCTGCTATTTCAACTTCGACTCTTGCTCCGAGTCGGCAAACACTCCGAATCCCTCGCCGTAAACACTGCGCACATCGGAGACAATGACAAAAGCATCAGGATCAGTCTCTGCGATCAGATCAGTCAGTTGACGCAACTCGCCCCGACTGACCACCGTCAGCAAGACGGCGCGCTCCTGTTGTGTGTACATCCCCTTACCTTGCAAGGCGGTGACACCCCGATCCAGTTGGGTGAATATCGCTGAACTGAGGGCTACTGCCTTATCCTTGTCCGTGATGATCAAAGCCTGACGCGCATAAGGTATTCCCTCCAATACTACATCGATGACAAAGCTGGCGGCGACAAGAGACATAAGACCATAGAGAGCCAACTCCGGGCTGAAGGCCAAAGCGGCGAACAAAAGAACGACACCGTCAGCGATGAGCAGATAGGTCCCGACTCCTTGCCGCCGGGTACGGTGTTGAAGTAACGACGCGGCTACGTCCGTACCGCCTGTGGAGCCTCCGCTGCGAAAACACAGCCCCATCCCCACTCCTGATAACAAGCCGCCGGATATGGCCGCCAACAGCGGATCACGGGTCAAAGGAACCAATACAGGCGCCGAAAGATCAACGAAAAGGCTGACCAACGAAGCCCCGAGAATCGTCTTGATGGCCATCCCCCGTCCGAGGATGATCAGTGCCAACACCAACAAGGGCACGTTCAGAATGATGCTGACCAACCCCACCGGCCAACCCATCCAGTGATGGGCAATCGTGGCCAGCCCGCTGACACCTCCGGCGGCGATGCGATTGGGAACCAAAAACCAATTGAGAGCCAACGCCACCAACAAGGCCCCCAAGGCGATCAGAAATACATCCCGCAAGACTCTCACCAAGCGTCTCAACAAAAGACTCCTCCTTTGGCCCATCGTTTTGACATGTCCTCGTCTTTCACCCGCAGCACAACACGCACCGGTCTTGCAAACCTTTAAANNAGGAAATCGTCTAAAGCGCGAAAAAGTGAAGCATAGTCATCCAGGTTGACGAACGGGAAAGGGGACACCGCATCGTGGACCTCATTGAAGAGTATTTGAAGGACATCGCTCCGCGCCTGCCGCGCCATAAGCGACTGAACGTCCTGGACGAATTGCGTCGCAACATCCATGATCGCCTCGCCCAACTTGAGAAAGAAGGGTATGAATCAACCGCAGCCCAGGTCAAAGTTCTGACTGAGCTCGGTGACCCTGACGAACTGGCTGCCGAATACGGGGGTGGCCGGGTGATCATACCCGCCACACGCTATCATATCTTCAAGGCTTCCGTCGTCGTGCTGATCACGCTGCACACGCTGGCAACGTTCATCGCCACCCTCATGGATGTCGACGTATTGTTGTTGTTCATCCGGTTTCCTAATCTGCGCGGTTGGTCTGCACACGAAGCGCTCTGGGCCTTGGCCGTACAGGCATTGGCTGATCTGGGTATCGTCACCCTGGTCTTTTGGTCGGCTGATCTGACGCTACCAAGGAAGATCACGGGCATGGTGGTCCGTACCCGAAAGGCCGAAGCCAAACCTCATTGGTCGGGGCTTATCCTGCCGCTCATCCTTTTGGGAGTTACCAACATCTGGCGCAACGACCTCTTTGTGATCTACACGACTAATTCCGAGGTCTGGCAAGAGATACCGATTCTGCATCCGGAGTTCGTCCAAACCTATCTGTGGCCAGTAAATGCCGTTCTGCTGCTAGCCTTGGGAGTGCATACCTACAAGATCATCAGCGGTCCGACCCTGGCTGCCGCTTGTGCGGAACTGGTCTATCGGTTCTCCGTCTTCGCTCTGGCCGGCGCTTTGCTGACGGTCGAGCAGCCTTTTGAGTTGAGAATGGGGCAGCTTCAGCTAGTGGAAGCCATGCTTATAGGGTTGTTTCGCCTGGTGTTGTTGGCGACGATGTTCTCCAACGCCTTCGCCACATACAGGGCCGGTGCCCGCGCTCTCGACCGGATGAAATAGCTGGCTGTTCCTGACTGGCAATCCCGACAAAGAACAACGATCATTAAAGAAAAACAAAAAACGAGGTGGGATGTCGATGTCTCAGTGAGTCAAGAGTTATGGGGCTGAAGTTCCCTGCCTATGTGGTGTCAGAAATTTGTAATCGGTGGCATGCCGCTTTCATCGAGCCAGTGGAAGAAGTGTGAAAGCCCACCTGAACCAGTCCTACAAATATTCTTGATGGCACCTTGGCGTTTAGTGCATTCGCCATTTTCGCAGCGGCCGAACGCACTGCGGAGCGTAC
>LFTP01000180.1 GCA_001513395.1 Clostridia bacterium DTU080
GAGGCGGCTGCCGGTCGGCATCCGCCACAACAGGCCTCGCTGACGGAAATCTATTTCCCTTGGATCTGCGGCTGGCACATCTTGCTCGACTATCTCATAGATCTTGCCGAAGACCGTCTGGGCGGTGATTTGAACTTCGTCAGCTTCTACGAGACGTTGGAGGTCGCCGAGGCTCGTCTGGCTTGGTTCTACAGGAACGCAGCATCGTATGTAGCCAGGAGCGAGAACCCTGAACTTCATCTACTGGTGCTGCACGGATTGCCTGCTATGTATCTGTCTGACGACAAAGTGGTCGCACAGGGCTTGGACGATCCCGCCCGGCGATTGCTGGACGAAGGAGGTTGTTGGGCGCGAACGCTGCATTTGCTGTGTCGTCTCGTCCGCCGCATAGAGATGAGGTGCGCATCGGTTTAGCGGTTTGCACACACTTCTTCTTGCATCGGAAGGGGCCGAAGAATGATAACTAGCCCCCCGTGGTCCTGTGAAAAAAACGGCACCCGCCTGATCAGGCGAGCGCCGTTTTTCGTGCGCCCGGCATGTCTGCCGAGCCGGAGGGCTGAAAGAAGCCCTCACCACTCAA
>LFTP01000155.1 GCA_001513395.1 Clostridia bacterium DTU080
CGTCGAGTCCCAGCTCGCCGCAGTAGGCGATGATATCTTCCATTGTTGCCCGACCTGATCTTATATCCCGGGAAAAAGACATCAGCATTATCGACAGTTTCATCAAACACGCCGTCACCGTCGTCGGTCCGGCCCGAATCCCAAGACGATGGCGGACTGTCAGCTCCACGTATGACGAATGGTGTGAATCGGCGGCAGTGTAGCTGTGTTGCCTTCGTCACTCCGGTGCCGGATGAGCGACGGCAAAACCTTCATCGGCCCGGCGGCAGGGGTCCACCGGCCCCTATCAAAACCGGCAGAGCTGTTATCATGGCGAGATCATTCGTCACCGACGGTTCGTCGAAGAACTCCGCCCGCGACCTGAAGCCCTGCCGGCACCGAGCCTAACCACTGGCGAGAGACTGTTATTGTCATTCATTCATAGCCCAGCCATTGGGGGCAGGAACGCTTGAGCCTGCGGTCGTATCCGGACGTGATCGACCTTAAAGGGCAAGCAGAGCCAGAAAGGTCGATCACGTCATGCGGTCTTTTTCACTCATTTACCCCAGATCTTCACATTGTCGACGTAAGCCGGTTCAGTGTTGTTCTCAGCTGAGAACGACTGATAGGCAAAGGCGATGCTGTTGAGATCATCATAGTCCAGTGAATAGAAGGAAACCGGTTTGTTATTTTGCGGCCGGGGATCATCGTCGATGTAGACGTTAAAGGTCTTGGCCGGAATATCGATATCCAGCGTTACCTTATGCCACTGACCGGAGGTGTACAAGCCTCCGC
>LFTP01000138.1 GCA_001513395.1 Clostridia bacterium DTU080
TCCAGACGGTCTGTTGCCAGGCCCGCCCTTGCCTACGGGTTCCCTTCCCGCTGGTTGAGTGGCGAGGGCTTCTTTCAGCCCTCCGGCTCGGCAGACATGCCGGGCGCACAAGTAAAAAAAAGCATGGGGGCTGTCCCAAAGGGCAGCCCTTTCTCGCTCTTGGATTGCGTCTCGTTTTGGACCGACGTTCCGGATGCAAAGAGTAAAGAGTCTCGAGGTTATCCTTTCTGTCTACGTGCGGGGGAGACCCTTCACAAGCCCCAACATCTTTGTCCCAACGGCGATTTGCCTCGATCGGATCGCAAGATCAGGTTCCATGTCTGTACATCAGCGATATCATGTGAGCGATGTCGCCGGTCACAGCGAATCCATCCCGGTTATTCAACAAATCGACTCCTCTGGCGTAGTAAAGGAGACCTCCGATGATCTTGGACGCATCGCCAATACCATGCCGTCAACTTCCACCAGGCTCACCGGAGGCACGCCCAACACCTTTACCGACTGACCACCCGGCAAGCGTGGCTCCTGCCAGACCATGACAATGCTGGCCTCTTTTTCAGTGGGAAACCAATCCTCTAAAACACTCCAAATGCGATCGCGCACTGCTACAGACAGACGCGCGCCTGTATAGACACCGGGTGCGATTTCAAGCATCGACGAACTTAAAAAGCCCCGAATCCTGTCACTGACATTCCGCGTCACAACTACTGTCATCCGACCCCAAGCAACTCCTTTATGCGGTCGATCATAGCGGGTATGAGCTTGCGCTTTTTGAACAGCTCCGCAGCGGCGTAGCGAACCTCTCGCTCCAGATCAAGCCCCGGATTCCGGACCACCTTAGCCGCCACTGAGAAGGCCAAGGGCACAGTGACCTCAATGCGCCATAGATCCGCGATGTCGAGCGTGAACGCGTTAGAGGATTCCTCGTGTATGAAGCCCAACGGCGGCAAAGCGCCAACCGCAGCCACAGCTATTTCCGCGGCCGCCTCAATAAACGTCGCCGCATGATTGATCGCCTGATTCGGAATATCGGCGGCTTCCGGGTTCTGTCGGTCGTATGAGCGCCCGCGCCAGTCAATGCCGTACTTGTCAGCAAGTATGCGATACGATTCCCGTATTCTGGCCCCCTCGATACCCCGCAACACAGTTATGTCCTTATGTGGCAGCACCTCCTGGAAACGGTAGCCGTACATACGTCTGGCCACACGCAACCGAGATTCCTCATCGGCCCACAGTCGAGCATGGGCCCGGGCCACGTCCGAACGCCCCTGGCCCATGGGAGGCGCGGTGTAGACCTTCACACCGCCCTCCCCAACTGCCGCCAGCAATGTGCCATGACGAGCCAGAATCCGCAACACATCATGGGTTACCGTGGTCCCCGGCCCCATCAAGATCATGGAGACCGTCTGGTACGGTATGGCATAGTCACCGGCCGCCATGTCCTCGGTTCCGGCGGTGATGAAATGAAGTGTGCCATCCCGAACAATCAGACTCCCCCTCGATAGCCACAACAACCCATGACGATCGGCATGCGGCACCCTGGCTCCCGCCAGTCCAAGGCGGCCTTCAAGCAAGGGTGATCCATTCATGACGCCGGCCCCAACAAGAGCATTCCGTACCCGAACGAACGATGTCTGCCTATACCGCGGGAGAGAAGCTCGGAAAAAGCGACGGGGTCGTTGATCATCAATTGTCCGCGTATAATGGCATTGGGGCGAACCAGATTCTTCTTCCTGCGTGGTCCGACGGAACGCTGCTCCTTGCGCATCTGATGCACAAGACGAAACCCGGCCAGGTGGATAGCGGTGACCGAAGTCACCCCGTCGCGCTCCAGACGCTCACGAACCCACTCGCAGTAGACCTCCTCTCTGCTGATCGGGGTTCCGTTATTCTTGTCGACATGGATCAAAAACAGATCCTTCTCCACTCCATTGGTTGCCTTGCGTCCCACGGGACAGCATTGAACCTCAAAAGACAAGCGCTGTCCGGCTCGCCAATCAGGTATCGGTTTGCTCAAAATAGACGCATCCGGTTCCGGACAGACCGCCAGGACGCTGGGAGTGGCAAAATCCAGCAACCTCCGACGCAGTTCCTCCGCTTCCACACGTGAATAGCCCAGAATCCGGGTCGGTCGCCTACGATCCATGAACAGACGCCAGGGTTTTGGTGCCTGCTCACCAAAGGCCACACCGAACCAGGCATGAATGCCATATCCCAGATTCTCGTCGCCGCCCCGCGTCTCCAATCCTTGGTCACGTAAGAAGTAAAGCAAAGCGGTGATATCCGGTCGGAGTTCAACCATGTGCAATGTGGTCATGAACTACTCCCTCCAAGAGGCCCTTCCATGCGCCATTGACTTCCCGCCGGAACCTGATTCGCCCAATCCCGCAATCCGGCCACGCGGCGCATCCGACCCCGACCTTGCCGCCCCAATTCCGCCGGCCAACAGGCCATCAGATTGGCATCGTAGGGCTGGACCGCACCGTGGCGATCCCACACCGGCACTTGACGCAAGATCGCCAACAGGTTTTCTCCTTCAGCGATGGGAGTCTGGGGATCAAGCAAAGGTCGAGTCGGCAAACACGTCTTTCGCCCCAGAAACAGCGGCCGGGCAGGCCGACGAAAGGCTTCCAGCAAGGCCTCCACGTCCGGTTGCTCATCGTCCGTGAGACCCAAAACAAGGGTCATTACGCCATCAGTCCAATAATGACGGTATCGCTGGTGAATCCCGAACTTGGCTGCAGTTCCGCCCCCGCGATGATCGGGCTCACCCCTTGTGGTCCATCCGCCTACCGGATCGCCCCTTTTTTGTCGGTCAGCATACCCGATCATCTTGGGCTGTCCCAAGTCCACGGTATGGTAGTCTATCATAGGTTGCGGGCGCACATCCCAGCGGGCGGCGAACTGTATGCGCTCCTGCAGTCTTTGGAGCTTGGCGAAGTCCTTGTGTTCCCACCCCAAGGCATTGGCCGCCAATCCGGTCAACATGGATGTCGCCGGAAAGGCGTCCACAAAACCGTGCTGGTCAACAAGGACCCCGCCGTAGCTGATCATCGGAGCATCTAAACGCAGTACTAGGCCTTTCATCGCCGCCCCTCCGCGATGTCCGTCATAGCCTGGGTGATGGCCTCATCCAGCGGCACAACCGCCTCCTGCTCTCGAGGCCAGGTATGTAGCGTCGATACGTAGCGCCGTTCGCCCGTGTCACCGTACATCTTCTCCAGAGCTCCCAAGTAGGAGGCCAGGGCCTGCGCCGAATCCGCCATGGGATGAGACTTGGCATTCGGACGCACAGGACTCAAGAAAGCGTTCGCCAAACTCCGCGGCTGGGCCTGTCCGGTCTCCAACACCACGCATTCAGCACGGGCATAGGGTGCCGTGGCCCCCAACTTGGCCCCGGGTGTCACCTGGGTTATGGCCTCGATGAGCAGCCTCAACAACTGCTGTGTATCCTCCAGATCCTGCTGTCGCCATTCGCTCCGTTCACATCCGGTCAGATTGGAAACCAGCAACGGGACATCCACGGCCACGTAGCCGTAGAAAATACCCGCCCCCAATTCCATGTCATTGGCGTGTGCCGCACCTGTTTCGTCTCCGGCAAGATCATCGACTACGGTAAAGAAGTCCACCTCGGTATCCAAGGCGTGCGTGGTGAAAGCATGGGCGACATGGACCGGAGCGTCGACCCTGGACAGGATATCCGAGGTCACAAAGCGTCCAAACATCGCACCCTCGAAGCCCACCGCCGGATTTCGAATACCGGCCTGACGCAAGAGAACGGCGAAGTTCTTGGCACCCTCTTTGATGCGCTGATCGAGATACTCCTTGGCTGCTTTGACATCACCCTGCCCAGCGGCTTCCTGTATAAGGGCGGTGAGATAATCAGCTTCTGGACGGCCGAACAAGATGGGCTGTTTCAGGGCCAGGTTTTCTTTGTCAATAGCTTCCTTGGCACCAGCCGATGTGAGAAGCTTTCCGGCCAAATGGATTATCAACTCCGCGGCCAGTGTCTCCTCCATTCCCTCTTCGACGAGCCTCGACTTGAGGACCCGGCCGAAGAAATGACGAGTGCGCCAGCCCGAGGGAAGCTCGGCTTGTTCAGTCATCCACATCCGCCAATGCCGCTTCTGACACTGACTCGATATCCGTAACCTGGGAACACCGCCGAACACGATCCGCTTCGCCAGTCCAGCGTCATCCCGATTCAACAAGCTGGCGTGGTAGCTGGTCAAAAAGTGAATCTGAAGAAACATCTGATCTCACCTCACGCTGTTTTCTTCTCAATGTTCATGTAGAAATCTCTGGCGATTCGACGCCGACATTCTTCGCGGAACTGATGGGTCAACAGCAGCTGTGCAGGATGAACCCAGTTGCATGCTGCGGTCTTGGCCGCCAAGAACCGAGCCGCACGCAGTAGGAGAGCGCGCAGAGTATCACCTTCAGCCGAAAGCAGTCGCTCCAGCCGGGCCTCACTGTATCCCTCCTCCGCCAGGGCCTTTCCAAACGGCATATCCGGCCGATGGGGATTCGGACTCATCAGTGCCATGCCGGTCACCAAGGTCATCCAATTCCTGCGCGACTCTTCGTTGGCATCCCATCCGTCCGGAAGATAACGCAGAGCGAACCGGTAAAAGACCAGTGGCGGCGGCTCATCAAGGCTCATGCGGCGAAGTGCGGCCCGGTCTCCCGTGGAAAGCCAATCGCTGTCGATTGCTGCAGCTACACGAGCGATGACCTGAGAGAGACTTGCTTCAGGAACCTGTGTGCTCATATCTCTCCTCCCTCAAAAACGGAAAGTTCTTCTCATTGTACAACGCCCCCCAGAAGACGCGATCAGCCTCGACGCGAGCCCGATAGCGCCGCCCTTGCCGTTCGGGCATGCCTTCTTGCGCTTCGCGCAAGACTGTGAGAGCATGATCTCTCAGCCGCCGGGCCCACTCCCGAAGCTCCTGTTGGTCATCAAAAGGTTCAGGAACTGACCATAGCCAGGGGAAAAACTCTGTCGACCAGAGCGCCTCGAAGCGCCTGGCGCAAGATCCCCACCAGGCCTGCGCTGAATCGCTTCCGAAATCGATCTTCTCGGGTCCGCCCTGGAAAAAAGCGAACACTGCGGGTTTTAGCACTCTGTTTTGCATGATGCCCGTATACTCCATGGCCGTCTTACTCAACGCCGCCAAAGGCTCGCGACGCTGCGGCAGACCAAAAACCCTTCGTTGGGCCGAAGAGGGAATCAAGACCGACTCTTCATGAAAACCGTCGGTGGTACCCTGGCCACGGATCATCACGGACATGGAAAGCCAGACCGGCCCCTCCCATGAGGCTTGCGGTCTCTGCAAGGCAGTTAGTCGCAACTGTGACTCTCGGGGAAAAAGCAAGCGCCTTATCAGATTAGCGCTGATTCCGTACGACGGAACGGTCAAAGCCTTGGGTTCCTCATCGCGAAGCTCTATAGGCAACCAAGGATCTCCGAGATCGCCCTTGAGTTTCTCGGCATCGATTCGCGTGGCATTTGTAGGTAGACTGTGCACATGGATACGCTCGCCGTTCCTTAGCCGCACCCGACGACAGATCTCTATGAAAAAGGGGTCAAGATCGGAAAGAGACAACTGTTTGCTGCCGTCCCACGGTTCCAGCCAAACCAAGACCAAGCCTTGAGGATCGTAGCCGTACTCTCCGGCCAGTACCTCCCGACGGTGGTCAAGCAAGCGAATTACGGCATCGGACCAACGCCTTCCCGGCCGCGAACTGCGGATCAACTCCACTATCGGCCTGTTGCCGAAACCGCTGTTCATCCGGACGATCCCGTAATTCCCGCGACCCAAAAACCCGCTCATCGTCTGCAAGCTGACCAGGGAGTAGACCCAATCGTCCACATGAGGCTGGCTGAGTCGAGCCCATTTGACATCATGGTTTTTTGCCGTCTGCAAAAGATCCAAAGCGTCAGCGGCGTACTCTACGGGCTCTATAGGTTTCAGCCGAGCTTCATCACCGGGCGGCAACGGAGCTTGCATAAAAGCGGGACGCTGCGTGTCTTCCACCACCAAAGTCCAAGCCTCATCTTCAAACGGTTCGGCTAGTTTCTTTAGACCGGTCAGCCAATACTCCTCATCTTGAACCGGGTCATCGTCACCCCGACGAGCCAGTATGACCGCTCCCAGATAACAAAGGAATACATGGAAGGCATCTTCTTGATGTCGTTGAATGCCGACCAGATGCTCCAC
>LFTP01000309.1 GCA_001513395.1 Clostridia bacterium DTU080
TATCAAGCCGTCGTGCACGCAGGTCGCCAGCCTGGGTGAGTTCCAGTAGTAGGTAGTTATTCCTCTGATGGCCGGATTCGGATTCCAATCGTTGTGGATGCTGATAAACACATCCGCCTTCTGCTGGATTGCAATCTGCACCCGCTGATGCAACCGTTCGGTCAGACTCGCTCCCGGAGCTACCAAGTGCAAATTGGGCTCATAATCGCCGTCCCGCGTGAGCACCACCTTGGCTCCCGCACTCTCCAGTACATCCTTTACGACCATGGCCGCAGCCAAGGTGTTGTCTTTCTCGCGACTGCCGGTCACACCGGTCGCTCCGGGTTCGCCTCCTCCGTGACCCGGATCGAGGACCACTACCCTATCAGCCAAAGCCGATATGGTTTCAGCGGGCGGATCCGGCTTTGATTCCTCGGACTGATGCGGCGGATCGGCAGGCGCCCCCGGATCGGGAAGCTCATCGACCGGTACTCCCGCCCGAATCAAGGCATACCAGAGGAGCAACAGGAGCAAGAGCTTAGTCGTGTTACCCGGTTCTATGATAGCCACGCTACCCGGTCCTTTCCACAAAGCAACTGTGACGGTGCTGCCGGGTACACAAAGATTTCAGG
>LFTP01000215.1 GCA_001513395.1 Clostridia bacterium DTU080
CCGCCAGTTTGAAGGCCGATCCCACTGCCAACGGAGTCTCGGGAGTGATGGCCCCGAGCACGCTGGTATCGGAGACGACCAGCACGCTGACTTGACCGGACAGTTCCGAAAAACCCGCCAGAGCCTCTTCCAGACCGTTCACCTTTGTCTGGGGTACGCCGAGCCAAAAGCCAATAATCCGTGACTGTTCATCCAGAACGATCTGCGCCGGAACGGTGCCCTGACTGAAGATGAGCGTGAGGGTCGGCGGCGTTCCTTCAGAGCGTACGTATTCACCGAGGATCTCTCGGTATTGGGTTACGATCACTTCCATTTGCGAGACGGGTACTTGAGCCAAAAAAGCGGGCGCGAACCAGTCGGCGTCAATGGTGTCCGCGGTGAAAAGCTGTGCCACGCGGTCTTCGGCGGTCAAGGCGGCTCCCATGGCTTGATGGCCGAACACCAACAGAATAACAAGCAGGACAAGAGCACAAATCCGACGGACCATGTCTATCAACTCTCCACTCGGTTTTTGTGTTTCGTATGACAACGCGATGATAGCTTAGTCGTTCGATCCGGAATTCCTCTCATCGGTGTTTGACCGGGGGGTGTCGGATCAGTCCGATAGGCGTTTCTTTGCATCTGATTCATGACTCTGATAGGGATTCTTCTGCTATACTAAAAAAAGGTTTGCTTTACAGCGATTCCACATCTGAAGAGCGGAGGGCGCGGACAGATGATGAATCTGACGGCCGTTGACTTTACGCGGGTGACGCTGCGGGATTGCTTTTGGGCGCCTCGCCTGGAGACAAACCGCAAGGTCACGCTGCCGATCCAATACGAGCATCTGCAAAAGACGGGACGCATTGCGGGGATCGACCCGGAGTACAAACCGGGTGATCGCACCGCACATCATATTTTCTGGGACTCTGATGTAGCCAAGTGGATGGAGACGGCTGCCTACAGCTTGGCCACGCACCCTGATCCCCAACTGGAAGCACAGCTTGAAGAAGTCATTGCCAAATTCGCCAAGCTCCAAAGATCCGATGGGTATATCAACAGTTGGTTCACGGCAGTAGAACCGGAAAAGCGGTGGACAAATCTGCGCGATTGCCATGAGCTGTACTGTGCCGGACACCTGATGGAAGCGGCCGTTGCGCATTTTAAGGCCACGGGTAAGCGTCATTTTTTGGATATGGTCTGCCGTTACGCCGATTACATAGACAGTGTCTTTGGCACCGAAGAGGGAAAGCTGCGGGGTTATCCCGGGCATGAAGAGATAGAGCTGGCTTTGGTTAAGCTTTGGAAAGCGACAGGCGAAAGGCGCTATCTGAATCTGGCTAAGTACTTCGTGGATGAGCGGGGACGACAACCGCATTATTACGACGTAGAAGCACGAAGACGCGGCGAGGATCCCGAAAAGCGCGGGCCCGGGCGCTATCGGCAGAACCAATCGCATATGCCGGTGCGGGAGCAGACCGAGGCTGTCGGTCATGCTGTCAGGGCCATGTATCTGTATTGCGCCATGGCCGATGTAGCCAGGGAAACGGGAGACCGGAGTCTCGTTGCCGCTTGTGAGACCCTTTGGGAGGATGTCTGCTTAGGCCACCTTTACATCACGGGAGGAATCGGGCAATCGGGCAGCAACGAGGGTTTCACCTTCCGCTATGATTTGCCCGAGGAAACCGCATATTGCGAGACCTGTGCGGCGATCGGGCTGGTGTTGTGGAATCACCGAATGCTGCAGCTCCACGGGGATGCCCGCTTTGCCGATGTCATGGAGCGCGGCCTGTTCAACGGCACGATAAGCGGCGTGTCCCTTTCCGGAGATCGGTTCTTCTATGTCAATCCTTTGGCGAGTCTGGGAAACCATCATCGACAGGAATGGTTCCGTTGCGCTTGCTGTCCGGGCAACATCTCACGCCTGTTGGCCAGTGTGGGACAGTTCTTCTACTCAGAGAGCGAGGAATCCGCTTGGGTCCATATGTACGCCGAGGGTGAAGGGCGACTGCGAGTGGGGGACAGGGAAGTCACCATCAGGCAACAGACGAAGTATCCCTGGGACGCTCATGTGAGGCTGGAATTGAATCTTGCCCGCCCTGCGACCTTTACCCTGGCCTTGCGCATACCGGGCTGGTGTCGTCAGGCCTCGGTTACACTCAACGGCACTCTTGTGAGTATGGCCGGCATGATGGAGAAGGGATACCTGAAGCTGAACAGGCAGTGGCAAAGCGGCGATACGATCGAACTGTGTCTGCCGATGCCCGTGGAACGCGTCAGAGCCAATCCTGCTGTGCGACAGGCCAACGGGAAAGTTGCCATCCAGCGCGGCCCCGTGGTCTATTGTCTTGAAGAAGCCGATAACCCCGTCACTCCGCTCAGTCGTATTGCCCTGCCTAGGAGTTCTGCTCTAAACGCTCGCTATGACCGCGATCTTCTGGGCGGTGTAGTGGTGATCACGGGTGAAGCAGAGGTCATCAAGGCCGATCCGTCTCGAAAGTGGCTCTACGACACGAGGGCTCCTCAGACCGAGCCGATGCGGATCACAGCGGTTCCCTATGCTGTCTGGGACAACAGAGAGCCGGGGCAGATGCTGGTATGGTTGCGAGAGATCTAAGCGCCATAGCGGTTACCCCAAAAAAGATGACGCTCGCCAGATAGGCGGGCGTCATCTTTTTTGTCCGCTTAGGCATGGAAACCGGGATATTTCACTTCAACTGGCCTATTTGATCCTTCCATTCACCGAGCAGGCGGGTCCACTGGGCATGGGTCTCTTCGAGAGCCGCCAATGGCGTCATCTGACGATTGTAGACTTTGGCCAGGCGCTGTGTAAACTCGATTAGACTGATCTCTATGGGCGGCGGAACGACATAGGACTGCGCGTAGGGGAACAAATCCATCCACAATTTGAGCTGAGGTTGCTCATGTACCATGCGTTGTAGCATCGGCATCCGGCCGCCGTAGAAGCTGGCGATGCGCTGGACTTCCAGGGTCACTTCGTCGCTGCAGAGAAAGGCGATGAACTCCCAGGCCAGGTCTTTGTTTCTGCTGGCGCTGGGAATTGCCAAGCCGTCGGTAAACAGATGCATCACCGGCATACTGTCGGGGGTTCGTCGCGGGGCAAACAGACCGAAATCTCTGCTCAAAAAGTCCGGATCAGCGGCCCTCATCGTCGCCATAGACTGCGGATTTCTGTAGATCATGGCGATGCGACCGTGTTCAATGCTGCCGGAAAGAATCGATCGGCTGTTTTGACCGGCTTCGAAGAGCTCCTGCAGCACGTCTACGGTGGCTATGGCACGTCCATCCATCAGATTCGAGGTCAACGTGTCAGTGTTGATCTCGGTCAAGCCTGTCTGGCGCAAAAACCAACTGAACTGTTGTGCGCCTCCAAAGGATGTGCTATATACGACAAAACCGCGGACGGCAACCACGTCGCCCTCCAGTCGGGTCAGACGCCACGTGTATTGAACGAGCTCTTCCCAGCTTTGCGGAGGTCTGTTTGGATCGAGTCCGACCTCAGAGAAGAGTGCCTTGTTGTATCCTATGGCCCGGGGGGCTATATTCTGCGGGACGGCCATGACTTGACCTCGCCAGCTCAGAGCATCCCACAGCGTCTGCGGATACTCTGAGGCAAGCTCCCAGCGCGCCAGATATCTGTTCAAAGGCTCGAGCAATCCGGCCGAACCTTCGACATACGGAGATTCGGTGCCCGTGACGATGACATCGGGCGGTGTACCCCCGGCAGTCATGACCAGGATCTTCTCCATGCGATCATTCCAGCCGGCCGTAAGCACGACTACATCCGTATCATATTGGCGCCTAAACTCCGGGACCACTTCTTGTTGCACATAGGTAAGCAGAGCCGACGGATAGCCCGTGGTCAGAAATGATATCTCCTTTGTGGCCGCCGCACAGGCGGTTGTGAGGGATATCGCCATCAGCGACAGACAAAGAAGCGAAAGAAAGGCGAGTTACCCAGGGCCTCATTTTTGATAACCTCCCTAAATGCGTAGTTGATCCTTGGTATAACCACAGTAATATGATTTAGGCAATTTATCTGGGGCCGGTAAGTAGCCGTAACATGATCATTAGACCTTTGTTTGGAATTACCTCCTATGTACTGGGTATGATTAGCTTTGCGGCATGAAAACATAAAAAAGAGGATTCCGTTCTCAATGGCGTCATCTGTCAACCCGGGGTCTCAAACGGGTTCGACGGAACTGGCAACGGGAGCGAAAACGCGGTGCAGTAAGCCCAAAAGGCAGATCTGCCATTTAGAGTATCCCGTAGTCCATCGTCTGCTGAGCGCTTGACTTGATCGACCTTCTCAGGTCTAACCGGTTTGCGAGGGCTTTCGGGCGCGGTTGCGGACAAATGTGTCTCGCGGACAAACACGGATTTCTCCGCAGTACGCCGAAGGCAGTAAAACGTATCCGGTTTTCAAGCCGGAGATATGGTCCGTGTGGTGGTTGAGAGGGGTGACTACCGGGGCGTGCATGTGGGCCGTGCAGTGATTGGCGAAAGCGGCTGCTTCGATGTGGCAACGGGCTTCGGGAACAGGATCACGATATCGTGGGGCGATTTCGACTGCTGCAACGTTTTGCCGGCAGCTGTTGCGAATGTCGCCGCACAACGTCAAGCGTTTGAATGACGACTTATCGTTGACCATGCGGCACGGACATGCCATGCCTATCGCTACGGCGATTCGGCGGGTTGTACCATCCGCGGTACTCCACAGTCATTCAGTAAAAAAATGACGCTCACCTCATCGGGGAGCGCCATCTTTCTAAGCATCCGGCACCGCGTCCGGGGCGTGGAGCGTCGCGCGTATCATTGTGGTTGTTCTATCTGATCCTTCCATTCAGCGAGCAGACGGGTCCACTGCGCATGGGTCTCTTCGAGAGCCGCCAACGGTGTCATCTGACGGTTGTAGACTTTGGCCAGGCGCTGTGTGAACTCGAGCAGACTGATCTCAATCGGCGGCGGAACTACATCTGACTGCGCGTAGGGGAACAGATCCATCCACAATTTGAGCTGAGGTTGCTCTTGTACCATGCGTTGTAGCATCGGCATCCGACCGCCGTAGAAGCTGGCGATGCGCTGAACCTCCAAGGTGACTTCGTCGCTGCAAAGCAGGGCGATGAATTCCCAGGCCAAGTCCTTGTTTCTGCTGGCGCTGGCAATAGCCAAGCCGTCGGTGAACAGATGCATCACCGGAATACTGTCGGGGGTCTGGCGCGGAGCAAACAACCCGAAATCTTTGTCTAGAAAGTCCGGATCAGCGACCCTCATCGTCGCCATGGACTGCGGATTTCTGTAGATCATGGCGATGCGACCGTGTTCTATGCTGCCGGAGAGAATCGATCGACTGTTTTCACCGGCTTCGAAGAGCTCCTGCAGCACGTCTACGGTGGCTATGGCACGTGCATCCATCAGATTTGAGGTCAACGTGTCAGTGTTGATCTCGGTCAAGCCTGTATGGCGCAAGAACCAGCAAAACTGCTGTGCACCTGCGAAGGAGGTGGCATAGACGACAAAACCGCGAACGGCAACCGCGTCCCCCTCCAGTCGGGTCAAACGCCGCGTGTATTGAACGAGCTCCTCCCAGCTTTGCGGAGGTCTGTTTGGATCGAGTCCGACCTCAGAGAAGAGTGCCTTGTTGTATCCAATGGCCCGAGGGGCTATATTCTGCGGGACGGCCATGACTTGACCTCGCCAGCTCAAGGCATCCCACAGCGTCTGCGGATACTCGGAGGCGAGTTCCCATCGCGCCAGATATCTGTTCAAAGGCTCTAGCAATCCGGCCGAACCCTCAATATAGGGGGATGAATTGCCAGTAACGATGACATCGGGCGGAGTGCCCCCGGCGGTCATGACCAGGATCTTCTCCATACGGTCATCCCAGCCGGCCGTAAGCACAACGACGTCCGTATCATATTGGCGCCTAAACTCCGGGGCCACTTCTTGCTGCACGTAGGTAAGCAGAGCCGACGGATAGCCTGTGGTTAGAAATGATATCTCCTTCGTGGCCGCCGTACAAGCGGTTGTGAGAGATATTGTCGCCAATGACAGACAAAGAACCAACAACGAGCGATACGTCCATGATCTCATTTTTTGACAACCTCCCTGAATGCCCAGTTGATCCTTCCATCTATTTGTTCGTCCTTTCTTCACCGTATAAATGCAGCAGTATGTTTTGGACAGTTCACAGTAAACTGGAGAGTACCCATAAGACAACAATTAGACTTCGGTTTGGGTTCACCTCCCGGTTACCGCCGGTGATGACGATTGTGGTGAGAGAAATTCCGTGTCGGTGGTCTACACGTCGGAGACGTGCTACAATCCGCTTAACGGCCTGACAGGGATGGGATCATGGCGACGGCTCCGTTCCGCTGCGGGGATTTCGTAATGCGGATCCGTTCTTGTTAGTCGTGCATATGGGTCAGGGTATAATTTCAGTCAGGTTGAGGCTCGCAAGCGAGGATTTCGGGATGGTTGAGCTAAGGAGGATCTCATGGTCACCGTATGCTTGGTGCGGCACGGCGAGACGGATTGGAATCTGACCGGGCGAATTCAGGGACAAACAGACACGGCGCTGAATGCCAAAGGACGGGAACAAGCCAGACTCGCCGGAAGTTATCTGCGTCAATGGCCCTGGGATGTCATCGTCACCAGTCCTTTACAGAGGGCCAAAGAGAGTGCCCGAATCATAGCCTCGGTCTTGGGAATGAAAAACGGCATCCGTGAGATGTCGGACTTTCTTGAACGGGACTACGGCGAGGCCGTAGGGCTGACTACTGAAGAGAGACATAAAAAATACCCCGACGGCATCGTACCCGGTCTAGAACCGTGGGAACAGTTGCGAGACCGGGTCATGCGCGGGTTGGATCTTTTGGCGAAGGATTACTTGCATCAAAGAGTGATCTTGGTCACTCACGGGGGAGCCATCAACGCCGTCTTGGCCGCTCTCTCGGAAGGCAGTATCGGCACGGGAAAGACGAGACTGCACAACGCTTCCCTGAGTTTCATACGATTCGACGACGGCAGGTGGACAATCGACTCCTATAACGTGACCGCTCACTTAGAGTCCGGAGGCGGAATCGACGGATTCCGGACTCGTTGATCCGGAGCGGCCGGTTTTTCGCAGATATCTGTCTGCTGCGAGCGCGGCCAGGGTTCCTTGGGCGGCTGCCACGACGACTTGTCTCACCGGGGTGCATGTCACATCACCGGCGGCAAACACGCCGGGTATCTGCGTGGCGCCGTCTTGCATGTTCACAGCGATGCAGCCTTTCTCCGTAGTCTGCACGCTGCCGTCCAAGTAGTCCAGCACAGGTCGATTGCCCGTCAGGTACATAAACACACCGGAGACAGGATAAACGGCCGTCTCATTGGCGAGTTTCACTTCCACGCCGGTTACAAAATCGTCGCCCAGGATCTTAACCACCCGGGCTCCTTCCAGATAGACCACCTGAGGATGTTGGGTGACGATTTCTTTGCTTTCCGGCGACAGTTTACCGTGGGGTATCAGATAGACTTTGGCGGCGAAATTCGCTATGGTGGGCAGTTCATCTGCCATCATCTCACTGTGACCGACGACCGCCACGTCTTTCCCTCGGAAAAACGGCGCATCGCAAGTGGCGCAATAGCTTACGCCTCGGCCGATCAATGCCGCTTCACCGGCAATGGAAGGCGTGCGTCCCATAGCTCCTGAAGCGATGATCACGGTGCGCCCTTGAAAGACGTTATCCGCCGTGATCACTTGCTTGGGATCGCTTCGTAAGTCTGTAGTCACTACCTGTGATTGGACAATCTCCGCTCCGAACTTCAGGGCCTGCTCACGGAAACGATCAAGCAATTCACGGCCGCTGATGGGCTCCGGCACGCCCGGATAGTTGTCGATCCGTTCCGTCATGCCCAAAGCCCCGGCACCGGGATGCATATCTATGACCAGGGTCTTGCGTGACGCCCGGGCGGTGTAGAGGGCCGCGCTCAAGCCGGCGGGCCCTCCACCTATGATGATCGTATCGTATACTTCCGCTGGTGCTGCCGTTCCCAGAGAAAGATTCAACTCCATAGTCTTCTACCTCTCAATCAAACCAAACCTGCCAGTGCGGCTTGCTCTTTAGTGATCTTACCAGCGGCGGCCAGGACATGCAGGACAAACGTATCCTCGGGGACCGCCCCTTCGATATGGTAATCCTCGTTGATGACCGTGCGCGGCACGCCATAGACGCCATAGTGAGTTGCCAGTTCGGGGAATTCCTGAGCCTCAACCATATCCGCTCTGATGAAGTCGCTGGCCAGAGCTATCTTGTGTGCCAACTGCACGGCGGGTGCGCAGTACGGACATGTCGGCGTGACAAACACCTGGATGTGGACGGGCTTGTCGATCCGTCCCAGTCTTTTGATATTGTTCAACGACAGTCCCGATACGCCCTTGGAGACGTTGATTAAGGCGCTCACAAAGGCTGTGAACTCATATCCGGCCGGGATGCCGTAGAAGCGTATTCCGTAGTCTCTTGCTCCCACTATGGCGATGGCGGGAGCACGGCTGATGCCGTATTCTTCGGCCGTATCGCGGTCTTTGTAAAGGTCATAGACCTCGACAGTAATTTTATCGGAAAGCTCTCCTACCTCCGTAGCCAGCTGAACCGTCTCTTTGCAGTACATACAATCGGAGTTGCCGTTGGAGACGTCGTTTACATCCACAGTAAAGACCAGCACCCGTACCGGTGTGTTAAGCTCTTTGCTGAACAGCTCTGTCAACTTCTGACGATCCGCTTCATTGATCAACACCGTGCATCTTCCTTTCCGGGAAACCCCGTGGTGGTAATCGTTTTCTTTGTTGTGACTAGATGATACAGTGAACGCACGGTGTCACGATGTATGTTTTCATACATTGGCTCTCTAGCTGTCTGCCACCTCTTGCAGGCGGTCAGGATAGATGCGAATCGGAGTGTTTCTGTGGTAGTCGATGTAGCCCGCGGAGCGGAATTGAGCGAGCAACGCGGTGACCTGTTCACGAGTGGTGTTGATGCTGCTGGCCATCTCCTCATGAGTGGGGCTGTCATGGCAGATGCGGCTGCCGTCGGGTTGAACCTCGCCGTCTTCAGCCAAACGCAACAGCAGCAGGGCCAGCCGGGTTCTCACTTTGGCGAAGGCGAGCTGAGCTACCTGCTCTTCCAGTGAGCTGATCCGGTGACAAAAAAGCTGGAGCATGATCAAAGCGCCGTCGCGAGTGGCCGCCAGATCGATGATTTCTTCCACACCGAATTGCACCACCTCGGACGGCTCCGTGGCCATGGCCTGTTCATTGCGATGATGCTGTTGACAGAGGCAGAACTGCCCGAACATGTCACCCGGACCGTGCAGACCCGTGACGAGCTCACGTCCCTCCGATGACAGCGTGCTCGTGCGTATCTCACCTGATTTGACAAGATACAGGCTGTTCACCGGATCACCGTATCCGTAGATGATCTCTTGGCCTTCGACGTCAAGCGTCCGGCCAAATTCGGGCAGTTGTGTGCGTCCGGTCCGGATAAAATCCAGCAATGCTTGGCATTGTTTATGAGAACGAAAGGTGAAGGACTGAGTCATAGCTGCTGATACCTCATCGCGGTATTCGCTGTCCACAGTCTGTTTCCTGGCATTACGGCATGCTGGCTGGATGCGGGGCCGGCGGATCCGCCGGCCCCTTGGAAGATGCGATCCGATGAAGACAGTGACACGAGTCGCAGCCCCTGAGCGCATGTCTTCAGTAGCGACCGTGCTTTTTGGCTGCTTGAACCATGACCCTAGCGTTGTCCATTGAGGCGTTGGCCGGATATTCGCAGCCGGTGGCCAAGATGTAACCGCCGCCTTCGCCCAACGTAGCGATCTGCCTTTGACACTCTGCCATCACCTCGTCGGCAGTGGCTGTGGCGATCCAGGGAGGCGGAATACATCCCATAAGAGCGGTCCGTTGTCCGTACTTGGCCTTCACTTCAGCCAATGACTCGCAGTCGTCGGCAACGTGCAAGAACGAGATAGCCTTAGGATTCATGGCCTCAATCATGGCATCGAAATAAGGCCCGTTTCCGCAATTGTGGATCATAACGAGACAATCCTGCTGTCGCACGCGATCAGCCAGTCTCTTTACGGCCGGTCCTTCGAACTCTTTCCACATCGACTTGCTCATGATGGATTGGGAGGCATACAGAGTGGCAAACATCACCGCATGCACTCCTGTTTCGATCAGGGCGTCACAGTAAGCCATCAACGTTTCCGTGACGACCTCCACAGCCTGCTTGACCGCATGAGGGTCATCCAACAAATCCATCAAGAAGTCGGCCTGCCCGCGCAGCATGCTCAAGACACCCAACGGAGAAAAGACAAAGGGGACGATGACTACCTGTTGTCCCTTGGCTTTGACCAGCCTGTCACAGAGTCTGATCTGCATGCCCATGCGGGGGCTCTGGCGCGGATTGACAGGCTCCAAGCGCCTGTAATCCTCCGGCTGCCGGATAAGACGATTGTTGTGATCGGGATGTGGCGCCTCGGATCGGGGAAAGACGACCGCTTGGCCGAAGTCGGCTGCTTCCACGGAAAGGTCGATGAGCGTACAGATCATATCAAGTCCCAGCTCGTCCGTCACTTTGATCAGGGCCTGAGCCGCCACGTCGGCATCGGTGGCCCAAAGAGGATAGCTGGCATGGACCAGAGTACGGGAGATGCCGTTCATGAACGGATAGACGGGTACCCGGTCAGGTTCTCGGTGTTGTAGAGTTGTCATTACGCGTTCTATGCTGTTCACTGAAGTGACCTCGATTCTGGCTTGATTGACATGAAGGAGTCCCGCTCCGTCAAACCGCCCTTCATGATCGTCGTCACATGTTAGCGCCTGATGATCAGCGGCTATTGCTGTGCGGCCGGATGCGGAAGGGCTAAACCCGCCCCTTGTGCACCCCTTCGGTGTAAGCTTCAACGGCGCTTTAGCGTGATTATAGCGCACGATTCCTTGTCAGCGATACTGTCAGTTTGTTTTGGTTTGCTCATGGTCGGGGGTATTGCTCCGAACAAGCAGCCATTCCTTGGTCATGCTGTGAAGCATCACGGATGGTGTGACCCCGCCGGATCACCATGGAGACGATCATGGCACTGCCGTACCGGATGGTCTCCGACGTTTTCCATTCAAACACCCGACATCGTGCCATGAGACAGGGATGTCTTCATGCGCCCCTGCCAGCCGGATCTGTCTAGGTCGATACACGCCCATGTAGTGGCAGCAGTCTCCTCGTCAATGCTAGCGAGCGGTTTGGCGGGCGACACTGCCCGTTGTCTCGTGCGCCCGGCATGTCTGCCGAGCCGGAGGGCTGAAAGAAGCCCTCACCACTCAACCA